>JADFDN010000047.1 GCA_018262815.1 Thiobacillus sp.
GTAGGGCAGGTTGCCGATGATGCGCCGGTCGTGGCCCAGCGAGCCGAAATCGAACTTCAGGGCGTCGCAGCTGTGGACGGTCAGCCGCTCGGCCGGCCAGCTCCGCTGCAGGCGGGCGACAATGTCGCGGTCGAGTTCGACGGCGTGCAGGTGCGGCAGGCGCTCGAGCAAAGGCCTGGTCAGCGCGCCGAGGCCGGGACCGATCTCGACCACGGTTTCTCCCGCTTGCGGATGGATGGCGTTGACGATGGCATGGATGATGCCGTCGTCGATCAGGAAGTTCTGGCCGAAGCGCTTGCGCGGAGTGTGCATTCTTAGGGGCTAGGATTCGGGGGGCTTTGTGCGGCTTGTCGCCGCGTTTTGAATGGCCGGCATCATGTTATCCCCTGACCCCTGACCCCTGACCCCTGGCCACCATCTCCATCGCCACGTCGATTGCCGTCAACAGGCTGCCGACTTCCGCATTGCCGCTGCCGGCGAGATCGAGCGCGGTGCCATGGTCGACCGAGGTGCGGATGAAGGGCAGGCCGAGGGTGATGTTCACGCCGGCGCCGAAGCTGGCGTACTTGAGGACGGGCAGGCCCTGGTCGTGATACATCGCCAGTACGGCGTCACAGGATTCGTGGCGGATGCGCGAGAACAGGGTGTCGGCCGGCAGCGGGCCGACCAGATCCATGCCTTCGCCGCGCAGGCGGTCGAGCGCGGGTTCGATGATGTCGATTTCCTCGCGTCCCAAGTGACCGGATTCGCCGGCGTGCGGGTTGAGGCCGGCCACCAGGATGCGCGGCCGAATGACGCCGAATTTGTGCTGCAGGTCTGCGTGCAGGATGCGGATGACTTCATCGAGCAGCGTGGGCGTGATGGCGTCGGCCACTTCGCGCAGGGGCAGATGGGTGGTGGTCAGCGCCACGCGCAAGCCGCCGCCGGCCAGCATCATCACGACCCGTTTCGTGCCGCTGTGGTCGGCCAGGTATTCGGTATGGCCGGTGAAGGCAAAGCCGGCGTCGTTGATGACGCCCTTGTGCACTGGCGCGGTGACCATGGCATGGTACGAGCCGTTCAGACAGCCTTCGAGCGCTGCGTCCAGCAAGGCCAGCACATGGGCGCTGTTGTGGAGGTCGAGCACGCCGGCGGTGACGGGCGCGGCGACCGGAACGTGATGCACGTGCAGTGTCCCGGGCAGATGAGGGGGAATGGCGTCTCCGCTGACGAAGTCGACCGCAATGCCGAGTTGTTCGGCACGGTCGCGCAACACGTCGACATCGCCGAGAACGGTGAGGCGGCAGGGCAACGCCTGCCGCGCCAGAGCGATGCAGAGATCGGGACCGATCCCGGCGGGCTCACCCGCCGTGAGGGCGAGGACGGGCGGCTGCATGGCTTGGCTCACCCTGGGCGTGACCGGCTCAATCGATCGGACGCAATTCGACGTAGGCCGAGTCGCGAATCTGCCGCACCCAGT
This sequence comes from Thiobacillus sp., assembly GCA_018262815.1. Taxonomy (GTDB): domain Bacteria; phylum Pseudomonadota; class Gammaproteobacteria; order Burkholderiales; family Thiobacillaceae; genus Thiobacillus. The sequence continues at coordinate 1,460 of JADFDN010000047.1, forward strand.
CCTGGAAAGCCTCTTCTGCCTTGCGCTCGCGAATGGCCTGGCGCGCCACCAGTTTCTGGCGCTCCTGCGTGACGTCCTGCTCGCGGCGTTCCAGCACCTGGATCAGGTGCCAGCCGAAAGGCGACTGGATCGGCGCGCTGACCTCGCCCGGCTGCAGGGCGTTCATCGCCTTCTCGAAGTCGGGCACGGTGTCGCCGGGATTGATCCAGCCGAGATCGCCGCCCTTGGAGGCGCTCGCGTCCTCGGAGTGCAGGCGCGCCAGTTCATCGAATTTCACGCCATTGTCGATGCGCTCCTTCAATTGCATCAGGCGGGTGCGGGCGTCGGCTTCCGAGGTGAGTTCGTTGGTCTTGATCAGGATGTGGCGCGCGTGCGTCTGGGTGACGTTGAGCGCGGCGTCGAGCCCGCGCTTGTCGAAGAGCTTGAGGATGTGGAATCCGTTGCTGCTTTTCAGCAGCGGACTGACCTGGCCCGGCTGCAGCGGCTTCAGTGCATCGGCGAACAGCGCCGGCATCTTGCCGCTGGCGCGCCAGCCGAAGGCGCCGCCCTGCAGCGCGTTCGGAGCGTCGGAATGGCTGGCCGACAGCTGGGCGAAATCGGCGCCTGCAGCCAGCTGGGCGAGGACGTCCTCGGCGCGCGCGCGGCGTGCCTGGATCTGTTCGGGCGAGGCATTTTCCGGCACGGTGACGAGGATGTGGGCAAAGTTGTATTCGGTCTCCACGCCCTGTTGCGCCTGCGTTTGCAGATAGCCCTCGATTTCGGCGTCGCTGACCGAGATGCGGTTGTCGACGTCGCGTTCGCGGGCACGCGCAATGAGCAGCTCATTGCGGATCGTTGTGCGCATGCTGTCGAGGCTTTGCCCGTCGCGCTCCAGTGCGGCCGCGAGGCCGGCGAGATCGAGCTTGTTCTGCGCGGCGATGCGTTGAAGCGCACGCTCGATCTGGCTCGGGTCGACCCGCACGCCGGTGCTGCGGGCGTGCTGCTGCAGAGCCAGTTCGGTGATCATGCGCTCGAGCAGCTGTTTTTCCACCACTTCGCGCGGCGGCAGCGGAGTATTCTGCCGCGACAGGTTCCGCACGACCTCGGCATACCGCCTGGCCAGCTCCTGGCGGGTGATGATTTCATCGTTGACGACAGCAACGATGTGATCGAGCGGCTGGACGGCTGCGTGAGCCGGCACCAGTGCCGAGACGGCGATCAGCAGCGCCGCGATCCACTGCGACAGGTGATGTTCAGGGCGTTTGAAGAATGTCATTGCTTGGCCTGTATCCGGGAACACTTTGTTTCAAAACGTCGAGCGGGTTGGCGCCGAGGCGTCCCATGCCGCTCAACTCCAGCTGGAAGAACAGCGCGTCGGTGGACTGGTCTTCCTTGGTGGCCAGGCGCTGGAAAACCGCGCGCACCGCCCAGCAGCCGCCATTGTATTCAACCCCTGCCAGGCCTTCGACCAGCTTGTCGTCCTGGAACGAATAGTTGTAGCGGAACATTCCGTACCAGCGCTTGCCGAGCGGCCACTGTCCGGACAGATCGACCTGTTCGGTGGTTTGGTCAATGAAGCGGTAGCCGAAGTTCAACGCGCGGCCGGGGCCGGGACGGTAGGACGCGCCGAGGTTCTGGCGAATGGTGGTGCCGTTCTGGGTGTCGAACTGCCAGGCAGTGTCGATGCGCCAGTCGCGCGTGATCTGCCCGCTGACGGCGGCGAGCAGGTCGGTGGCGTTGCTGGTGCGCGGCGCCACCCCGGGCAGGGTGACCTGCTGCGCGCTGAAATAATAACGCTGGCCGAGGGTGACCTGCAGCCGTTCCAGTCCGCTGCCGGCCTCGATGAAGCGGCTGGTGACGGCGAGGGTCAACTGGTTGGCGTCGTTGATGCGGTCGCCGCCGATGAACTGGTTCTCGGTGAACATCTGCGCATAACTGAAATCGAGCGGCGCGGTGTCGAACACGGGGATGGCGTCCTGCTCGCGGAACGGCGCGAACACATAATAAACGCGAGGTTCCAGCGTCTGCTCGTAATCCTGGCCGGCAAAGCGGAACGGCCGGTCGAAGGTGACGCCGGAATCGAGGCTGAAGATCGGTACGTTGCGTGTGATGCGCTGCTCGGCGAGCGTGTCGTCGTCCAGCGCGTAATAACTGCTGTGCCAGCCGATCTGCGGGGTGAGGAAGCCGAACGAATTGGTGAGCGGCAGGCGCAGCGTGGGGTAGGCCAGCACCCGGGTGCCTTCGGTCCGGGTGGGGTGGGCAAAGTGGGTGGCCTCGCTGTCCAGCTTGATTTCGAGGCCGTTGGCCAGCGTACGCGCCATGCCCAGGCGGGCGTGCGGCAGCCGTGCATAGGGCTCCTCGATGAGCGTGGTCGACGTGGAGTCCTGCAGCGTTTGGAAGCTCTGTGCACGCAGTTCGGCATTCCAGTGGGCATGCTGCGTGCTTATCCAGGCTTCGCGATTGAGGTGGCTGACCGAGGTGATGGAAATCAGGTTGGACAGATCGCGAAAATAATCGTTGTCGGACACGCGATTGAACAGCATGCCGGCCTGGGTGGTGGCGTTCAGCTGATAGGTGTTGTTGAGCGCAACGCTCCAGCGCGAACGCTTCGCCTCGTTGTCGTTGGGCAGGTATTCGAGGCGGTTTTCCCCGCGCACGTCGTTCAGCAAATAGCGGAATTCGCCGCCCAGCTGCACGCCCCGCTTGGACAGCAGGCGCGGGTACAGCGTGGCGTCATAGTTGGGCGCGAGGTTGAGGTAGTAGGGCACCAGAATGTCGAGGCCGCTGCGCTCGGTGGTGCCGATGGTCGGCGCCAGCACGCCGGTCTTGCGCTCGTTGTTGAGCGCAAAGTCCATCCAGGGCGTGTACAGGATGGGTACACCCAGAAAATTCAGCGAGGCATTGCGTGCGGTACCGACGTTGCGGGTCTTGTCGATGTCGAGGTCGCCCACCTTGAGGAACCAGTCGTCGTTGTCGACCGGACAGGTGGTGTAGGTGGCGTCCTGGAGGTTGAAGCGGTTCTTGTCGATGAAATCGACGCGTTCTGCGTCGCCGCGGCCCGGCTGCGCGGTAAACCGGTAGACCGGCTGGGTGAGTTCGCCGCTGTAGTCGTCGAGGTCGAGCTTGAGCGTATCCCCGCTCACCAGCAGGGCAGGCTGTTCCAGACGCACCTGGCCGCGCGCCTCGATGAAGTTGAGCGAGGTGTCGTAGCGCAGCCAGTTGGCGAAGAAGTTCTGCCCGGCCTGGCGGGCCTCGACGTTGCCGCTGGCTTCGATGACATCAGGTTCGGCCGACTCGATGCGGTCGGCGGTTAGGAACAGCGGCCCTTCCCCGCCTGCCGCCACCGAGCCTTGCAGCTCGACGTCCTTTTTCAGCGCGAGCCCGTCCGCGCCCGCGGAGTGGACAGCCAGCAACAACACGACGAGCGCAAAGCCGGGCAAGGTGGACAAGCGATGTAAAATCCGGACCAGGGTTATCAGGAATAGCGTTATTCGGAGCCGTAGGCAGTGGAACGTTTGCAAGTATTACAGGACTGGGCCGCCCGACAGCTGGGGGGCGAGTCGCTCGACATCGCCCCGGCGTCGGCCGACGCCAGCTTTCGCCGTTATTTTCGCGTCACTGCCAAAGGCCGCGATTATATCGTGATGGACGCGCCGCCGGCGCACGAGGATTGCCGGCCGTTCGTTGCCGTCGCCCGGCTGTTCGGCGACGCCGGCGTGCACGTGCCGCAGGTGTTGGCGCAGGACCTGGAACAGGGCTTCCTGCTGCTGACCGATCTCGGCAATGCCACCTATCTGTCCGCACTGAATGAAAGCACCGCTCGCGAGCTGTATCTGGCGTCGAACGACGCGCTGATCCGCATCCAGCAGGCGAGCCGCCCCGGCGTACTGCCGGACTACGACCGCGCGCTGCTGACCCGCGAGCTGATGCTGTTCCCCGAGTGGTACGTGGCAAAGCACCTCGGCGTCGAGATGAAGGACGAGCAGAAGGCCGTCCTCGACACCGTGTTCGAGCGGATTCTTGCCAACAACCTGGCGCAGCCGCAGGTCTACGTGCACCGCGACTGGCATTCGCGCAACCTGATGGTGTCCGATCCCAACCCCGGCATTCTCGATTTCCAGGACGCGGTCTACGGCCCCATCACCTACGACCTCGCCTCGATCTATCGCGACGCCTACATCCAATGGGACGAAGAGCTGCAGCTCGACTGGGTGATCCGCTACTGGGAGAAGGCGCGCGCCGCCCGCCTGCCGGTGCCCGATGACTTCGGCGCATTCTGGCGCGACTTCGAATGGATGGGCGCGCAGCGCCACATCAAGGTACTCGGCATCTTCGCGCGGCTGTATCACCGTGATGGCAAGGACGGGTATCTGAAGGACATGCCGCTGGTGATGCATTACCTGCGCAAGGTATGCGAACGCTACGACGAACTGAAACCGCTGCTGTTCCTGCTGGATGCGCTGCAGGATAAGCAGCCGCAGGCGGGATACACATTTTGAAGCGGGCCACGGCGATGATCCTGGCGGCCGGGCGCGGCGAACGCATGCGCCCGCTTACCGACCATACGCCCAAGCCCATGCTGGCGGTCGGTGGCAAGCCGCTGATCGTCTGGCACATCGAACGCCTGCGCGCGGCGGGCTACACCCATATCGTCATCAACCACGCCCATCTCGGCGAGCAGATCGAAGCGGCGCTGGGGAACGGCGCGGCATGGGGCGTGTCGATCGAGTATTCGCGCGAAATCAGCGCGCTGGAAACCGCGGGCGGCATCGCCACTGCGCTGCCGCTGATTGAAGAGGACGTGTTCCCGGTGGTGAACGGCGACATCTACTGCGAATACGATTTCAGCCGGCTGGCCGAGCCGCTGGCGCGGCTTGCGGCGGGGCACGACCAGGCGCATCTGGTGCTGGTCAATAATCCATCGCAGCATCCGAATGGGGATTTCGTGCTCGATGGCAGCCGGGTGACCAACGCCGACATTCCGCTCACGCCGCACCCGTCACGCTTCACCTTTTCCGGCATCGGCGTCTACCATCGGGCGCTGTTCGCTCACACCCCGGCAGGCGAAAAGGCGCCGCTGGCGCCGTTGCTGCGGCTGGCGATCGATGCCGGCCGGGTCAGCGGCGAACATTTTGGCGGACGCTGGGTCGATGTCGGCACGCCGGCCCGCCTGGCCGCCCTGGACGAGGAACTGAGACAGCACCATGCAGCCTGATTCCGCAATTTATCTTGCCCGCCGCCAGCGGGTTGTCGAGCAGATGGGCGAAGGCGTGATGGTCATCGCCACTGCGCCGGAGGTGCCGCGCAATCGCGACACCCACTATCCTTACCGGCACGACAGCTATTTCTACTGGCTGACCGGCTTCAACGAGCCCGAGGCGGTGGTGGTGCTGGTGGGCGGCAAGGCGCCGCGCCATATCCTGTTCTGCCGCGAGAAGAACGAGGAACGGGAGATCTGGGACGGCTTCCGCTACGGCCCGGCAGCGGCGCGCGAGGTCTTTGCCTTCGACGACGCCTACGCCTACGACACGCTCGATGCAGAGTTGCCCAGGCTGCTGGAAAACCAGCCGCTGCTCGCCTACATCATCGGCCGCGACATGGCCTGGGACACGCAGGTGATGGGCTGGCTCAACACGGTACGGGGCAAGGCGCGCGGCGGCGTGCACGCACCGAACAGGATGGTCGACGCGCGCATCTGGCTGGACGAGATGCGCCTCATCAAGGATGGCCACGAGCTCGCGCTGATGCGCCGCGCTGCCGAGATTTCCACCGGCGCGCATCGCGCCGCCATGCGCGCGGCCCGGCCGGGCGGCCACGAATACGAGATCGAGGCCGAACTGCTGTCCGCCTTCCGCCGCGGCGGCGCCGAGGCGCCGGCGTACACGTCGATTGTCGCCAGCGGCGCCAACGCGTGCGTGCTGCACTACGTCTTCAACAACAAGCCGCTCAGGGACGGCGACCTGCTGCTGATCGACGCCGCCGCCGAGTTCGGCAGTTATGCGGCCGACATCACCCGCACCTTTCCGGTGAACGGCCGTTTCTCGGCGGCGCAGAAGGATGCCTACGAACTGGTGCTGGCCGCGCAGACGGCGGCCATCGACGCGGTGCGCCCGGGCAGCCACTGGAACAGTCCGCACGAGGCGGCGGTGCGCGTGCTGACGCAGGGCATGGTCGACCTCGGCCTGCTCCACGGCGAGGCCGACGGCCTGATCGAATCGAACGCCTACAGCCGCTTCTACATGCACCGCACCGGCCACTGGCTCGGCATGGACGTGCACGACGCCGGCGAATACAAGCTCGCGGGCGAATGGCGGCCGCTGGTGCCGGGCATGACGCTGACCGTCGAGCCCGGTCTGTATATCCGTCCTGCGGACGATGTGCCCGAGGCCTACTGGAACATTGGCATCCGCATCGAGGACGACGTCACGGTGACCGAGTCCGGCTGCGAGGTGCTGACCACGCCGCCGAAAACCGTGGCCGAGATCGAGGCGTGGATGAACGGATGAGCGACGTGCTGATCGTCGGTGCCGGTCCGGTCGGCGCAGTGTGCGCGCTGGCGCTGCGGCAGCAGGGCATCGCGGCGCGCGTGCTGGAAGCGCAGCCGGCCGACGCGCGCGCCGACAGCCGCACCCTGGCGCTGTCGCACGGCGCGCGGCTGATCCTTGAACGTCTCGGGGTATGGGATCGGCTTGGCGACGTCACCCCGATCACCCGCATTCATATTTCGCAGCGCGGCGCGCTCGGCGTTGCGCGGCTGGCCGCGGAAGACGTCGCGGTGCCGGCATTGGGCTACGTGCTGCCTTATGCCGTGCTGACGACAGCGCTGAAACAGGCGCTGGCCGAATCGCGCATCGACGTCGAATACGGCGTGGCGGTGGAACGCATCGAATCCGGTGCCGGCTGTGCCACCGTGCACACGGCCGATGACCGTGCGCTGGCTGCGCAGCTGGTGGTGGTGGCCGACGGCGGTCGTGGCGATACCGCCCCCGCACCCAGGTTCGAGCGTGACTACGACCAGATGGCCGTGGTCTGCGAAGTGCGGACCGAGCTGCCGCACGGCAACCAGGCGTTCGAGCGCTTCACGCCCGAAGGGCCGGCCGCGCTGCTGCCCAAGGGAGATCGCTACGCGCTGGTGTGGACCGCCAGCAGCGAGGACGCCCGGCGCATTGCCGAATTGCCGGACGACGCATTTCTCGCTGCGCTGTATCGCCATTTCGGCGGACGCCAGGGCCTTTTCCTGGAGGCCAGCCCGCGCAAAACTTTTCCGCTGAGGCTCGCCTACGTCGGCAGCGAGGCGGCCGATCGCGTAGTGCGCATCGGCAATGCTGCGCAGACCCTGCATCCGGTGGCGGGCCAGGGCTTCAACATCGGCCTGCGCGATGCCTGGGAGCTGGCTGCACTATGCGGCGACACGCCGCATCCATTAAAACAGCGCGGCGACACGATGCATGAACAGTGCTGCGACACACCACATGAATTAAACCAGCGCGGCGACACGCCGGCGAACGAGATCGGCAGCGCCGCCATGCTGGCCGCCTACGCGCGCGGCCGTCGCGCCGACGTGCTGGGCGGCGTCGGCTTCACCGATTTTCTGGTGCGCGTGTTCTCCAACGACATCCCTCCGCTGCGCCATGCGCGCGGACTCGGGCTGATGGCGCTGGAGGTGCTGCCGCCGCTGAAACGCTTCGTCGCGCGGCGGATGATATTCGGGGCGCGCGGATGAATCCGCAACGCTATCAGGTGGTTATCGTCGGCGCCGGGCTGGTGGGCGCTGCCGCTGCGCTGGCGCTCGGCCGCCAGGGATTGCGCGTCGCGCTGATCGAACGCCAGCCGCCGCCGGTTCCGGACGACGCCTGGGACACCCGCATCTACGCCATCACGCCGGCCAACCAGCGCTTCCTGACGCGCATCGGTGCCTGGCAGCGGATGGACGCCGAACGCATCCAGCCGGTGTTCCGCATGGACGTGGCGGGCGATACCACGGGCGCGATCCGGCTCGATGCCTATGAAGCCGGCGTGCCGCAGCTGGCCGTCATCGTCGAAAGCGGACGCCTGCAGCATGCCCTGTGGCAGGCGCTGCAGGCCGACGGCAACGTGGGGCTGCATTGCCCGGCCTCGATCGCGTCGCTCGATCGCGGCGAATCATCGACGCGGATCGCGCTCGACGACGGCACGCTGCTCGAAGCCGAGCTGGTCGTCGGCGCCGACGGCGCCGCGTCTCGCATCCGCGAGTGGGCCGGCCTCGCCTCGACGCTGACGCCCTATGGCCAGAGCGGCGTAGTGGCCAACTTCGCCTGCGCGATCCCGCACCGCGGCACGGCCTTCCAGTGGTTTTTCGACAGCGACATCCTCGCCTGGCTGCCGCTCAGCGGGAACTGCCTGTCGATGGTCTGGTCAACCCGAACGGCACAGGCCGACGAACTGGTCGTACTGGACGCAGCGGCGCTCGCTGCCCGGGTGCAGGCTGCGGGCCGCGACCGGCTCGGCGACTTGCAACTGCTGACGCCGGCTGTTGCGTTTCCGCTGCGGCTGATCCGGGTCGATTCGGTGGTGGCGCCCGGTGTCGCACTGATCGGCGACGCCGCCCACGGCGTGCATCCGCTGGCGGGCCAGGGCGTCAATCTGGGATTCGGCGATGCCGAAGCCCTGGTCGAGATGCTGGTGCAGTATCGCCGCACCTGCCTGGGCGATATGCGGGTGTTGCAGGCGTATGCCCGCCAGCGTGCAGAACCGGTGCGGCGCATGCAGGCTGTCACACATGGCCTGCATCATCTGTTTGCCGACAGTCGTGCCGCCTGGCTGCGCAATGCCGGGATGCAGGCCGTCGATCATCTGCCGCCGCTGAAGGCGGCGCTGGTGCGCGAGGCCATGTCCTGATCTTTTTTTGTAGGTTTTCTGGAGTCCCCATGAAGTTTGCACGTCGTTTTTCCGGCCTCGCTCTGGCCGCCAGCCTGATGTTCGCCGCGTCCGCGCAGGCCAACGAGTCCGCCATCCGCAAGGCGCTGACACAACAGTTTCCCGGTGCGCAGATCAGCTCGGTGAAGCCGACCCCCTACAGCGGCCTGTTCGAGGTCTATCTGGACGGCCAGCTCATCTACATCGATGCCAAGGCGAAATTCGTGTTTGCCGGCGACGTGATCGACCTGAAGAACCGCAGCAACCTGACCCAGGCGCGACTGAACCAGCTGCAGGCGGTGAAGTGGGACACGCTGCCGCTCAACAATGCGCTGAAGACCGTCAAGGGCAACGGCGCCCGCAAGCTGGTGGTGTTCTCCGATGTCGATTGCCCCTACTGCCGCAAGTTCGAGGCCGAGCTCGACAAGGTCGACAACATCACCGTCTACACTTTCCTCTATCCGATCGAAGGCCTGCACCCCAAGGCGGTGCAGACCTCGAAGCAGATCTGGTGCGCACCCGACCGCAACAAGGCGTGGAACGACTACATTACGCGCGGAACGGTGCCGAACAACGACGGCAAGTGCGCCAATCCGGTTGAAGCCACCATTGCGCTCGGCGGCAAACTGAAAGTGTCGGGCACGCCCACGATCATCTTTGCCGACGGCCAGCGCGTGCCCGGCATGGTGCCGGCGGCACAGCTGGAACGCCTGCTCGCCGCCCACGCCAGGTGAGTTCGGTATTCTGGGACGATCGTTACGCGACCGAGGACTACATCTTCGGCACGGCGCCGAACGTGTTTCTGGCGAGCCAGGCCGCGCTAATCCGCCCCGGCATGCGCGCACTGGCGGTTGCCGACGGCGAAGGCCGCAACGGCGTGTGGCTGGCCGAACAGGGTGTTTCGGTCCATGCCATCGACGTGTCGCCGTTCGCGCTGGAAAAGGCGCGCAAGCTCGCCGCCGAACGCGGCGTGACGCTGGAGACCGGGCAGGCCGATGTCGTGAACTGGAGCTGGCCGCAAGCCGCCTACGATCTGGTCGCGGCGATCTTCATCCAGTTCGCTCCGCCGCCCGAGCGCGACCGCGTCATCGCCGGCATCCGCCGCAGCCTGAAGCCGGGCGGACTGCTGATCCTGCAGGGCTATACGCCGAAGCAGGTCGAGCTTGCCACCGGCGGGCCGTCCAATCCCGCCAACATGTACACAGCCGAGCTGCTGCGCGAGTGGTTCGGCGACTGGCACATCCTCCATCTGGCCGAACACGAATCCTTCATCAGCGAAGGCAGCCATCATCACGGCATGTCGGCGCTGATCGATCTGGTCGCGAAGAAACCGGCCTGAGCGGGGGGCGGGTCGGCGCGGTCAGATTCTGTCGCCGCCCATAACCCCCACGAAGACAGCATGAGCCGCTGCCCTGGTTCATCGCTGCTGAAGGCTTCCGGCTCCCGGTAGACGCTGGGTTAAAACCCGGCTGCGGCAAGGCGCTGCGGATCGTTGTTTGATGGGACATGGCCCCCGCTCTGGATGCGGTCAGGAGAAGGCGCCTGCATGGCAGGCGCCGGGGCGGTCAATGCGTCAGCAGACGGGTGCTGGGACCGAAGACTTCGTAATGCAACTGCTCGTCGCGAAATCCCATACGCAGAAGCTGGGCATTGACCGCGGCCATGAACGGCTTGGGGCCGCAGAAATACACGTCGGCATCCGGCTGGGTGAGCCAGTGCGACAGGACCGTCTGGTCGAGATAGCCCTGGTGGTCGGCCCCGCTGCCGGTCTCGTAGCTGACGTAGTAGCTGAAGCCATGCTGCGCGCTGAGTTGACGCAGTTCATCCGCCATCACGTGATGCGCCGGATCGCGGCAGCAATGGATGAACACCAGATCGGACACGTCCTCGCCGGTTTCGATGCGGTGCAGCAGGATGCTCAGCAAGGGCGTGATGCCGACGCCGCCCGCAATCAGAACCAGCTCCCGCTCGGGATGCTTGACGGTGAAGTCTCCCGTCGGCGGTTGCACCCACACTTGGTCGCCAGGCTGCGCGCCGTGCAGATGGTTCGACACCTTGCCTGTGTGGCTGGGCGGCGTGCTTTCGGCCTTGACGGTGATTCGGTAATAGTCTTTTCCCGGAGCATCCGAGAGCGAATACTGGCGGATCTCATCGTATTCATGGCCGGGCACCCTGACCTTGATGCCCAGATATTGACCCGGCTCGAAACCGGCAATGGGCTTGCCGTCCTCGGCCTGCAGATAGACCGACTTGATGCCGCTGGCCTCGTCGCGAATCTCGCGAATGACAAACGGCCGAAAGCCGCGCCAGCCGCCGGGTTTCATTGCGTTGTGGCTGTAGATGCCTTCCTCGGTCTGGATGAAGATGCCGGCCAGTTGGGTGTAGGCCTCGGCCCAGGCACCGAGCACGGGATGGTCCGCATCCAGGCCCAGATGGTCCTGGATGGCCTCCAGCAGATATTTTCCGACGATCGGATAGTGCTCGGGTGCGACCTGCAGGCTGGCGTGCTTGTGGGCGATGCGGCTGACCATGGGCCCCAGGTTCTGCAGCTTGTCGATGTGCGTGGCGTACATGAACACCGATTCGGCCAGGGCGCGCGATTGCTCGCCCTGCGCCTGATTGGCCATGTTGAAGATGTGCTGCAGTTCCGGATGCCGGGCAAACAGCTTGGAGTAGAACAGGTCGGTGATCGCCTTGCCCTGCTCGGCGAGCAACGGCGCGGTGGATTTGATGGTTGCCAGCGTTTCGGCAGATAGCATGGTCTCTCCTGGGAATAATGATGGTTTGACAGGCGGTTTAAACATTCATGTGACATGCATGAATGAATTGGAATATTAGGTGAATCTTATAAACCAGGTCAAGTAAAATACGGAAAACGACTGGAGAACATCGACGCATGCGGCTGACCAAACATACGGACTATGCATTTCGGGTGCTGATTTACCTGGCGTCGATGCCGGATGACCGGCTGTCGACGGTGCAGGAAATCGCCGAGAAATTCGGCGTGTCGCGCAGCCATATCATGAAAATCGTGCACAAGATGGCGGGCGCCGGGCTGATCCATGCCAGCCGCGGGCAGGGCGGAGGAATCCGGCTCGGACAGCCGAAGGAAACCATCGATTTGCGCAGGGTGATCGAATTGATGGAAGCGACGCTGGTGCCGGTCAACTGTGACGATCCGGTGTGCATCATCAAGAAAAACTGCACCTTGAAAAACATCCTGTTCGACGCGCAGCGGCAATTCCTCGAACATGTCGGACAGTACACGCTGGCCGACCTGGCGGAGCCGACGGTGTCGATCGTCAGCCTGCTGAACAAGGGCAGGCGGAACTGAGCGATGCGGGCCGTCTAGTTTTCAGGCACGCGCCTGCTCCTCGCGCGCCAGGGTACGCAGGCCGTCGAGCGCGTATTTCAGCGCGCTGCTGTCGCTGTCGCGCGGAAACACCATCCATGACGGCAGCTTGAACTGCGGGCTGTCCGGGACGCGCCACAACAGGCCGTCCTCGATATAGTGCCGCACCAGGCGTTGCGGGAAATAGCCGCTGCCGCCATAGGTCAGGAGTTGCTGCACGCCCAGCCAGCCGATGTTGGCAACCAGCGTGGGCGGCGGGGCGTCGGGGTAGTGGTCGCTGAACTGGGCGTGGAATTCCGGCCCCCAGTCGATGTGGATGTAGCCCTCGTCGGGCCAGCCGCGCCCAAGATCGCTGGTCACCAGCAGCAGGGTCTCGTCGAACAGCGGTTCCACCACCAGTCCGGAACGCGAAGTCGGCGTGTACATCACACCGATGTCCACCGTGCCCTCGATCAGCCCCTGCATGATGTCGGCTTCGAAGCCGATCTCCAGGCGCAGCGAGACGTCCGGCGCCGCTTCGCGCATCCACGCCACCCAGTGCGGCAGGAAGCCTTCCCACAATGCGATCCGCCCCGACAGCGTCAGCACGTCGTGAAAACCCTGCGGCAATCCGACATCGTGCACCGCCTGCTCGACCGTGCGCACCAGATGCTTGGCATGGCGCAGGAAGCGCTTGCCGGAAGGCGTCAGTTCCGCGCCGTTGCGGCCGCGCTGGAACAGGCGTGCGCCGAGCGTGGTTTCCAGCGTGTGGATGCGCGCGCTGACGGTCGACTGGGTGACGTGCAGGCGGCTGGCGGCGGCGACGAAGTTGCCGGTGGCCGCCACCATCAGAAAAGTACGGGCGAGTTCGGTGTCCATATGTATATATCGAGTTTTCCGATATTAGATACCAAAATTTATCGTTGGATGAATATATAAGAGATCCCTAAACTAGGCTCCAACTCATGAACAAGGAGTCTGTCATGAATCAAACCCCCGATCTTGCAGCCCTGATGCCGGAACGCGATGCCGAAGGCTATCTGGTGGAACCCGAAAACTGGAACGAGGACGTGGCGCAGGCCCTGGCCCAGGAAGAGAACATCCAGCTCAACGATGACCACTGGGACACGATCCGCTTCATGCGCGATTACTACGATGAACACCAGGTCATTGCCGATGCCCGCTTCGTCATCAAGCACCTGGCCGAGCGTGTAGGCAAGGATGCCCAGAAAATGCTGTTCGAGCTGTATCCCTACGGCTACGTGAAGCAGGCCTGCAAGATTGCCGGCATGCGGCGCCCGCGCGCCTGGAGCACGGGTTGAGCTTGCAGGCCGCAGTGCGGGTCGGGCGCCGTCTTGAGAGCGCCCGTACCATGCGCGCCACCCTGGCTGGCCCGGGGCGGCGCAGCCTTCACGACGCGCATCCGAGGGAATCCCGATAATGGTACGTAGACTGGCTTATTCGGTTTCGGAACGCGAGCACTGGATCTCGGCCGCTGGCGGTCTGATCGGCATCCTTGCCGTGTTGTGGTCGAGCCATTTCTGGATCGAGGGACATGGCGGCGTGCTGGCGATCGCCTCGATGGGGGCTTCCGCGGTGCTGCTGTTTGCCGCACCGCACGGGGCGCTGTCGCAGCCCTGGCCGGTGCTGGGCGGGCATCTGGTGTCGGCGCTGATCGGCGTGACCTGCGCGCGCTGGCTCGGCGGCGAGCCGATGCTGGCGGCTTCGCTGGCGGTCGCACTATCCATCGCCGCCATGTATGGCCTGCGCTGCCTGCACCCGCCGGGCGGGGCGACCGCGCTGTTTGCCGTCCTCGGGGGAGAGTCCGTGCATGCCCTCGGCTATGGCTATCTGTTCAGCCCGGTGCTGCTGAATATCGTCGTGCTGGTGACAGTGGCGGTGCTGTTCAACTACCCGTTCGCCTGGCGGCGCTACCCGCAAAGCTGGCATCACCGCACGGTCGCGGCTGCCCAGCCTGCCGAAAAAAGCATGATCCCGCACAGCAGCTTGGTCTATGCGCTGTCCCAGATCGACACTTTCGTCGACATCAGCGAAGACGATCTGCAGCGGATCTACGCGCTGGCGCTGGGGCAGCACCATGAGGCAGCGGATGCGACGGCGCAGGGCACCAAGCCCGCCGAATCGCTGCGTTAGCGTCGGTCAGCGCGCGAGGTTTTCCGGCAGGCCGGGCGGATCGTCGGCGTATTCCACCGGCCCGCTGGTTTGGGCCAGGCGTGTTTTCTTACCGGCTGAAAATCAGCCCAGCGTGGTATCCAGCACCATCATGACCGCAAACCCTGCCATCAGGCCGAGCGTGGCCGGCGTCTGGTGGCCGTTGCGATGGGTTTCCGGAATCACCTCGTGGCTCACCACGAAAATCATCGCACCGGCGGCAAGTCCAAGGCCGATCGGGTAGGCCAGCGCCAGTCCGCTCGCCAGCCCGATGCCGAGCAGGGCGCCGACCGGCTCCATCAGGCCGCTCAGGACCGCCACCCACACCGCGCGCGACGGGCTCAAGCCGGCGGCTTTCAATGCCATCGCGACTGCCAGTCCTTCGGGAATGTCCTGGATGGCGATCGCGGTGGTGAGCGGAAGACCGACGCTGAGATCGCCCTGCGAAAACGACACGCCGATCGCCATGCCTTCGGGCAGGTTGTGCAGCGCGATGGCGAACACGAACAGCCACACCCGGCTCACCCGCCCGCTGCCTGCCCCGTGAAGGCCGAGGTGGGCGTGCTCGTGCGGGGTGAACTGGTCGAGTCCCAGCATCAGCAGCACGCCAAGACCGAGGCCGGCCACCACGGTGAACGCGCCCAGAGCCGTGCTGCCGGTGAGATCCTCCCCGGCGGCAAGGCCGGGAAGAATGAGGGAAAAGGAACTCGCGGCCAGCATCATGCCCGCCGCCAGGCCGAGCATGGTGTCCTCGGTGCGATTGGACAGGCCGCGCAGGAACAGGGCGGGCAGCGCGCCGACCGCGGTGGCGGCGAAGCCGGCCATGCCGCCGAGCATCCCGAGCCGCAGCGCGGCATCGGCTTCGCCCGTGGCCACGCGCCAAACGCTGACCAGCAGCAGCCAGGCCACCACCGCCAGCGCCAGCGCCAGCCCGGCGCTGGTATAGGGGTGGGCATGCGCCTGCGCCTGCCAGGTCGCGCGCCAGCTGAGCGTCTGTTCGTGTTGTGCGAGTTCCATGGGGCGTTTCCCGGTTAACCGATCCCGAGCGGCACGTCCTCGCCATATGCCGCAGCCATGCGTTCGGCCGCCACTTCGCGCCGCCAGTTCCAGTAGATGCTGTACAAGCTCAAAGCCATGATCGCTCTCCTTGTGATTCAGTGTAGAAGCTGGATGCCGGTTCGACCTCGCCTTCCGGCGAACGCAGTCGTGTGTTCATTAGAGGGCATTCCGTGCGATTTGAACAACGCAAATAATCGAACGAACCGATCGTCGGAATCAATGGCTTGCAGCCTGCCAGAAGCGGTGCGGATAGTCGCGCGCCGGGTCTTCCACCGGAATCTGCTGCAGGCCCCGCGCTTCGAAAAATCCACAGGCATCGGCCTGTGCCTTGACCAGCACGCCAGCCAGGCCCTGAGCCCGTGCGGCCGCCATGCTTGCATCGAGCAAGCAGGTGCCCACACCGCGGTGCTGACGGGCGGGGTCGACATAGAGTCCGTGCAGCAGCAACCCGTTCATCCCGGCGGGCAGGTCGCGCGGACTGGCCGGCTCCCAGGCGGCGACGCCGACGAGCGCGTGACTCGCATCTTCCGCAACCACGAGATGAAGATGATCGAGATCGTGCGTGTGGTAGCGGTAGCTCGGCAGGCTCAGCCGCTTCACCCGCTCGGGCAGTTGCCAGGTGGCAATGGCGCGCTCGACGATGCCGTTGATAACAGGCAGGTCGTCAGCGTGCGCCCGACGCAGGCGGAGCGCGGTCGTCGGCGGCTGCGCGAAAACCGCAGGCCTCACTCCGGCATCTCCACCGTCACGCCCTCGAGGCCGGCGCCGAGCAGCGCCAGAGCGGCAAGCAGTGGGTGATTCATTTGTCCGATCATGACTCGGTCTCCTTCCGGTCAAAGATACTTGAGGCGGCTGCGCAGGTCTTCGATGCCTGTCGCTGCGTCGCGCAGCGTGGCGCCGTCGTCGGCGGTACCGGCGATCACCGCGCGTCCCGATACCGGGATCAAGGTATCGATCTGGAAGCGCCCGGTGGTGCCGCGCAGGAAGCATTCCTCGTCGAAATAGAGGCGGTCTCCCGCCGTCCCGACCGCGTCGGATTCGATCGTGTCGTAGCCGATCAGGCTGGCGATATCGTCATTGCTGTCGATGTCGATGGCTTCGATGGATCGGTTCTCGGGATTGATCAGCAAAGCTTTCATGTGTCTTGTCTCATCAGGAAAACAATCGGATAAAACCCGCCCCGGTCGGGGCGGGGTGGGTTACGCGGCCTTGCCGATGACTTCCTGTATGTCGATGCCGAGGCCGCCCGCAACCCGGCTGCCATATTCCGGATCGGCCTTGTGGAAGTGGCCGATCTGGCGCAGCTGGATGAATTTCGGCACTGGTTTCAATGCGCCAACCAGGTTGTTCACCAGACGGGTGCGGGCATCCGCATCCATCAGCCGATAAAGATTCCCCGCCTGCGTATAGTCGTCGTTGCCGATGCGGTGATCGTAACGCGCGGCGTCACCCGAGATGCGCAACGGCGGTTCCATTGCCGCCGGATCGTCGACCGGGCCGTCGAATGAATTCGGCTGGTAGTTCGGGCTGCGTCCGAAGTTGCCATCGAAGCGTGTCTGGCCGTCGCGATGGTAGTGGTGTACCGGGCAACGCGGCTTGTTCACGTCAAGCGCCGCGTAGTTCACGCCGATGCGGTAGCG
>JADFDN010000048.1 GCA_018262815.1 Thiobacillus sp.
ACCTCGGGCGACCTGCAGGACCTGGCCGAGGAAACCGGCGGCTGCGTGTCCGACAGTCTCGAAATGGCGCGTTTCGGCCATGCCCACCCGGCGAAGACCCTGATCGTCGCCGGCGTGAAATTCATGGGTGAGACGGCGAAGATCCTCAACCCCGAAAAGCGCGTCATCATGCCCGACCTGGCCGCCGAGTGCTCGCTCGACCTCGCCTGCCCGGCCGACGAGTTCGCCGCCTTCTGCGACGCGCACCCGGATCGTCTGTCGGTCGTCTACGCCAACACCAGCGCCGCAGTGAAGGCGCGTGCCGACTGGGTCGTCACTTCCGGCATCGCCGTCAAGATCGTCAAGTACTTGCACCGCCAGGGCCACAAGCTGCTGTGGGCGCCCGACCGCCATCTGGGCGAATACGTGCAGCGCGTCAGCGGCGCCGACATGCTGCTGTGGCAGGGCTCGTGCGTGGTGCACGAGGCGTTCAAGGCCGAGGCTCTGAAGCAGCTGCGCGCCGAGCACCCCAATGCCGCGGTGCTGGTGCACCCCGAGTCGCCGGAAGCGGTGATTGCGCTAGCCGATGTGGTCGGCTCGACCACGCAGCTGATCGAGGCGGTGCGCACCCTGCCCAACCCCGAATTCATCGTCGCCACCGACAACGGCATCTTCCACAAGATGCACGCCGCGGCCCCGGGAAAATTGCTGCTGGAGGCGCCGACCGCCGGCGTGGGCGCAACCTGCCAGTCCTGCGCGCATTGTCCGTGGATGGCGATGAACGGATTGCGTAAGCTCGCCGCCGTGCTGGAGCATGGCGGCGACGAAATCAGAATCGAGAAATCCATCCGCGCCAAGGCCGCGGTCTCGATCCAGCGCATGCTGGACTTCGCCGCTGCCGAAAAGGCCGGCCGCATCCAGCTGGGCGACTAAAGGAGACCCACGCCATGGCCGGAAGCAGCCTGCTCGCGCTGATCGACGATATCGCCACCATCCTCGACGACGTGTCGGTGATGACCAAGGTCGCGGCGAAGAAAACCGCCGGCGTGCTGGGCGACGATCTTGCGCTGAACGCCCAGCAGGTCGCCGGCGTGAAGGCCGAACGCGAACTGCCGGTGGTATGGGCCGTTGCCCGAGGCTCGCTGATCAACAAGGCGATTCTGGTTCCGGCGGCGCTCGCCATCAGTGCTTTCGCACCCTGGGCGATCACCCCGCTGCTGATGCTGGGCGGCGCCTTCCTGAGCTATGAAGGCTTCGAGAAGCTGGCGCACAAATTCCTGCACCGCGAGGAAGACGCGGCCCATCGCAGCGAACTCGCCCAGGCGGTGGCCGACCCGGCCGCCGATCTGGTCGCGCTGGAAAAGGACAAGATCAAGGGCGCGGTCCGCACCGACTTCATCCTGTCGGCCGAAATCATCGTCATCACCCTCGGTACCGTTGCGGCCGCGTCCTTCGGCAAGCAGGTCGCGGTGCTCGCCGGCATCGCGCTGGTCATGACGGTCGGCGTCTACGGCCTGGTCGCCGGCATCGTCAAGCTCGACGACGCTGGCCTCTATCTCAGCCAGCGGCCGGCCCGCTGGGCGCGCGCATTGGGCCACCGCATCCTCGCCGCCGCGCCGGTCCTGATGAAAAGCCTTGCCGTCATCGGGACCGCGGCGATGTTCCTGGTCGGCGGCGGTATTTTGGTCCACGGCGTGCCGGGTACGCACGACTGGGTCCACGCCGCCACCCAGGCTGCGGAAGCCCTGCCGGCGATCGGCGGCGCCGTGGCCATGCTCGTTCCGTTTTTGATCGACGCGCTGGCCGGAATGGTCGCCGGCGCGCTGATCCTCGGCGGCGTGACCGCTGCTCGCCGGGTCTTCCGCTGACCGGGCTGTTTATTGCTGGAACGGCTGGATCAGCTTGCGCACCGTGTCGTAGGCCGAATCCTCGACCACCGCGAAGCCATCGTAGCCCTTGTCGAACGCCTCCAGCGTGGCGGCACGCTCGGGCGTGTTCTTGTTCAGCGCCAGCAGCGCATCGCGCAACTGGTTGCGCACCGCCACCGGCATGCCGGGATGGACGGCGAAGAGGTACGAAGGCAGCGGCGCGGTGCTGCCAATCACGGCCAGCCCCTTGCTCCTGAACTCGTCGGCAATGGAATCCTTGAGGATGCCGCCGTCGAAGTCGCCCGCCAGCACTGCCTTGGCGATATTGTCGTAATGCTTGAGGTAGGCGAAGGCCGAGAAATCACTGGATTTCAGTCCCATCGACTCGACCGACGCCCGCTGCAGCAGCGCCTTTTCGTCGCCAAAGGCAAAGCGTTTTCCCCTGAGGCCAGCCGGCTCGGTGATGCCGGAACCGGCCTTTACGCCAATCACCAGGGCGAAGTGCGGGCGTCCGCCGGCGGTGGGCGCAACCAGCGGGATGACGCCGTATTTCTTGCGCGCTTCGATGTAGGCCACCGGCGTGAGATAGGCAATCTGCGTCTGCCCGGTACCCAGGTCGTCCACTGCCGACCCCAGATTGGGCGATGGCCGGAAGCGGATATTGAGGTTGGTGCTCAGCGCCAGGTGATTGGTCAGCGCGCTCATGCGCTTGATCATCTCGACCGGAATATCCATGGCCACCGATCCCATGGTCACCTCGAGAGCTTGTACGGCCCTGGGCGAAGCCGTTCCGGCAGAGGCATACGGGACGCCCAGAAGCAAGGCGATCAATACGCTATGGAATGCCAGTTTCTGATTCATGATGTTTTCCTCTCCTGGAAACAGGGTGTTCCGGAATACACGCTGTAACGGTCGCGCCCTTCTTTCTTGGCCTGATACAGCGCCTTGTCAGCCGCGTAATAGAGTTCCTGCGGCGCCTTCATGAATGGCTCGTATTGCGCAATGCCTA
Source organism: Thiobacillus sp. (assembly GCA_018262815.1). GTDB lineage: Bacteria > Pseudomonadota > Gammaproteobacteria > Burkholderiales > Thiobacillaceae > Thiobacillus. The sequence goes on from JADFDN010000048.1 coordinate 2,857, forward strand.
CGCTGAGGCTGACATTGAGCTGGAACCCGTCGTAGTTGAATGCATGCGCCCGCACGCTTTCCATGAGGATTTCGACGAACAGCGTCGCCTGCTCGAGATTGGTGTGATACAGCACGATGCCGAACTCGTCTCCTCCCAGGCGCGCAGGCAGATCGGACTTGCGGACGTGCAGCCGCAGAACGGTTCCGATATCGCGCAGCACCTCGTCCCCCGCACCGTGGCCGTGGCTGTCATTGACCTGCTTGAAGTGGTCGACATCGAACAGTACCAGCGTGATGTCCTCCGCGAAGCGCTCGGACTGGTGGAACATCCGCGACAAAGTTTCATCGAACTTGCGGCGGTTGGGCAGTTCGGTCAGCCAATCGGTCGTGGCCATCGTGCTCAGCAAGTCGAGCGCATGTTCGAGCTCGCGCGTGCGGCCGCCCAGCTGGATATTCTTGTCCCGCAACTCCTGGTTGGCAAACTCGATCTTGCCCTGCAGCTGGCTGTGATAGCTGGACAGCGACTTGTTCAGGGTATTGAACACCGACACCAGGCGCCCGATCTCGTCCCGGCTTTTGACTTCCAGATCGCGGGCGATGAAGGAATCGTCCTTGTCCACCGCCTCTTCCATCGCCATCGTCAGCTTGCGGATGGGCGAAACGATGCCGCACGAAGTGAAGAAATAGACGATCAGGCCAAGGATGGCGCCAAAGATGATCTGCTCGACAAATACCCGCCAGTACAGATCGCTGAGCGCGTTTTCCAGCGCATCGGTTGAAATGTCGACAGTCACGCCACCGATGGCCTGGCCATCGAATGCAACCGGTGACTCGAAACGCCTGTAGCTTCCGGCATCGGTCCCGACAGCCTCGGTCATCACGCGGCCGCCTTGGTTGCGGATGATGACGCGGATCACGTTGGCTTGCCGCGCAACATTGGCGGCCAGGATTTCGAGGTTGCCGTAATCGTAGCCGGCCACCAGCGAGGCTGCGCCGGAAGCCGTGGCATTGGCCACGCTCTGACCTGCCTTGTCGATCAGTTCGCTGAGAGGGCCGCGCTCATTCTGGACTCGAACCACGCCAATGGCGGCCGAGGTAATCAGCACGCCCGCCATGACATAACCGATGAGCTTGATGCTCAGACCACACTGCACGTCGATCTCCTGAATGTAGAGAAGGTGAAAAACCCCTTGCCACTCATTGTCTATCGGTCCATTCATCGGAAAACTGGAGATAGTCATTCCGTGTCCCGTCCCTGCCCAGCAACCCAGCAACCGCCATGCCAGCCCGAGCGAAACGAGGCCATATCCCGTAAAATACCGGCTTTGAAGCAGATGGATTCGGCGTCGCTCCAAAACGACGCCCGGACACACCCCAGCATGACCGCACGCCTGCGCGAAATCCCTTACAACTACACTTCGTTTTCCGACCGCGAAATCGTCATCCGCCTGCTCGGTGCCGACGCCTGGGACATCCTCAACGCCTTGCGCAGCGGCCGCAAGACTGGACGTTCGGCACGCATGCTGTTCGAGGTGCTGGGCGACATCTGGGTGGTGCGGCGCAATCCGTACCTGGAAGACGACCTGCTCGACAATCCCAAACGACGCCAGATGCTGGTCGAGGCGCTGCGGCATCGCCTGCACGAGATCGAGGTGCGGCGCCAGGGCAACGAACGGGTGGGCCAGTTGCTGGAGGCAGCCGGCCGCGCCGTGCGCGAATTCGAGGCCTGGTTCGACGACACGGCCAGCCTGCGCACGCGCATCCTGCGCCGCCTGGCCGGGGTGACCCGCAAGGACAACATCGCCTTCGACGGTCTGGCGCGCGTCTCGCATGTCACCGACGCCACCGACTGGCGCGTGGAATACCCCTTCGTCGTGCTGACGCCGGATACCGAAGCCGAGATGGCGTCCCTGGTGGCCGGCCTGGTCGAGCTGGGACTGACCATCATCCCGCGGGGCGGCGGCACCGGATATACCGGCGGCGCCGTGCCGCTCACCGACAAGGCTGCCGTCATCAACACCGAAAAGCTCGAAGCGATGAGCGCGGTGGAGATGCTGCACCTGCCAGGCGGTGAATTCGAGGTCCCCACCATTCATTGCGGCGCCGGCGTCGTCACCAAGCGGGTGATGGAGGCGGCCGATGCCGCCGGGTTGGTGTTTGCGGTCGACCCGACGTCGGCCGACGCCTCGACCATCGGCGGCAACGTGTCGATGAACGCGGGCGGCAAGAAAGCGGTTCTGTGGGGCACTGCGCTCGACAATCTGGTGTCGTGGAGGATGGTGACGCCGGACGCCGACTGGATCGAAGTCACACGGCTCAACCACAACCGCGGAAAAATTCACGACGCGCCTTCTGCCACGTTCGAGATCCGCCGGTATGCGCCGGATGGCAAGACGGCCAAGGGCTCGCCGGACATCCTCACCATTCCCGGCAGCCGCTTCCGCAAGACCGGGCTCGGCAAGGACGTCACCGACAAGTTCCTTGCAGGCCTGCCGGGCATCCAGAAGGAAGGCTGCGACGGCCTGATCACCTCGGCGCGTTTCATCCTGCACCGGCTGCCTGCGCACACCCGCACCGTCTGTCTGGAATTCTTCGGCACGGCGCGCGACGCCACGCCCGCCATCGTCGAAATCAAGGACTATTGCGACGCCCACCCCGACATCCTGCTCGCCGGCCTGGAACACCTCGACGCGCGCTATGTGAAAGCCGTCGGCTATGCGACCAAGGCGCCGCGCGCGACGCGGCCCAACATGGTGCTGCTGATCGACGTGGTCGCGGACGACGAAGTCGCAGCAGGCGAGGCAGCCTCGCACATCGTGCGCATCGCCAACGCCCGCGGCGGCGAAGGTTTCATTGCGGTATCTGCCGAGACGCGGAGGAAATTCTGGCTCGACCGCGCCCGCACTGCGGCGATCGCGGCCCACACCAATGCGTTCAAGATCAACGAGGACGTGGTGATTCCTCTGCCGCGACTGGGCGACTACACCGATGGCATCGAGCGCATCAACATCGAGCTGTCGATCGCCAACAAGCTGAAACTGCTCGACGCGCTGGGCGAATTCTTTGCCGACAGGCTGCCGCTGCTGGAAGACGAGGACACCGTCGCCGACCCGGCACAGGTGGCGGAGAAACAGGCTCTGGCCCGCACGCTGATCGCCACCGTTCACGCACGCTGGACCGGCTACCTGGCCAATCTCGACGCCCCCCACGAGAACGAAACGATCTTCACCGCGCTGCGCGACAAGAACATCCGCGTGTCGTGGAAGCGCGAGGTCCGCAAGGAGCTGCACCAGCTCTTCATCGGTCGCGAGTACATTCCGGTGCTCGAGGCCTGCGACCGCATCCATAAGGAGGTGCTGAAGAGTCGCGTGTTCGTCGCGCTGCACATGCACGCCGGCGACGGCAACGTGCACACCAACATCCCGGTCAACTCCGACGACTACGCCATGCTGCAGGCGGCCAATGCCGCGGTGGCGCGCATCATGAAGCTCGCCACCGACCTGGGCGGGGTGATCTCGGGAGAGCACGGCATCGGCCTGACCAAGCTGGAATTCCTCGACGACGCGACGATTGCGACCTTCACCGAATACAAGCAGAAAGTCGACCCCAACCATCGTTTCAACAAGGGCAAGCTGCTGCCCGGCGCCGACCTGCGCAATGCCTACACGCCGTCGTTCAGCCTGCTGGAAGCCGAGTCGATCATCCTCGAAGCCTCGGAAACCGGCGCGATCGCCGACTCGATCAAGGACTGCCTGCGCTGCGGCAAGTGCAAGCCGGTGTGCAACACCCACATTCCGCGCGCCAACCTGCTCTACTCGCCGCGCAACAAGATCCTCGCCACCTCGCTGCTGATCGAGGCCTTCCTGTACGAGGAGCAGACCCGGCGCGGCGTGTCGCTGAAGCACTTCGACGAGTTCGGCGATGTCGCCGACCACTGCACCATCTGCCACAAGTGCAAGAATCCGTGCCCGGTCGACATCGACTTCGGCGACGTCTCGATCGCGATGCGCAACCTGCTGCGCAAGCAGGGCAAGAAAAAGTTCAATCCCGGTACCTGGGCGTCGATGGCCTTCCTCAACGCAACCGATCCCGCCACCATCAAGGCGCTGCGAAAGCCGTTGATCGAATGGGGCTACGCCAGCCAGCGGCTGGGACACCAGCTGTTCAAGCGCATGGGTCTGATCCAGGCGCAAACGAAAAATCCGCCCGCCTCACTGGGTCGCCCCAAGCCGGTCGCGCAGGTCATTCACCTGGTGAACAAGCCGATGCCGGGCGGCCTGCCGAAGAAGACCTCGCGTGCGCTGCTGGGGCTGGAAGACGCCTCCATCGTGCCCATCCTGCGCAACCCGTCCAAGCTGTCGGACGACAGCGACGCGGTGTTCTACTTCCCGGGCTGCGGTTCGGAACGGCTGTTCTCGCAGGTCGGACTCGCCACCCAGGCGATGCTGTTCGAGCTCGGCGCCCAGACCGTGCTGCCGCCCGGCTACCTGTGCTGCGGTTATCCGCAGATCGCCGGCGGCCAGGCCGACAAGGGCGAGGCGATTACCGCGCAGAACCGTGTGCTGTTTCACCGTGTCGCCAACACCTTGAACTACCTCGACATCAAGACCGTGATCGTGTCGTGCGGCACCTGCATGGACCAGCTGCTCAAGTACGAATTCGAGAAGATTTTCCCCGGCTGTCGCCTGCTCGACATCCACGAATACCTGATGGAAAAGGGCGTGAAGCTCGATGGCGTGTCCGGCGAAAAATACCTCTACCACGACCCCTGCCACACGCCGATGAAGACGCACGCGCCGATGAAGGTCGCGAATGCCTTGTTGGGCGGCGGAGTCGCGCTGTCCGACCGCTGCTGCGGCGAGTCCGGTACGCTCGCGGTGAGCCGGCCCGACATCTCGACCCAGATCCGTTTCCGCAAGGAGGAGGAAATCCGCGCCGGTGTCGCCGCGCTCGACGCTGGCACGCAGCCGGTCAAGCTCCTCACCAGCTGTCCTTCTTGTCTGCAAGGTCTGGCACGCTACCGAGACGACACGAACACCGAACCGGATTACATCGTGATCGAACTGGCAAAGAAGCTTCTGGGCGAACACTGGATGGCGAACTATCTCGCGCGCGTCGGCAACGGCGGCATCGAACGGGTGCTGCTGTAGGGCGGGGCATGGCAGCGCCTTCCGGGGACGACCATACGGCCAGCTTCATCGAGCGCACGCTGGTGCGCATGATGGAGACGCAGCCGCCCGATCTCAGGCTCGTCGCGCGGCTGTGGTTCCATCTGCGGCCGCACGCCAACCAGCCTCTCGGGACGGCATCCGACAACATTCACCTGCTGACCGCGCTGCTGGAACAGCGGCCGGATTTCGTCGCCGCCCTGCGCATACATCTTGGGGCACTGTTCACCGACAAAAAAGCCACGCGGCTGTTGACCGAGGCCGGCCTGCTTCCCTATCGCGCATTCGGTGCGGAGATCCGTCAGCGTATCGCCTACAAGCTGTTGCCGCCCGAGCGTGATCTCAGCCAGCTGCGCGACTGGCTCGACGACCTGATCACCTTGCGCGATCACGACTGGCTGCGCGAGGCGGAACTTTCCGACTGGGTTCGCATAGGTCAGCTCCTGCAGTTGCAGCATTGGTTTCGGCGCGGCGTCCCCGGGGTTCTGACCAACGCCATCAACTCGTTGTCGCACCGGATCGCGGTGGGTGGTCTCGATCCCGAACTGCTGCGGATCGACCCCGCGCTCGAGGACTACGATTCGCCGTTTCTCGCCTTGCAGTACGAGGTCGACGCCTGGCTCCGCGGGCAAGCGGAGGACACCCGGCAGATCGACGTGATACTCGAACAGTGCAGCGAGGCACTGGATCGGGTCGGCCGCAAGAGCCAGGAACTGGGAACCAGCATCGAGTTCACACTGCAAACGACACGCCTGACCCAGCAGATGGCCCGCATGCGCGCCCTGATCGCACTGGCGGATCCCGCCACCGATGCCCCGCACGGGCTGCTGGGCCGCCTGTTCGTCGAGCTGGTCGAGTCCAGCAACGAACGCTACAGCGTCGCCAAACTGGTCCGCGACACCACCGGAAGGCTCGCGCGCCAGATCACCCAGTTCGCCAGCCAGACAGGGGAACACTATGTGGCAGAAAACCGGGCCGGCCTGAAGAAACTGTTCTGGTCGGCCGCCGGCGGCGGCGCCATCATCGCGGGCATGGCGCTGCTGAAGACGCGGATCGTCTCGCTGCACCTGGCAGCGCTGCCGGACGCGTTGCTGGTCAGTCTGAATTACGCGCTGGGTTTCGTGCTGATTTACGTCCTGCATCTCACCGTGGCGACCAAGCAGCCGGCGATGACGGCAAGTCTGTTCGCACGCACGCTGGCGGATGTACGCGGCCAGACGGCGCAGCAAAAGCTGCTCGACGAGTTCGCGGGCAAGGTGTGGCGCTCCCAGTTGTCGGCCCTCCTCGGCAACATGCTGTTCGCCCTTGCCACCGCTTCGCTGATCGCATGGGCGCTCGACGCGACCGGCCACATCGGCGTGAGCGCCGACAAGGCCGCCCGGCTGCTCGCGGAGATCGACCCCTTCCGCAGCGCCGCCTTGTTCTATGCCGCGATAGCAGGCATCGGCCTGTTCCTCGCCGGCATCGTCAGCGGCTATTACGACAACCAGTCCGTCTACCGCCGCATTCCCGAGCGCCTGCAACGCCTCGGCCTCCCGCAGCGCCTGCTCGGCGCGGGGCGCTGGAATACGATCGTCGAAGCGCTGCGCCCCCGTTGGGGTGGCATCGCGGGCAACCTGTTTTTTGGGTTCTACCTGGGATTGATGAGTGCTTTCGGCTACCTCGCCGGTCTCCCGCTCGACATCCGCCACATTGCTTTCTCCGCCGCCAATCTTGGCTATGCCTGGCAGGCATTCGACTGGCAGCTCCCCCTGCCCGTCGCGCTGACCGCCATCACAGGTGTCGTGCTGATCGGCCTGGTCAACCTGACCGTCAGTTTTTCGCTGGCCTTCTACCTGGCGCTGCGCGCCACCCGCACATCCCGCCGCGAATCCGGGCATCTGCTGCTGCGCGGCCTTGCTGCCATCCTCAAGGCACCGTTCCGCTGGAATGGCCGCAGCCAACGCGAAGAGTCCAGGCCCGATTGATCGGCAGGACGGTGCCGTGATAGCCTGCCGGCTTGCGGAGACCCTAAACAACAATCATGCATTCCAATACTTGGTCTCTGGGAGGAGATAATAATGAACGTCCGTTTTACAGCACTTGCTGCCGCGCTTCTCGCCTGTTCGACGCCTGTCGGGGCAGACACATCGAATGTGGAAGTCTATGGGGTAATAATGAGTGGATATGCAGGTCTGCCTGCATATGAAACCTATTCGGCTGCTGCCGATGTAGCCGTCGATTTCCTGACAGGTGAGCTCTATACCCCTCATTACGACATCACCACCCTATCGGAGGGCGCCGCAAGCATTAGCGTATCCGATCCGTTCATCAGCAGTTCCCAGTACTACGCGGCCTCAGCCCGCACAAACCTGGGAAGCAATCATGCCTACGCCAGCGCCAGCACGCTCCCCTTGGGCACACTCGGCACCGGCAGCTATTCAGGCTGGTATGACACGGTTACAGTCAATGGCGGAAGCGGGACTGGCATCATGCACTTCGCCGTTCAGTTGAACGGCACCGTGGATGCAGGCGCGATCGCCGGGATCGCCGGGTATGGTTTGTATGCCAGCAGCGTGCACCCGGCCCAACTTACCAACGACACGATCATTGACTATGCCGCGTCCCCGACCAATCCATGGTTCCTGGAGGGAAATGGAACAACCCTCATTGCCAGCCACACGATTGGCGTATCGCCATACAACGACACCTCGCTCCTGTACACCACCGAAATTGTGCCGCCCCCTGACGGGATAGTTGGGATCCCCGCCCTGGAGTCCCCGCAGATACTTGTCGACCAGATTCTCGCGCCAGGAACCGGGCAGGAAATCAACGTCACCCTGCACGGCTCGCTGACCTTTACCTTTGGCGAGGCGTTCTATCTGATCGGTGGGCTGGCTACAGGCCTCGGCGGCATAGAGACATTTTGTGCGTTCAACATCGACGGTTCCTGCACCCCTCCGCCCAGAGACGGCACCGGCGCCACCACCCTCGACTTCCTCAACAGCGCGCTGCTGACGGCGATCGTGCTGCCCGAAGGCGCGACGTTCGCGTCGGCCTCGGGCGCGGCCTACAACGTCACCGCCGTCCCCGAACCGGGCGAATGGGCGATGCTGCTGGCCGGGCTTGGACTCGTTATCTGGCGCACGCGCCGCAAATCGGTCTGAAGCTTGCCAAGTCCGCCGACGCCCCGCACCATGCGGGGCGTTGTGTTTTGGGAGGATTCAATGATTGCCTGTCCCTTGTGCGACACCCCGGGCGGAACGGTCCTGTGGCAGGACGATCGCTGCCGCGTCGTCCTGGCTGACGAGCCGGACTACCCGGGTTTCCTGCGCGTGGTTTTCAATGCCCATGTGAAGGAAATGACCGACTTGCCCGCGGTCGATCAAGCGGTCTTGATGCGGGTGGTGATGGCGGCCGAAAGCGCGCTGCGCGAGGTGATGGCTCCCGACAAGATCAATCTGGCCTCGCTCGGCAATGTGGTGCCGCATCTGCACTGGCACGTCATCCCGCGCTTTGCGGATGATCCGCATTTTCCCAATCCGGTGTGGGGCGAGAAGAAGAGGAATGCGCCGCACCCGGCGCCAGCGGATATCGAAGCGCAGCTTGCGTCTGCGCTTAACCTGCGGCTTGGCCGCGCTCGGGAAACGGAATGACGGTTCCGCCTTCCATAGGCTGCAGGCGGGAAGCCGGAAAGATGGCTGAGAACGTGCTACCCTTGCCGGGAATCGACTGGATCTCCAGCCGCGCGCCGTGGCGGGTGAGCACATGCTTGACGATGGCGAGTCCGAGACCGGTGCCGCCGGTTTCGCGCGAGCGGCTGCGATCGACGCGGTAGAAGCGCTCGGTCAGGCGCGGGATGTGTTCGGCGGCGATGCCTTCGCCGGTGTCGCTGACGGCGAATACGCCTTCGCCATCGCGTTCACGCCAACTCAGGGTGATTTCGCCGCCGCCCGGGGTGTAGCGCACCGCATTGGAGACCAGGTTGCCGAGCGCACTGCGGATTTCCTGCAGGCTGCCTTTCAGCCAGGCCGTGCTGTCGAGCTGCAGGCTGACCCGGTGCTGCCCGCGACTCAGCGACTCCGCCTCGGCCTTCAATGAGCCCGCCAGTTCGGGAACATTGACGGGCTCGTCGTTCAGCATGTGATCGGCACTCTCCAGCCGCGACAGGATCAGCAGATCGTCCAGCAGATGCTGCATGCGCCGGGTATGGTCGAGCATCAGATCGAAATAGCGGCGCCGCTCGGCGTCCGGCAGATCGGGCGCATCGGCCAAGGTTTCGACGAAGCCGCCAACCACCGTCAGCGGGGTGCGCAGTTCATGCGACACGTTGGCGATGAAGTCGCGCCGCATGGCGTCGACCCGCTCGAGATCGGTGATGTCGCGGGCAACCAGCAGTTTCTTGCCTTCGCCGAACGGAACCAGTTGCAGCGACAGGGTGATCTCGCGGTTGACCGGCGACTTGCACACCAGGCGGCGCGAATAATCGGCAGCATCGAGAAACTCCAGGAAATGCGCCTGCCGCATCAGATAACGGACGAATTGGCCGCGGTCGCGCTCGCAGTCCAGCCCCATGAACTTGCGCGAGGCGGGGTTGCACCAGTCGATCTGTTCGTTGCCGTTGAGGATGACCATGCCGTCGGGCACCGCCATCGCTGCGTGCTCGAACTGTTCGAGCGCGGAGGTCAGTTCGCCGCGGCTGGCTTTCTGGCGTTTCTGGAGTTTTTGCAGGCGGTAGAAGATGTCGCCCCAGGTGCCGGTGGCGTCGGGCGGCTCCACTTCGTCCGGGTTTTCCAGCCAGCGCGCCAGGCGAAATTCCTGCCACAGGCGGCGCAGCATCACAAAGGCCTGGATGCCGGCCAGGAAGCCCAGCGCCGCCACCCATCCTGAGCCAGCCCACAGAATCAGCGCCACCAGCAACACGCTGGCCAGCACACTGAGCGGACGCCACCAGAAGCCCATGTTTACCTGCCCAAAAACCCGGTAGGCGGATTATCCCACGTCGGCCGAAAAGCGATAGCCCGATCCGCGCACGGTCTGGATCAGCTCGGCGTGGCCCGACGGCTCCAGCGCCAGGCGCAGGCGGCGGATATGGACATCGACCGTGCGCTCCTCGACGAACACGTCGTCGCCCCACACCTGATCGAGCAGCTGGGTGCGCGAGTAGACGCGCTCGGGATGAGTCATGAAGAAATGCAGCAGGCGGAACTCGGTCGGCCCCAGTTCCAGCGCCTGGCCGCGGCCCTGCACGCGGTGGCTGGCGGGATCGAGACGCAGGCCGTTGATTTCCACCGGCTCGTCGGTCATCTGCGGCGCACGGCGGCGCAGCACGGCCTTGATGCGCGACACCAGTTCGCGCGGCGAGAACGGCTTGGTGATGTAGTCGTCGGCGCCGGTATCCAGCCCCAGTACCTTGTCGCGCTCCTCGCCGCGGGCGGTCAGCATGATGATGGGGATCGGCTGGTAGCGCTCGTCGCTGCGCAGACGCTTGCACAGATCGATGCCCGACATGCCCGGCAGCATCCAGTCGAGCAGGATGACGTCGGGCAGGGTGTTCTTGAGGAATTTCAGCGCATGTTCGGCGTCGCCGGCGGCGGTCACCTGATGGCCGGCCTGCGCCAGATTGAATTTCAGCAGTTCCTGAATACCGGGTTCGTCTTCGACCAGCAGAATATTGGCAGCCATGGTGATCCCACGCGTGTTTGGATGGTGGCCATCCTATGACAGCAGTATGACTGATTTATGACACCGGGAAGCCACCCTGCGATCCCTTGCCAGCCCGTGCACTGGTAGAATTCCCGGCTGATCCGCTCATCCCCCCTGCCATGGATAAAACCACCCACTTCGGCTACAAACAGGTCGCCGAGTCCGAAAAGGCCGCCAAGGTGGCCGAGGTCTTCCATTCCGTCGCTGCGCAGTACGACATCATGAACGACCTCATGTCGGCCGGGCTGCACCGGTTGTGGAAGCGGTTTGCCGTGGCACAGGCGGGCCTGCGGCCCGGGATGCGCGTGCTCGACGTTGCCGGCGGCACCGCCGACCTGACGCGGCTGTTCCTGAAGGAGGTCGGCGAAACCGGCACCGTGCTGCTCACCGACATCAACTTCTCCATGCTGCGCGAAGGCCGCGACCGCATGCTGAACGAGGGTCGGACCCCGCCCACCGTGCAGTGCGACGGCGAACGGCTGCCGTTCCCGGACAATTACTTCGATTGCGTGTCGGTCGCCTTCGGTTTGCGCAACATGACGCACAAAGACCAGGCGCTGGCCGAAATGCACCGCGTGCTCAAACCCGGCGGCCGCCTGCTGGTGCTGGAGTTCTCCAAGGTGTGGAAGCCGCTGGAACCGGCCTACGACCTGTATTCCTTCAAGCTGCTGCCGCTGATGGGCAAGCTGGTCGCCCAGGACGCCGACAGCTACCAGTACCTGGCCGAGTCGATCCGCATGCACCCGGGGCAGGAAGAACTGAAGACCCTGATGGAAGCCGCAGGCTTCGCCAAGGTCAGCTATCACAACCTGACGGCTGGCGTGGTGGCGCTGCACAAGGGTTTCAAGGTTTGATCGCTGAAGCCCTTTTCGAGCGCAGTCTCAACCACCTGCTGCAGCAGACGCCCGGCGCCAGCGAGGCGTTATGCCGCCACACGGGTTGCAGCGTGCGCTTCGATCTCAGCCTCGCGCAGCTCGATTTCCGCATCGCCGCCGACGGCTGCTTTTCCGAGGCGGTGGTCGATACCCCGGACGCCGTCATTCGGCCCACGCCTGCGCTCGTCGCCAGGCTGCCGTTTTTCGGCCGCGAAGCCTTGCGTCATGCGGATTACAGCGGCGACCCCGCGCTTCTCGCCACGCTCGATCGGGTATTCAGGCAACTCGACTGGGATGTCGAAGCCGACCTCGCGCCGGTCGTCGGCGATATCGCTGCGCATCGCCTGCATGGCCTCGGTCGCGACGCACTGGCCAGCCTGGGACAGATGTTTTCCGCGCTCGGTCACAACGCCGGCGAATATGTGGTCGAGGAAGCCGGGTTGATGGCCCGCGGTGTCGATGTGGCGCGCTTCAACCGCAACGTGGATGCCCTCGCCGACGATGTGGCGAGGCTGGATGCGCGGCTGCGCCTGCTGGAAACCCGCCGCCCCGAACAGGACGCGCAGCCGCGACCCGCATGAAGCTGCTGCGTCTCGTCCGCATCCTCGCCGTCGGCCTGCGTTTCGGGCTGGAGGAATTCTTCCTCGGTCATGAGCGTGTGCGCCCGCTGCGCTGGCTGGTCCGTGCCACGCTGTTCTGGCGGCCGCTGACCGAGCCGCGCGGGGTGCGGCTGCGCCGCGCACTGGAGGCGCTGGGGCCGATCTTCGTCAAGTTCGGGCAGATGCTCTCGACCCGGCGCGATCTGGTACCGCTCGACATCGCCGACGAACTCGCCCAACTGCAGGACCGGGTGCCGCCCTTTCCATCCAGCCAGGCCATCGCCACGCTGGAAGCCGCTTATAAAAGGCCGCTGGCCGAAGTATTCGCCGAATTCGACGCCACCCCGGTCGCCTCCGCCTCGGTGGCGCAGGTACATTTCGCCCGTCTGCATGACGGCACCGCCGTCGCGGTGAAGGTGCTGCGCCCCGGCATCGCGCCGGTGATCGCGCACGACGTGTCTCTCCTCTACGCCGCCGCGGGCCTGCTGGAAAAGCTGTTCGCCGACGGCAAACGGCTGCGTCCGCGCGAGGTGGTGGCGGAGTTCGAGAAGCACCTGGAAGACGAACTCGACCTGATGCGCGAAGCTGCGAACTGTTCGCAATTGCGGCGCAACTTCAAGGATTCGCCGCTGTTGCTGGTGCCTGAGGTCTACTGGGACTACTGCGGTCACGATGTCATGGTGATGGACCGCATGGACGGCATCCCGGTGAGCCAGATCGAGCGGCTGCGCGAATCCGGCGTCGACATCCCGAAGCTCGCCGCCACCGGGGTGGAAATCTTCTTCACCCAGGTGTTCCGCGACGGCTTCTTCCACGCCGACATGCACCCCGGCAACATCCTCGTGCGCCCCGGCTCCGAACAGTACATCGCGCTCGATTTCGGCATCATGGGCACGCTCACCGAAGTCGACAAGCAGTACCTCGCGCGCAACTTTCTCGCTTTCTTCCGCCGCGACTACAAGGGCGTGGCGCTGGCCCACCTGGAATCCGGCTGGGTGCCGGCCGACACCCGCATCGACGAGCTCGAGGCCGCGGTGCGCGCGGTGTGCGAGCCGGTGTTCGACCGTCCGCTGAAGGACATTTCCTTCGGTCGCGTGCTGCTGCAGCTGTTTCAGGCCTCGCGCCGTTTCAACGTGGAAATCCAGCCGCAGCTGGTTTTATTGCAGAAGACCCTGCTCAACATCGAAGGCCTCGGCCGCCAGCTCGATCCCGAGCTCGATCTGTGGAAGACCGCCAAGCCCTTCCTCGAGCGCTGGATGAACGAGCAGATGGGCTGGCGTGCGCTGGTGAAGAACCTGCAGACCGAAGCCCCCAAGTGGGCCGCGCTGCTGCCGCAGCTGCCGCGCCTGGCGCATCAGGCGCTCAACGAAAACCGGCTTGCCCAGTTGGAGGCAGGCCTTACCCTGATGTTGCAGCAGCAACACACGCGCAATAAGTGGCTCGGCGTCATCGCCGTGCTGCTCGCCGTTCTGACCACCGCCGCCCTCTATTTCACCCTGCGATAAGGACTCGCCATGCTGATCGGTTTCGTCGTGCTCTACCTCGTTCTCTCGATCGGCATCGGCCTCTACGCCGCCACCCGGGTCCACAGCGCCAGCGACTACATCACCGCAGGCCGCTCGCTGCCGATGATCGTCGTCATCGCCATGGTGTTCGCCACCTGGTTCGGTGCCGAGACCGTGCTCGGCATCCCGGCCACCTTCCTCGACGAGAACCTCGGCGGCACGATTTCCGATCCCTTCGGTGCCTCGCTGGCGCTGATCCTGTTCGGGCTTTTCTTTGCCCGGCCGCTCTACCGCATGAAGCTCATCACCCTGGGCGACTTCTTCCGCCAGCGCTACAACCGCCCGGTCGAGGTGGTGATCTCGGCGGCGATCGCGCTGTCCTACCTGGGCTGGATATCTGCGCAGGTGGTGGCGCTGGGGCTGGTGTTCAATGTGCTGTCCGACGGCCTCATCACCCAGCCCGAGGGCATCCTGATCGGCGCCGCCGTGGTGATGCTCTACACCCTGTTCGGCGGCATGTGGTCGGTGGCGCTGACCACCCTGGTGCAGATGACCGTGATCGTCGCCGGTCTGTTGTGGATTGCCTATCTGGTGGGCGGCATGCCCGAAGTGAACGGTATCGCGCCGGTGGTCGAGCACGCCGCGGCCGCCGGCAAGTTCGAATTCTGGCCGCCGCTGGAGTGGGCCGCGATCGTGACCTTCATCGCCGGCCTGCTGACCATGGGGCTGGGCTCGATCCCGCAGCAGGACGTGTTCCAGCGCGCCAACGCCGGCAAATCCGAGCGCATCGCGGTATGGGGCACGGTCATCGGCGGCTCGCTGTATTTCCTGTTCGCCGCGGTGCCGATCTATCTCACCTATTCCGCCACCCTGGTCGACCCTGCCATGACCACGGCCGTGCTGGCCGACGACGCCCAGCTGGTTCTGCCCACCTTCGTCAAGACCCATCTGCCCTTCTACGCGCAGATCATTTTCTACGGCGCCCTGCTGTCGGTCATCATGTCGACCGCTTCCGGCACGCTGCTCGCGCCGTCGGTCACGATCTCGGAAAACATCATCAAGGAATTCATGCCGCATCACCGCATGAGCCAGAAGAAACTGCTGTGGATCACCCGCAGCGTCGTCGTCGCCTTCACCGGGCTGGTGGTGGTGTATTCGCTGTGGTCGCTCGAATCTGAAACCAGCATCCACCAGATGGTGGAGAACGCCTACAAGGTCACCCTGGCCTGCGCCTTCGTTCCGCTGGTGGCCGGACTGTACTGGAAACGCGCCAGCAACCTGGGGGCAGGCCTGTCCATCGTGCTGGGATTCGGCGCCTGGATCGCGATGGAATTCATCGCGCCGGAAGCGGCGCTGCCGCCGCAATTCGTCGGACTGATCGCCAGCGCCATTGGCATGATTGCAGGCAGCCTGTTGATTGGGGATAAGCCTTGAACCCAAGCCAGAAATTCATCCAGGAAAAAATTCCCGGCTGATTATTGATAATGTCAGACGCACTGTTCACCCCTGACTCGGTGGTGCTGCACAACACCCGTCCACGCTTCGGCCTCGCCTATCGTTTCATCAATTTCATGCTCGGAGGCAAACCCACATCGAGCCCTTCAACCCCCACCTGCTTCGACAATCCCAACCGCGACACCATGTACTTTATTGATTCGTCATGGCAGGAAATGGGATGTCGGATTATTTTACGCTCACCCAATTATTGAAAAATCAATGAAAACAGTGGCTTAATCGACGCCGGCCGATAATCAGCTACTGGGAACCCGCTGACCCTGTCGAATTTCTTTGCGGGATGAAATTACTCACTTGGCACAAGGCAAGTATCTTATTGATATC
>JADFDN010000049.1 GCA_018262815.1 Thiobacillus sp.
AGTTCGAGAGTGATCTGGTTGTTCGCTTCGATAGCACGTTAATCCTCATTGAAGCCAAGTCAGGCCGAATTTCGTGGTCGGCGCTTCGTGGCGCACCCAGTCGTCTCATCGAGCACATTAAAAAGCTAATTGTGGAGCCATCTGACCAGTCAGGACGCCTTGCGCAACGTCTGGAGGAAGACATCGTCCGCCTGAAGAACAATGAAACCCCAACCCTAGGCTTTCCTTTGCCTTTGGGCGGCGTGACTTGTGTGGTGCGTCTCTCAGTGATGCTGCAGGACTTTGCCACTATCCAAAGTGTGCCCGCCATGTTGGCAGACGCTGGCGTATTGAAGAACAAGTATCCACTGGCGCCGTGCTTGTCCCTTGCTGACTTGGAGGTGATGCTGGATCTTCTGGAGACCTCATATCTTCGTCTTCACTACCTGCGCCGCCGCGCTGAACTTTTGATGTCACTGCACACCATAGGGGACGAGCTTGACATGCTGGGCATGTACCTCGACACAGCGATGAATCTCGGCACAATGCAAGGCAAGGACAACACGATCATTACCTCGGGCTACTCAGCCAAGATTGACCGCTACTACTCTTTGAGGGACGAGTCCCTCCCAAGTAAAAAGCCGCAGCCAAACATTTCTCAATGGTTCAAGCATCTATGCGTGCAGTTAGAAGAGCGGGCCCGTCCCGGTTGGTCAGAAATAACTTGTGCGTTGCTGTCCATTGCGCCTGTTGATCAGACCAAGTTCGAACGCCATGTCAGAACCCTTGCCGCAAGAGTGAAGGCAGGGAAGCCACTCAAGGACGGTCAAGACACCATGGTGCTCATGCCTCCGGAGTGGAGCAATCAAGCTCTCGCGTTCCAGGTCAAGGGGAGATACGGTCCCGGCCCCTACAGCTCCAACTCTCAGAATATTGCACAGCAGGCGTTTGAATCAGAACACGTCAAACGATGTGTCGTCTTGGTAGTGGACGCCATGGACATCAATCTCAGCTACTTGAGCGCCGCGATGTTTACAGAGGGGGAGACGAGCCATGCCGTCTTTTACTAGGGGATTGTCATGGCTGCAAGGTCTGTAGGCGTTACTGAGTCCTCACCCGCAGGACTGCCAGTACGCGAGAGTGCCCAGCGGGCAGGCGTCGTACAACCCTTAACAGAAGCAGTCTTTTGCAAACGACCGGTTTTCGGCACGCTAATATGTCGCAATAACAACGTCTATATGATCGCATCTGACTCATTTTGGGTCGAATATTGGGGAGTTTTTCTTGTATCTAGCAAGCCTAACAATTGAAGGCTTCCGCCGCCTTGAGAAGCTTGAACTTCGATTTCGAGAAGGATTGAACGTACTGGTCGGTCCGAACAACGCGGGTAAGACCGCAGTTGTCGATGCGCTACGCGTGCTTCTCTCCACAGGTGATGAAGGTGCACTTCGTGTTACCGACTATGATCTCCACGTTGCCGCCAGCGGAGAGAAGGCAGCACAGACCACTTTCAAGTACATTTTTCGGGATTTGAATGAAGAGGAGGAAGCCGATTTCCTCACGGCCTTGAAGCCCGAGCCCAACGCAAAGGGCGAACTAGAGTACGAGGCTCATCTATCGGTACGGTACACGACCCCAGACGTAGGTGGCCGCCTTCGAGTTAAGCGTTGGTGCGGTGACCATGAAGAGAACCCGGTCACGACCGAGATGCTCGAAGACCTGCGGGCGGTCTACCTTCCGCCACTGCGCGACCCAGCACAAGGTCTCAAGCCGAGTCGCAGCAGTCAGCTGTCTCGCTTGGTTCAGCGGCTTTCGGATGAAGCCAGCCGTAAGGATGTTGTTGAGACTCTCGCGAAGCTGGACTCGGAGCTGAAGACGAAGAAGCCGATCGCCGATGCTCAGGCTGCGGTCACGAAGCGTCACAAAGATATGCTTGGTGAGGTGCTGAGCCAAAAACTGGCGGTCGGCCTTAGTCCAAGCGACTTTCAACGTGTGGCGGCCCGCCTTGCGCTAGCAGTGGAGAGCTTCGAGGTTGAGCAGAACGGCCTCGGGTTCAACAATCTCATCTACATGGCAGTCGTGCTTAGCGAGTTGTCCCTGAGCAAAGAGGCCGCGTATCGAGCACTTATCGTCGAGGAGCCCGAAGCCCACCTCCACCCGCAGCTTCAGGCTGTCCTGCTACAGTATCTGAAGGCGGTCGAAACGCCGGCCAATGGGGAGAGGGCCGTTCAAGTATTCGTGACAAGTCATTCGCCCAATTTCGCGGCCTTGGCCGATATCGACTCAGTCGGCTGCGTCTACCATGCGCCAACGAGCGTCGACGCATTTTTCCCTAGAGAGGTGACATTCGAGAAGCGCAAGAAGGAGAAACTTCAACGTTATCTCAACGTCACGAGAGCTGAGATTTTCTTTGCTCGTCGCATCGTTTTTGTCGAGGGAGCAGCCGAGCTTTTCATAGTCGAGGTTCTAGCCCACAAGCTCGGGATCGACCTCCAGCGGCACTCGGTCAGCGTCATCAGCGCGGACGGCTTAAACTTTGACGCTTTCCTTCCGCTATTTGGAAAGAAGGGACTCAAGGTTCCGGTGGCAGTCATTACTGACAGCGATCCGCTGAACGCCTACCCTAAACCCGGCGAGCACCATGAGCCCTCAGATACCGCCAAAATCATCGCAGCTAGCGCCAATGACTATGTGAAACCATTCTTCGCTATTAAGACACTGGAGTATGACCTTGCGCTAAATGCAAAGAATCGGCCGACGATGTTGGCAGCTCTCAAGGACATTCACCCGGGCATCGGTAAGGACTTGGAGGCAGAGGTGAACGCATCCGAAGAGACGGACAAGGCCAAGGTGCTGTTCAAGGGCATGTTCGAGCGCGGGGACAAGGGCAATGTCCAGAAGGGCGCCTACGGCCAAGCGCTAGCTCAAGCAATCATGTCCGATGGTATGGAAATAGAGGTCCCGGACTACATTGCACAAGCGCTTGCTTTCATCACGGCGCCCTGACATGGGGTTCATTGCAACGCCAGAGCAGCAGGCTATCATCGGCGCCGACCTTATTCCACAGTGTGTGATCGCTTGTCCTGGGAGCGGTAAGACCGCAACGGCCGTGCGCCGCTTGCTCGAAATACGTCGCCGCCTGGGCGACAGTCGTGGACACGTGGCACTGTTTTCGTACTCAAACGTTGCGGTGGAAACATTTCGGCGCGAGTACCGAGTCCTCGCAAGCGAAGTCCCCGATCTCTCGCCACGCGTACTCATTGAGACGGCGGATTCATTTCTGACTACGTATATTTTGCGCCCCCATGGTGCACGGACCATGGGGGCGTCAAGGCAGCCATTTCTTGTTCATGGGTCAGAGCCGTTCCTGAATGGCTTCAAGGTGTTTGATGGCAAGTACCCACACGGAATTGAGGAGTTGCGGGTTCGATACAAGGAGGATGGTAGCCTTGATTGCACACTGCAGCCTCCAGGAAAGCAATCTATCCCGATTGAAGAATGGAAAGCGATCAAAGCAATTGAGCAACTGGGCAAGACGGGAGCCTACACGCACGAGCTTGCGCGCTACTGGACTATCCGCACGCTGCTGGAGAACCAACGTCTTTGGAACGCCCTGTGTCGGAGGTATCCGCACGTCCTCGTAGACGAAGCACAAGATGTTGGCCCTTTGCATGGGATTCTGCTGGGCATCCTGAAGGATGGCGGCACTACCACATCCCTAATTGGCGATCCGAATCAAGGCATCTACGATTTTGCCGGCGCGGACGGCAGTTTCTTGCGCGAGTACGCGACGACAGCAGGAGTCACTTGCTTTCCACTGTCGCAGAACCGACGCTCGGTGAGCACCATAATCGATGTAGCAAACCGGCTCGTGGGGACTGAGAGCACGCCGTTTCGTGAGCCTGGCCATAGGAGGCACGGAGCCTACTATTTACGCTACGACGAAGTCGGTCTCGACGCGCTGATGGCCGCGTTTGTGGCGATTCTCGAAGCGAACCATTATTCTGCCGACGAGGCGGTTGTGGTCTGTCGAGGGAATGCTGCTGTGGAAAGATTGACCGGTGGCGGAGGTAACGTTGGTCGCGGTGCGACAGGGCATTTCGCGCGTGCCGCTGTGCTGCGAGACCGCAACGGAGACATCGCCGGGGCGTTTCAGTACTCCGTCAATGCGGTCCTAAGGTTACTCACCAATCCGCCAGATGTGCTTCGGCGGGACTTGCTAGGATCACCGGAAGGCGACGCAAAAGTCCTTCGCCGCCTTATTTGGGGTTTCTTACGCTCGCCAGCGACCGGTCTGCCGGAGGCTAAGATGTCTGCGAAGTCGAAGTGGCATCCATTCCTCAAGCATCGAGTAGACGCCTTCCTGGCCGCCGTCGAGGCACAGACGGCTTACATGCGCTCCGCTAGTTGGACCAAAAACGTAACAGTTGCTGATCTAACGGACGTCCCGCTGTGGGAAACCGACTTGGCCGGAAATGACGCGTCTGGCATTAGGGTCGATACTGTGCATCAAGTAAAGGGTGAAGGGATTCCTGTGGTCTTGTATTTAGCCAGAACGGCTGACATCAACAAGCTCCTCGAGGGTGCATCATCTGAAGTGGGGCGCGTCGGCTACGTTGCGATTACGCGAGCCAGAGACCTGTTGTTGCTCGGCGTTCCTTCGTCCGCCAGCAATTCACTCCTTGCCAAGCTCGAAGCGAAAGGTTTCATTGCGTGGCCCAATTAGCGTTACACAACCACCGCGCGCGAGTGTCAAAAGCCTGCTCGACCGTCCGCTTAGGCCGAGGACGCGACAGTCGACAACCCAACCATGGCAGGCAGGTCATCGGCCTAAGCGGCCCTTCGCGCTTTATGCCCTACAGATCATCGCGAATGTCCGCTTCCTACGGACTCGAACTGGTGCTCCCCCTATCCTAAGCAGATTTATTGAAAGCAGGCCATCAACAAACAGCTCTTTTAGGTTGGTAAGCTGCCTCTGCCAGCAACAGATGGTCATTGATATCGTTTTGGGTGAACGGTGTTCGGAGCGGCCGTACGCAAGTTTCCATAATTCACTTGCTGAATGCCCTTATAAAACAGCTAAAGTGCGGAAAATTATTCACGCAAATGGCGCTTTTCACGACTTAAAATTTGGCCGACACGCTGAAAGCGCCAAAATTGTCATCGTTTTTCTGGGCCTGGAACTCGCGCGAACGAAGTACATGGGTGTAACTAAAGCGTATATCTGACCAGTCCAGGACAAAGCCGAACTGCAGGTCACCAACCAGCGGCTCCTTTTCAACGCTGCGGCTGTCGCGGAAGGTGTTGCCGTCGAGAAAGATGTTGTGCGCAACCGCCCGTCCCTCGATGCCTGCAAACAGGTACCAGCCGAAATCGGACACCGGAGCGAAGTCCGCTGAGCCCGGTAAGCCGGGCTGGATACGTGGCGGCCCGTAGTCGCTGGGCAGTTCCTCGCCGTAGCGCAGCGTGACGCCTGCATTGGCGTAGGTGAACACGTTGCCGAGTGCGGCCCCTACGTGGGGGGTGAAATCCAGCTGGTTTCCCAGGAAAGTCGTGGTCGCGAATCTCCGCCAACTGCGCTGGTAGGCCAGGTTGATGCCCAACTCATCGCCGAGTTGGGTGTCCCAGCCTTGTGGCTCATCGGCGCCCACGACATCGTGGATGAATTTCTGGGTTTGCTCAGCGAGCGAGGACGGCCCGACGATGCCCAAACTGACCCCGAACTGATCAAGCTGCTTGCCCAACTCCACGCCCAAGCCAATTGAACCGTACAGCCAGCCGGCATAGGGACGCTCATCCAGGGGCGGGTTGGCGACGGTGATATTGCTTGGCACGAACATGCTCTGGCCGAAGGCATAGCCATGGCGAATCTCGCCTTGCTTGGGGAACCACGGCACGAGGCGGGCCAGTTTGATGGCCCATTCGGGTGTGGAGGTATCCGATCTGGGTACCCAGACTAACCTCACACCGTTCGTATAGTGCCGGTCATTGCCATAGAACAAGTCATTTTCCAGGACGAAGCTCAACGTCCCATGTTTCCCTGGTTCAATTGCCGAGGCCGTGAGCGGGCAGGTGATCCCGATTGCAAGACGTAGCAACGTCGATCCGGCTATTTTGTTCATGCCATGGTTGCCAGGGTTTTGCGGAAGCGTGCCAGGGACAGGGTGAACAGGCTTGCTCCGATCACAGCCAGGCTGATGAATTGAGGCCAGACAATGTCAAGGCCCGCGCCGCGATACAGGATTCCTTGCGCCAGCGTTACGAAATGGGTGTTGGGAGCGGCCTGCATGATGAACTGGACGGCGTCAGGCATGCTTTCGCGCGGCGTCATGCCCCCCGACAGGACCTGCAGCGGCAGCAGGACCATCAACAGCAGCAGCCCGAACTGCGGCATCGTGCGGGCGAGGGTGGCGAGGAAGATACCCATGGAGGTGGTGGCGAACAGGTGCAGGGTTGCGCCTGCGAAAAACAGCGCTACCGAGCCTTCGATGGGGACTGCCAGCAGGCCGCGGACGACGAAGGTTAACGAGATCCACGAGGCCGCGAGCACGACCAGGGCCATGGCCAATACCTTGCTGCTCATGATCTCGAAAGGCGTCACCGGCATTACCAGCAGGTGTTCCACCGTCCCGTGCTCGCGCTCGCGGATGAGTGCGGCACCGGTGAGGACGATGGAAAGCATGGTGATGGCGCTGATGATCTCCATGACGGCGCCGAACCACGATTTGTCCAGCTCGGGGTTGAAGCGTGCCCGCAAAGCCAGATCGACCGCTGGAACCGTTTCGGCACGATACCCCCGCACGAAGTCATTCACCTCGCCCGAGACGATCGCCTGGATATAGCTGCTGCCGGTAAAGCCCTGGCTCATCCGGGTGGCATCGACATTAAGTTGTAGCGCGGGGCTGCGTCCCGCAAGAAGATCGCGCTGGAAACCGGACGGGATGTGCAGGGCGAAGGTGTCGAGTCCTGCATCCATCCGGGCGTCCATCTCGGCCGTCGTGATCAGGGCCGGCGGCAGGAAGTACGGTGGATAGAAGTCGTCGATGATACGGTTGGAAAGCGCAGAGCGGTCCTCGTCCACGATGGCGATGGGCGCCTTGTGTAGCGTTTCCGGCATCGCCGTGGCGGCGGTGTAGATCGAGAGCGTGAAGGCGTAAACGATCAGAACGAGCATGATGGGATCGCGCATGAGGCTGCGCAATTCCTTGATGCCCAGGTGGAAGATGTGGCGTACGGCTCGCATGCTTATCGCTCCTGCTTCCTGAGCAGGGCTGCGCCGAGCCCGATGAGCACGGGAACGGCGATCAGCAGCGGGACAAAAGATCCGCGGAGATCCATGAAACCGAGCTCTTTCGAGAACGTGCCGCGCGCAATCGTCACGAAATGGGTGGTCGGATAGACCTGCCCTATCAAGGCACCCATGCCTTCCAGGGAGGAGACGGGATCGATCAGCCCTGAGAACTGGACGGCCGGCAGAAGGGTCAGCAGGGCGGTGCCGAACAGGGCGGCAACCTGGCTGCGTACGAAGGCTGACATCAGCAGCCCGAGGGCGGTGGCTGCGATCACATAGAGCAATGCCGCGGCTGCCAGGGCGAGGAAGCTACCCTTCAGCGGCACGCCGAACAGGGAGACGGCCAGCGCGGTGAGCAGCAGGAAATTGATCATGGCAAGCGCGATGTAGGGGATCTGCTTGCCGAGCAGAAACTCCAGCCGGGTGACCGGGGTGACGTAAAGATTGACGATGGAACCCAGCTCTTTCTCACGCACCACCGACAGTGCGCTCAGGATCGCCGGGATTAGCATCAGCAATAGCGGGATCACCGCCGGCACCATGGCCGGCAGACTGGTCACCTCCGGGTTGTAGCGAAAGCGCGTTTCGATGCTGAACAGCCCGGCTGTCGCCGCTGAACCGTAAGCTTCGCGCGCCTTGGCGGTGAGCCAGTGCTGGTGAATGCCTTGGACATAGCCGCGCACTGTCTCGGCGCGCATCGGCATGGCGCCATCGATCCAGGCGCCGATCTGCACCGGCGTGCCGCGTGCGATGTCGCGTGCGAAGCCGGGTGGAATCTCGATGGCCAGGCTGATCTCGCCGGCGCGCATGCGCTGGTCCAACTCGGCGTGGTTGCGGATTGGCGGATGCTCGATGAAGTAGCGTGAGCCGGCGAGATTGAGCGCGTAGTCGCGGCTCAGGTTGCTCTGGTCCTGGTCGAGCACGGCAAAGGCTAGGTCTTCCACGTCCATGCTGATGCCGTAGCCCAGCACCAGCATGAGCATTACGCTGCCCAGCGAAGCCAGCGTGAGACGAATGGGGTCGCGGCGCAGTTCGAGCGACTCGCGCCGCGTGTAGCTGAACAAACGACGCCAACTAAAACCCTGGCGTCGTCGGGCTGGATTTGCTGCCGCAGGAACTGCCTGCTCCTCCGTTTGCTGGGTGTCTCCGGCAGCCGGAGGCGCCGGCGGGTTCTTCGCCACCGCTTCCTCGAGATGGCTGATGAACGCCTCTTCGAGGTTGCGCACGCCGCGTTTCTGGATGATCGCTGCCGGCGTATCGCTCACCAGCACCTGGCCGGCGTGCATCAGCGAAATGCGGTCGCAGCGCTCGGCCTCGTTCATAAAATGGGTCGAGATGAAAATGGTGACGTTGTCGCGGCGTGCCAAGTCGATCAGGATGCGCCAGAAAGCATCGCGCGCCACCGGGTCGACGCCGGAAGTTGGTTCGTCGAGGATCAGCATCTCCGGCCCGTGGATCATGGCGACCGCAAGCGACAGGCGCTGGCGCTCGCCCAAGGGTAGCGCGGCCGGCAAATCATCCATCATTTCGGTGAGCCCGAAGTGCTCGGCCATCTCCTGCACCCTTGGCTCGATGCGTGCCGACGGTATGCCGAACAGCCGCGCGTGCAGCACCAGGTTCTGACGCACGGTGAGTTCGCCATAGAGCGAGAAGGACTGGGTCATGTAGCCAACGCGGCGGCGCGTGTCGATGTCATGGGGATCCAGCGGGTGGCCGAACAGCCACGCCTGTCCTTCGCTCGCGGGCAGCAGCCCGGTGAGCATCTTCATGGTGGTGGTCTTGCCGCAGCCGTTTGAGCCGAGGAAGCCGAAGATTTCCCCCTTCCTGATCCGGAAGCTGACATGATCGACCGCCGTGAAGCTGCCGAAGCGCATGGTGAGATCGCGCGCCTCGATGGCCACCTCCGTTTCCTCACCTGCCTCTAGGGGGAGGTTTACCACGGGCTGGTAGCCTTCGCGCTGCGCCTCCGGCAGCAGCGCGATGAAGGCCTCTTCGAGCGTACGGGTTTCGGTGCGCGCCAGCAGGTCCTGCGGCGTGCCGGTGGCGAGCACCCGCCCGTCGTTCATGGCGACCAGCCAGTCGAAGCGCGCGGCCTCTTCCATGTAGGCGGTGGCGACCAGCACGCTCATACCGGGCCGGTTGGCACGGATGCGCTCGACGAGTTCCCAGAACTGCCGTCGCGACAGCGGGTCGACGCCGGTGGTGGGCTCGTCGAGGATCAGCAGGTCGGGATCGTGGATCAGCGCGCAACAGAGGCCGAGCTTCTGCTTCATGCCGCCGGAAAGCTTGCCGGCGAGGCGCTCGGCGAACGGCGACAATCCGGTGGCCTGCAACAAATCGGCGATGCGCAGTTCGCGCTCATGGCGGGCGTGGCCGAAAAGCCGTCCGAAGAAGTCGACGTTCTCGAACACCGACAGCGTCGGATAAAGATTCTTGCCAAGGCCTTGCGGCATGTAGGCGATGCGCGGGCACACTGCGTTGCGGTACTGTGTATTTGCCATGTCGCCGCCCAGCACCTCGATCCGTCCGTCCCGGATCGCCCGCGCGCCGGCGACAAGCGAGAAGAGGCTCGATTTGCCGACGCCATCCGGCCCGATGACGCCAACCATGCGACCGGCCGGCACATCGAGCGTAACCGAATCCAGCGCGCGTACCTTGCCGTAGGTGAGGCCGACCGCGCTCAGGCGGACGACAGGTGCTGCGGCCGGCGATGCGATCACGTCGCCGGCTTCGCTCATTGCGGCAGCTTCACCTGGAGCCGCTCGGGCCAGTCGGCGTCGGGGGCGCTCCGCACGTAGGCAATGCCGGGCAGGCCAGTTTTCACCTGGAGAATGTGTTTCTTGAGCAGATGGGCCGGAAGCTGGGCGCGCACGCGGAACATCAGCTTTTCGCGCTCGCTTGCCGTCTCCACCGTTTTCGGCGTGAACTGCGCGACGTCGGCGACGAAGGACACGCTCGCCGGAATCACATACTGTGGCGCGGCGTCCAGCACGATGCGCACCTCGGTGCCGAGCGCCACGCGCCCCGCTACGGCGGTCGGCAGGAAGAAGGTCATGTAGACGTCGGCGAGGTCGACCAAGTTCAGCACCCGGCCGCCGGCACCGACCACTTCCCCCGGCCGGGCGACGATGTACTGCACCCGGCCGTCGCGCGGCGACTTCAGCGCCGTATCGTCGATGTCGGCCTGGATGCGTTCGATGCTGGCCTGCGCGGCGGCGGCGGAAGACTGGGCGCCCGCCACTTGGGAACGGGCGCTCGCAATCGCCGCCTCCATGGCGGCGACCTGGGCCCGTGCCGCAGCAAGGGCGGCGTGGGCGCTTTCGACCCTTGCCCGTTCGTCCTCGACCGCCTGGGGCGAGAGAAATCCCTTGTCGGCGAGCGTCGTCGAACGCGCGAGATGCGATCTTGCGGCCTTGAGTTCCACCACGCGCTGCGCCACCACCGCCTGGGCTGCGGCGCGGTCGCTCTGGCGCTGCGCGATCTGGCTGTTTGCGGTGGCCACCGCGCTTATCGCCTGCTGCAGTTGCGCCTCGGCCTGCCTGCGCTGGGCGTCGAGGACATCCGTATCCATTTGCGCCACCACCTGTCCGGCGGTGACGAATTCGCCTTCGCGCACGCGAATATCCTTGAGGCGGCCGGGCGTTTTCGCGGCAACGTCGATCTCAACCGCCTCGATGCGGCCGTTGCCGCTGACTAGCCCGGTTTCGCCGTCTCTGGCCGCGTACTGTTGCCAGGCGACCATCGCCACCACCCCGGCAGCCAGGACGACTGCCGATCGGGTCAACCACTTCTTCTGCTGCGAGGTCATCGCTATCGTTCCTTCGTTGCGGTTACGTTGTCGTTCACACAGATTAGGACGTCTGGGAGAGCAGGTCGTGGATCATGCGTCGGAATGTCTGCACCACGGCATCCTGATCAAGGTCCGGATTGCGGATGGTGCGAATCTGCAGGCCCTCGAACATCGCTGCGAGCGCTTCCACCATGCCCGAGAGGGTGACCTCGCTGTCCTGGTGGCCGGCGGCCTGGCGCTGGGTGCGGATGGTTGCGGCCAGGCTGTCACGGCATTGCCGGTCGGCAGCGCGCACGATGTCGGCCACGCGCGGATTGCGCGCGGCCTCGGCGACGATTTCCAGTTGTAGCGCCGCCGCGCTCGGGTCGAGATTGCCTTCCACGCCCTCGATGGCCCGTTCGAGCATCGCCGACTTGACGTCGCTCGCCGCGCGCAATTCCGCGGTCAGCGTCAGCAGGCGATCCAGATCCTGGGCGACGATGTCGGCGATGATCGCTTCCTTATTCTCAAAGTAGTGATAGATGTGGCCGGTGCTCATGCCGGCCTGCTTCGAGATCTGCGCGATGCTGGTGCCGTGGAAGCCGTGCTGGCGGAAGCACTGCTCGGCGGCTGCGCGAATCTGGGCGCGGCGGGCTTCGGCACGTGGCGCTTCCGTGTTTGGGTTGATGGCGGCTGACATGTGTACCTCCGGGGTGGATGCCCAGGCCCATATTAAATATTGCCGCGGGCCAATCTTGTAATTGAACAGACTATAATGTAGATTGAACATTCATTCTACCTTGAATGTTCGATTCCGTTCATCGAGCAGTTCCTTATTCATAGCTTTCGCCAGCCGTCCACGTCGGGTTGCTGGCCGTGCGATTTCAAAAGGTGAACCATGCAGACTCCCCGCACCCTGTCTTTCATGCCGCTGGGCCTCGCGCTGGCTGGTGCTTGTCTGCTTGCCGCCTGCGGCGGCAATGAAACGCCGCCCGGACCGGGCGCAGGCGGGCCGGGCGCCCCCGCGGTCACGGTGATCACTGTGCAGACCGAATCCGTTGCGGTGGCCTCCGAACTGCCTGGACGCACTTCACCTTATCAGATCGCCGAACTGCGGCCGCAGGTGACCGGCATCGTCAAGGAACGCCTGTTCAATGAAGGCAGCGAGGTCAAAGCGGGCCAAGTGCTGTACCAGATCGACCCCGCCACTTATCAGGCGGCCCTCGACAGCGCGCAGGCCAATCTGGCGCGTGCCGAAGCCAATCTGTATGCAGCGCGGCTGAAGGCCGAGCGCTACGCCGATCTGGTGAAGATCGAGGCGGTGAGCAAGCAGGCCAATGACGAAGCGGACGCTGCGCTGAAGCAGGCGCAGGCTGATGTCGGCGCCGCCAAGGCCGCGCTCGACAAGACGCGGATCGATCTCGGCTTCACCCGCGTCACCTCGCCGATCGCGGGCCGCATCAGCCGCTCGGCGGTGACGCCGGGCGCGCTTGTCACCGCCAACCAGGCCGATGCACTGGCCACCGTGCAGAAGCTCGACCCCATCTACGTCGACCTGACCCAGTCCAGTGCGGACCTGCTGCGCATGAAACGCGCCCTCGAATCCGGCCGGCTGCAGCGCGTCGCCGGCAACACCGTGCCGGTCCAACTGGTGCTGGAAGACGGCAGCGTCTATGGCGCCGAGGGCAAGCTGGCGTTCTCTGAAGTGACGGTCGACGAAGGCACCGGCAGCGTCACACTGCGCGCGGTGTTCCCCAACCCGAAGGGCGAGCTGCTGCCCGGCATGTATGTGCGCGCGCGCCTGACGCAGGGCGTGCAGGACAATGCCATCCTGGTGCCGCACGCGGCGGTGACCCGCGATCCACGCGGCAATGCGATGGTGATGCTGGTGAATGCTGAAAACACGGCCGAGCCGCGCATCGTCAAGACCGGGCAATCAATCGGCGACAAGTGGGTGGTGAGCGAAGGCCTCGCCCCCGGCGACCGTGTCATCGTCGAAGGCCTGCAGAAGGCCCGTCCGGGCAGTCCAGTGCAGCCGCAGGAAGCGGGTGCGGCCGAAACCGCGCCGGCTGCCGCACCCGCCGCCGTGGCGAAGTGAGGTAGCGCACCATGGCCCGTTTCTTCATCGACCGACCCATCTTCGCGTGGGTCATCGCCATCGTCATCATGCTCGCCGGCGTGCTGTCCATCCTGGCGCTGCCGGTATCGCAGTATCCGGCCATCGCGCCGCCCACCATCGCCATCAATGCCGCCTATCCCGGCGCTTCGGCGAAGACGGTGGAAGACTCCGTCACCCAGGTTATCGAGCAGAAGCTGACCGGACTCGACAACCTGCTCTACATGAGCTCGCAGTCGGATTCCTACGGCCGCGCCACGGTGACGCTGACCTTCGACGCGGGCACCGACCCCGACATCGCCCAGGTGCAGACGCAGAACAAGCTGCAGCTCGCGCTGCCGCTGCTGCCGCTGGCGGTGCAGCAGCAGGGCGTGCAGGTGGTGAAGTCGACGCGCAATTTCCTGCTGATCGTCGGCTTCGTTTCGAAGGACGGCAGCATGAGCCGGGTCGACCTGTCCGACTTCATCAATTCCACGGTGCAGGAACCGATGTCGCGCGTCACTGGCGTCGGCGAGGTGCAGGTGTTCGGTGCCCAGTACGCCATGCGCATCTGGCTGGATCCGGCCAAGCTGAACCAATACCGGTTGACGCCGGCCGACGTGCAGGCCGCGGTGCAGGCGCAGAACAACCAGATCTCGGCCGGCCAGCTCGGCGGCACGCCGGCGGTGGCGGGGCAGGGCTTCACCGCTTCGATCACGGCGCAGAGCCGGCTGCAGACGGTCGAGGAATTCGAGCAGATCCTGCTGCGCAGTTCGGCGCAGGGCGGCGAAGTGCGGCTGAAGGACGTCGCTCGGGTCGAAATCGGCGCCGAAAACTACGGCATCGTCGGCCGCTTCAACGGCCAGCCCGCAGCCGGCATCGGCATCAAACTCGCCGCCGGCGCCAACGCGCTTGAAACCGCAGAAGCGGTGCGCGCCAAGATCGAGGAAATGAAGCCATACTTCCCCTCCGGCGTGGAGACCGTGGTGCCTTTCGACACCACGCCCTTCGTCCAGATTTCCATCATGAACGTGGTGCAGACCCTGGTCGAGGCAATCATCCTGGTGTTCCTGGTGATGTACCTGTTCCTGCAGAATTTCCGCGCCACCCTGATCCCGACCATCGCGGTGCCGGTGGTGCTGCTCGGCACCTTCGGCGTGATGGCCGCGTTCGGTTTCTCGATCAATACGCTGACCATGTTCGGCCTGGTGCTGGCCATCGGCCTCCTGGTCGACGACGCCATCGTGGTGGTGGAAAACGTCGAGCGCATCATGAGCGAGGAGGGCCTGTCACCGAAGGAAGCGACCCGGAAGTCGATGGACCAGATCACCGGCGCGCTGATCGGCATCGGCCTGGTGTTGTCCGCGGTGTTCGTGCCGATGGCCTTCTTCGGCGGCTCCACCGGCGTCATCTACCGCCAGTTCTCGATCACCATCGTCGCGGCGATGGCGTTGTCGGTGCTGGTGGCGATCGTCTTCACGCCGGCGCTGTGCGCCACCATGCTGAAGCCTGTCGAAAAAGGCCACGGCCACGGTGAAGGCAGCTGGCTGTCCGGATTCTTCGGCTGGTTCAACCGCATGTTCACCCGCAACGCGCAGCGCTACGAGTCGGCGGTGGGCAAGATTCTCAATCGCAGCCTGCGCTTCCTCGCGATCTACCTCGCTATCATCGGCGTGCTGGTGCTGCTGTTCGCGCGCCTGCCGACCGCCTTCCTGCCGGACGAGGACCAGGGCGTGATGTTCACCCAGGTCATCCTGCCGGCCGGCGCGACCCAGGAACGCACCGTCGAGGTGCTGAAGAAGGTCGAGCACCAGTATCTCGAGAACGAGAAGGGCAACGTGCGCTCGGTGTTCACCGCCGCCGGCTTCAGCTTCGCCGGCCAGGGCCAGAACATGGGCCTCGGATTCGTCAATCTCGAGCCCTGGGACCAGCGCGGCGAACCCGGACAGGACGTGAAGTCGATCGCCGGCCGTGCCATGGGCGCGTTCTCGCAGATCAAGGAGGCGATGGTGTTCGCCTTCGTGCCGCCGGCGGTGCTCGAACTCGGCACCGCGAGCGGCTTCAGCGTGCAGCTGCAGGATCGCGCCGGTCTCGGTCACGACGCGCTGATCGCGGCGCGTAACCAGTTCCTGGGCATGGCGTCGCAGGACAAGCGCCTGGTCGGGGTGCGCCCGAACGGCCAGGAAGACGTCGCCGAGTACCAGCTCGACATCGATCACGCGAAGGCCGGCGCGCTCGGCGTCTCGGTTGCGGACATCAACCACACGCTCGCCACCGCCTGGGGCGGTAGCTACGTCAACGACTTCATCGACCGCGGCCGCATCAAGAAGGTTTACCTGCAGGCCGACGCCGACGCGCGCATGACGCCGGAGGACCTGCCCAAGTGGTACGTGCGCAACAAGCAGGGCGAGATGGTACCGCTGTCGGCGTTCACAACGGCGCACTGGGCCTACGGCTCGCCGCGGCTGGAGCGTTACAACGGCCAGCCCTCGGTCGAATTGCAGGGCCAGGCCGCGCCCGGCCTGTCGTCGGGCGACGCGATGGCCGCAGTGGAGGAAATCATCGCAAACCTGCCGGTCGGCATCGGCTACGAATGGACCGGCACCTCGTTCGAGGAGCGTCGTTCCGGCTCGCAGGCGCCGGCGCTCTACGCACTGTCGCTGCTTGTGGTGTTCCTGTGCCTGGCGGCGCTGTACGAAAGCTGGTCGGTGCCGTTCGCCGTCATGCTGGTGGTGCCACTCGGCGTGGTCGGTGCCGTTCTGGCGGCGACCGGCCGCGGGCTGTCGAACGATGTGTACTTCCAGGTCGCCTTGCTCGCCACCATCGGCCTGTCGTCGAAGAACGCAATTCTCATCGTGGAATTCGCCAAGGCGCAGATGGAGCAGGAGGGCAAGGACCTCATCACAGCCACGCTGACTGCGGTGCGCATGCGTCTGCGCCCCATCCTGATGACTTCGCTGGCCTTCGGCTTCGGCGTGCTGCCGCTGGCCATCGCCACCGGTGCCGGTTCGGGCGCCCAGAACGCGGTGGGCACCGGCGTGCTCGGCGGCACCATCGCCGGCACCGCGATCGGCATCTTTTTCATCCCGCTGTTCTACGTGGTGATCAAGCGCATTTTCAAGGGCACGCCGCAGGCGGAAGCCGCTGCCACCCCGCAGGAGGTCAAGTGATATTCCCGCTCCGCACCCTGACCGTCGTCCTCGCCGCCAGCCTGGCGGGCGGCTGCAGCATGATTCCCGAATACCAGCGCCCGGCGGCGCCGGTAGCGGCCAGCTTCCCGCATGCGGCTGCGGCTGCTGCAGAGGCGACACCGGCCGACGCCATCGCCTGGCGCGACTATATCGCCGACGCCCGGCTGCGCGAGGTGATCGCGCTGGCGCTCGCCAACAACCGCGACCTGCGTGTCGCCGCACTCAACATCGAGAAGGCTCGGGCGCAGTACCGCATCCAGCGCGCTGACCTGTTCCCCGCGGTCGGCGCCAGCGGCGGGCAGACCGCGCAGCGCCTGCCGGGCGATCTCAGCGGCAGCGGCCATGCCGATGTATTCCGCCAGTACAGCGCCACCGTGGGCTTCTCTGCCTACGAACTGGATTTTTTCGGCCGCATCCGCAGCCTCAATGCAGAGGCGCTCGAAATCTATCTTGGCACTGAGGAAGCGCGCCGCAGCGCGCAGATCAGCCTGGTGGCCGAAGTCGCCGGCACCTGGCTGACAATCGCGTTCGACCGCGAACGGCTGGCGCTTGCGCAGGACACTTACGAAACCCGGTTGAAGTCGCACGACCTGATCCGCCGCAGCCTCGAGGCGGGGGCGGTCTCCGCGCTCGATTTGCACCAGGCGCAGCAACTGCTTCAGAGTGCCCGTGCCGACGTGGCCCGTTTCGGCGCCTTCCTCGCACAGGACGAGAACGCGCTCGCACTGCTCGTCGGCACCCCGGTTCCAGCCGAGTTGCTGCCCGCCACGCTCGCCGACAACGTCAGCGCCGTGGCCGATTTGCCGGCCGGTGTGCCTTCCGAAGTACTGACCCGCCGTCCCGATGTCCTGCAGGCCGAGCGCAGCCTGCGCGCAGCCAATGCGAGCATCGGCGCCGCGCGCGCGGCCTTTTTTCCGAGCATCAGCCTGACCGCCGCGACCGGCACTGCCAGCAGCACGCTGGACGGACTTTTCGGAGGCGGCTCCGGCACCTGGAGCTTCATTCCGCTGATCCGCATCCCGATCTTCGAGGCCGGCCGCCTGCAGGCGAGTCTCGATGTGGCCGAAGTGCAGCGCGACATCAATGTGGCCTTTTATGAAAAAACCATCCAGACGGCATTCCGCGAGGTGGCCGATGCGCTCGCCGAACGCGCTACGCTCGCCGAGCGGCTCGACGCCCGGCACCAGCAGGTCGAGGCCACGCGGGCAGCTTTCCGCCTTGCGGAGGCACGCTACAAGGGCGGGGTGGACAGCTTCCTTGGCCTGCTCGATGCACAGCGTTCGCTCTACCTTGCCGAACAGGAGTTGATCATCGTGCGGCTGGCCGACGCCGCCAACCGCGTGACGCTGTACAAAGTGCTCGGCGGTGGTTGGGGATGATAAAGGCGGTGCCCGAATAACGCACACGCGCAGCGCTTTGGTTTTGCTGTGGGCGCGGTGCGATGGTGCAAGCGGTGATCGTCCGTTTAAGACTGGCGCTTTCCATCAACCCGTCTGCAATGGGTCGAAAATGATGATTTTGCATGTTCAGAAGCAGACGTTCCTGAATGACCGGTTGTGGAAAGTGGGGACCGGCTGCTTCGGCCGACAACCTGCCTGACTGCCTGGATTGTCGACCGTCGCATCCTCGGCCAAAGCGGTCTTTCGCTGCGGGTGGAGGCAGTGGCAACTACCGACCCAAAGCGGAAGTAGCCAGGCAGCAAAAGCGGCCGCTCAACGCTTTGCATATTCGGCTGGCGGCGCAAGCGCTAAACCCGACGTGAGATGGCATTCCCGCAGGTCCGCGTTGCAGCGCAAGTGAGCCAATTGATTATCTTTTGTGTTCATTATTATTTCTCTTGTGAAGCAAGTAATTCGTTATCAGATTTTTTGCCTGGACCACGCTCTACATAATATGAATAACCGTATTCCCCTTCGGCCAGGGCTAGATGTTTTGCGCCAGTGCTTTTACACAAATACTCAATATCGTTGACCGAGCCCGGATCGATAGTCACGATTTCAAGTATTTCTCCGACGGCCAATCGGCGCAGTGAACGGGCGGTATGGATCAGCGGAAGTGGGCATCCCATGCGCCGGGCATCAAGAGAATCGGCGATCTGTGGATGCTTT
>JADFDN010000004.1 GCA_018262815.1 Thiobacillus sp.
AGGTGGTGGTCTTGCCGTGGGTGCCGGCCACCGCGAGCACCCACTTGTCGCGCAACACGTTGTCGGCCAGCCACTGCGGGCCGGAGGTGTAGGCCAGGCCGCGTTCGAGGATGGCCTCCATCAGCGGGTTGCCGCGGGTGACGACGTTGCCGACGACGAAGACGTCGGGCTTGAGGTTGACCTGGCCGGCGTCCCAGCCTTCGGTCAGCTCGATGCCGAGCGCGCGCAGCTGGTCGGACATCGGCGGGTAGACGTTGGCGTCGCAGCCGGTGACGGTGTGGCCTGCGTTGCGGGCGATGGCTGCGAGGCCGCCCATGAAGGTGCCGCAGATTCCGAGAATGTGGATGTGCATGTTGGGTGAAGGGGGAAGGGTCAAGGGAAAAGGGTCGGTTGCGCCGGATTATCCCACGGCGACGGCGCGCGCCTGCTGGATCAGGTGGGTGAGCAGGGCGCGCAGCTTGGCCGGGCGCAGCGGCTTGTGCAGCAGCGGGAAGCCGGCGCGGCTGATGCGCAGGATGGTGTCGGGCGCGGTGTCGCCGGTGACCAGGATGGCCGGGATGTCGCGCCCGAACTTCTGGCGCAGGCGGGAGATGACCTCGATGCCGTCGGTATCGTCGGGCAGTCGGTAGTCCGACACGATGACGTCGGGCACGCGGCCGATGCTGTCCAGCCACTGCTCGGCCTCGCCGGCGCTGTGCGCGGTGACCAGGTCGATGTTCCAGTTGTCGAACAGCTCGGCCATGCCGCGCAGGATCGCGCTCTCGTCATCGACCAGCAGCACCAGCGCATCGGCAGGGATCTGTCCGGGTGCGCTGGCGGGCGCCGGCGGCTGGATCAAGCAGGCGTCGCCGCACGGGATGTCGATGCTGAACATCGAGCCGTGGCCGGGGCGCGAACGCAGGTCGACCCGGTGGCCGAGCAGCCGGCCCAGGCGCGACACGATCGCGAGCCCGAGGCCCAGGCCCTTGCTGCGGTCGCGCGCCGGGTTGTGCAGCTGGACGAATTCCTGGAAAACGCTTTCCTGCTGGTCGGGCGGGATGCCGCGTCCGGTGTCGATCACGCTCAGACGCACCATGCGGCCGCGGCGGCGGCAGGCCACCAGCACGCCGCCGTCGTCGGTGTAGCGGATGGCGTTGGCGATCAGGTTGACGAGGATGCGTTCGATCAGCAGCGGGTCGCTGTACAGGGTGATGTCGCAGGGACGGAAGCGCAGCCGCAGCTGCTTTTCCGCCGCCAGCGCGCTGAACTGATGCTCGATGTCGCCCAGCATCTTCTGCAGCGGGAAGTGCACCGGGTGCGCTTCGATGGTGCCGGCGTCGAGCCGGGAAATATCGAGCAGGGCGTTGAACAGCAGTTCCATCGCCGCGGTGGAGGCCTCGATGTTGTCGATCAGGGTCTGCGCTTCCGGCTGCTGGTTGCGCGCCTTCAGCGCGGCGACGAACAGCGACAGGGCGTGCAGCGGCTGCCGCAGGTCGTGGCTGGCGGCGGCGAAGAAGCGCGACTTGGCATGGTTGGCGCGCTCGGCCATGTCCTTCTTCGCGGCGAGGTCGGCGGTGGCTTCGCGGATGCGCTTTTCCAGTTCGCTGCGATGGGCCTGCAAGGCCTCGGCCATGTCATTCACGCCGGCGGCGAGCGCGCCGACTTCGCCCTGCGCCGGCAGCTGCGTGCGAACCGTCAGGTCGTTGCATGCCAGCCGTCCCACCACCTGGCCGACATGGCGCAGCTGCCCGGCCAGGCGGTTGGACAGGCGCCATGCCAGCGCACCGGTCAGTGCCAGCGCCGCCAGCATCAGCAGAGCGGCGTGGATCAGGGTGTCGCGCTTGAAGGCGCTGATCTGGTCG
Organism: Thiobacillus sp.; assembly: GCA_018262815.1. Taxonomy (GTDB): domain Bacteria; phylum Pseudomonadota; class Gammaproteobacteria; order Burkholderiales; family Thiobacillaceae; genus Thiobacillus. The sequence continues at coordinate 1,842 of JADFDN010000004.1, forward strand.
CGCGACACGCCGACTTCGGCATGCCCCAGCAGGATGCCGGCCGGTGCGGCGAGGGTGTCCAGCAGGGCGTCGCGGCGCGCGTCCGTAGCGGGCAGGCGGATCTCGGCGCCCTGTTCGGAATGCATGTCGGGCTGGTGGGCGCGCAGCGTATCGCCGGCACTGGCGACCAGCTGTCCGTCGGCATCGGTGACGCGGGCATAGGCCAGCTGGCTGTTTTCTGTCTCGGTCTGGAGCAGTGCGCGCAGCCGCATCTCGTCGCCGCTCACCAGCGCATAGGGCAAGGCATCGGCCAGATGGCGGGCGGCGTTGGCGGCGCGCGCATGCAGCGCGCGTTCGGCGGCGGCGAGGGTTTGCGTGGTGAAGTAGGCCACCATCCCGAATTCGGTCAGCAGCGCAGGCAGCAGGGCGATCACCAGCATGCGGCTGCGGATGCTGGAAAGCGACATCCGGCTGAAGAGGCTGTGCAGACGATCCACGGGAGTCAGGATTTCTGCATCAGCCGCTGAATCTCGAGCACGGCTTCGGTGCGGTTGCTGACGTCGAGGGCGCGGAAAATCGCGGCGATGTGCACTTTCACCGTGCCTTCCGACATCGACAGCATGCCGCCGATGGCCTTGTTGGCGCAGCCCTGGACCAGCAGGCGCGCCACTTCCAGCTGGCGCGCCGTCAGGCCGCTGTGCTGCAGCGCCTCGAAATCGGCCGGGTCGACCGAATGCAGGCCGGCGTGGCTGTCGCCCAGGCAGGCCGGCACGTAGATGTCGCCCGCCAGCACCTGCCGCAAGGCAGCCAGCATGGTTGCGGTGGACGCGGCCTTGGGGATGTAGCCGAGCGCACCGGCTTCCAGTGCGCTGCGGATATCGTGCGGCGACTCGGAGGCCGACAGCACCACCAGCGGAATGTCGGGAAAGCGGTTGCGATACTGCGCGATGCCCTGGGTGCCGACGAAGCCCGGCATGTTGAGATCGACCAGCGCCAGGTCGAGATCGAGGTGCAGGGCGGTCTGCGCGAACAGGCTGGGGTAATCGTGGGCGTCGATGATGTCGACCGGCGGCTCCAGTTGGGACAGCACCTGTCTTACCCCCTCGCGCATCAGCGGGTGGTCGTCGGCCAGAAGGGTCTTCATGGGCATGCTCCCTGCATGGCAGGGATTCTATTACGCCCCGGCGTGTGTTGGCGTATTCCGCGCCGGCGGGATGTTATTTGCCGCGCACCTTGCGCCCGCCTTCGTCGATGGCGGCTTCCAGATAGCCGAAATAGAAATCCGGAATCAGCAGACCGACGATGGGGTCGCCGGTCGCCCTGCCCTGGGTGTCGAACACCATCACGGTGGGCACCATGAACACCTTGTGGGCAGCAGCAAACGCGCTTTCCGTGATGGGGGTGCCGCCGAAATCGGTCAGCGTCGCGTCGGAGTCGATGGTGACTTCGCGAAAGATGACGCGCGAGCGGTAGGCCGGATCCAGATGCATCGGCACCAGGTATTCGTTCTTGACGCGCTCGCAATACGGGCATGTGGGGCTGCTGAACAGCACCATGACAGGCACCCGGCGTTTGGTCGCGGTGCGCGCATCGGCCTGGAAATTCTTCGCATGAACCAGGCCGCTCGCTGCGCCGGCGGTGCCGGGCAGCACCAGGCCCCATGCTAAAATCAGGGCCCATGCCGCGAACTGCCGCAGCATGCTTGAGGTTCCTTCAGGTGGATGCGGGGTCGCCATAGTCGTCAGTGTCGCGTCATCTTTTGCCAAATCCAACAGTCCTTTGTTACCGCCATGCATACCCTGACCATTGCTTCCCGTGAAAGTGCCCTTGCCATGTGGCAGGCCGAGCATATTCGAGATCGTCTGCGCGCGCTGCACCCCGGTTGCACGGTGAACATTCTGGGCATGACCACGCGCGGCGACCAGATCCTCGATGTCACGCTGTCCAAGATCGGCGGCAAGGGCCTGTTCGTCAAGGAGCTCGAGGTCGCGCTGGAGGCCGGCCAGGCCGATCTCGCGGTGCATTCCATGAAGGACGTGCCGATGGAGCTGCCGCCGGGATTCGAGCTGGCAGTGATCGGCGAGCGCGAGGACCCGCGCGACGCCTTCGTCTCCAATCGCTACGAGCGCCTGTCCGACCTGCCGCCCGGTGCCGTGGTCGGCACCTCCAGCCTGCGCCGCGAGGCGCAGCTGCGTGCGCGTTACCCGCACCTCTCGGTGAAGCCGCTGCGCGGCAACGTCGGCACCCGCCTGAAGAAGCTCGACGAGGGCCAGTTCGACGCCATCCTGCTGGCCGCCGCCGGCCTCAAGCGGCTGGGCCTCGGCGGCCGCATCAAGAGCCTGCTTGCCGTGGAAGACAGCATTCCCGCTGCCGGCCAAGGCGCGCTCGGGATCGAAATTCGCAGCGGCAGCGGCGACGTGGCAGCCATGCTCGCCGCACTGAATCACCCCGAGACTGCCGCCTGTGTGCGTGCCGAACGTCAGGTCAGCCGCGTGCTGGGCGGCAGCTGCCAGGTGCCCTTGGGCGCCCATGCCGTGCTGCAGGACGGCCGCCTGGTGCTGAACGGCTTCGTCGCGAACCCGGATGGAAGCGGTTTCATTCACGACACGGCGACAGGCGACGCCGCCGATCCCGAGGCGGTCGGCCAGGCGCTTGCCGACAAGCTGCTGGCGCAGGGCGCGCGCGCCATCCTCGACGCGCTTCCTGCATGACGGGAACGCTCGCCGGACGCACCGTCCTGGTGACGCGGCCGCTCCCGCAGGCCGCCGCGCTGGCGCAGGCGATCGAAGGGGCCGGCGGCGCAGCGTTCGTGTTTCCGGCGCTTGCCATCGAAGCGATCGCCGCAGACGCGCTGGCGGACTCGCTCACCCGGCTGCACGATGCCGATATCGCGATCTTCATCAGCCCCAATGCCGCGCAGTTCGGCATGGCGGCGATCCATGCCGGGGGCGGTTTGCCGGCTGCGACCGACGTGTTCGCAGTGGGGCCGGGAACGGCGCGCGCGCTGCAGGCCCAGGGCGTCAGCGGCGTCATCACGCCGGACGGCCAGGACAGCGAGGCGCTGCTGGCTTTGCCCCGGCTGCAGGCGGTGACGGGCAAGCGCGTGGTGATCGTGCGCGGCGTCGGCGGCCGTCCCTTGCTGGCCGACACGCTTGCGGCGCGCGGGGCCGAGGTGCATTTCATGGAATGCTACCGTCGCGTGCGGCCGCAGGCCGATGCCGCGCCGCTGCTGGCGCGCTGGCGGGCGGGCGGGATCGACGCGGTGACCGTCACCAGTGCCGAGACGCTGGACAATCTGGCGGCGCTGCTGGGCGAGGTGGGCAGGCCCTTGCTGTTGCATACTCCGCTTTTCGCCCCGCATGAGAAAATCGCCGATGCAGCCCGCCGCTTCGGCATCGCGGAGGTGGTTGCCACGCCAGGCGGCGATGCCGGCCTGGTGGAAGGTCTGATTAACTGGTTCAGGAACAAGCAATGAACGACACCCCGGAAACCTCCGTCCCGCAAGCCGTCGCGCAGCCTGGTCGCGTGCCAGTCCATGCCGGCGGGCACGCGCCGTCCTCGCCGGTGGCGCTGGTTGCGCTGCTGATTGCCGCGCTGGCACTGGCGATGGCGGCCTGGTCGTGGTTCGACAGCCGCGAACGCATCCGCGAGTTGAAGACCGAATTGGGGCGCCGGCTCGCCGAAACCGGCAAGGAGGTCAGCGAAACCCGCCTGCTGGCCCGCAACGCGGACGACACGATGCGTCAGGTCAGCGAGAAGGTCGCGCACATCGAAAGCCAGATGACGACCTCGCAGCAACAGCAGCTTTCGCTCGAAGCCCTCTACAAGGATCTGTCGCAGGGGCGGGACCAGTGGGCGCTGGCCGAGATCGAGCAGGTGCTGCTCACGGCCGCCCAGCAGTTGCAGCTGGCGGGCAACGTGAAGGCGGCGATCATTGCGCTCGAAGGCGCCGATACCCGCCTGCAGCGCCTGAACAAGCCGCAGTTCACTGCCTTGCGCCGTGCGATCGCGGCCGATCTGGCCAACCTGCGCGCAGTGCCCTCGCTCGACGAAGTGGGCGCCAGCGCGCGCATCGAGGCTCTGGTGGTGCGTCATGCCGGCTGGCCGCTGGCGAGTGCACAGGTGTCCGAAGCGGCGCCGGCGCCGCGCGTGTCGGGGGCGGCCAACCTTGGCCAGGAATTGTGGGAAGAACTGAAACGCATCGTGCAGATCCGCCGGGTGGACAGCAACGAAGCGGTGCTGCTGCCGCCCGATCAGGCCTATTTCCTGCGCGAGAATCTGCGTCTGCGCCTGCTGTCGGCCCGGCTGGCGCTGCTGTCGCAGGATCAGGCGGCGTTCCGTGCCGACCTCGATGCGGTCTCGCAGATGCTCGGTCGCTATTTCAATACCCGCGACGCCGGCGTCGCCGACGCGCTCAAGGAAGTCAGGCGCCTGGCCAGCCTGCAAATCGCCCAGAAGCTGCCGGGCATCGACGCCAGCCTCGCCGCGCTCGAGGCGTATAAGGGAGAGCACTGATGCGCTGGCTGATCTCGCTGCTCATCATCGCGGTGCTGGCCATTGCGCTGGCGATGGCCGGGCGTTACGACCCCGGCTATGTGGTGCTGGTATATCCGCCATGGCGGATGGAAATCTCCTTCATCAGCTTCGTGCTGCTGCTGGCCGGACTCGTGGTGGGGGGCGTGGTGCTGCTGCGGCTGGCGCTGCTCACCCTCAATCTGCCGAGCATCGTGCGCGCGCAGCGCGAGCGGCGTGCCGCCAGAAAACGCGACGAGAACTTCGTCGGCGGCTTGAAGGCATATACCGAATACCGCTATCAGGATGCCGAGCAGTCGCTCGGACAGTGGCAGGGCGACGATATCCGGTTTGGCCTGGCACGGGTGCTGGCGGCACGGGCGGCGCAGGAAATGCGCGCGACTCCGCAACGCGAGCGGCATTTGCAGGAGGCCACCGAACACGGCGCCGAACTCGCCGCGCAGCTGTTCGAGGCCGAGGCATACCTCGATGCCAAGGATGCGGCGGCGGCATTGGTGGCGATCAGCCGCGCCAAGGAAATTGCGCCGCAGCACACCGCGCTGCTGCGACTCGAGCTCAAGGCGCGCCAGCTGACCGGGCAGTGGGACGAAGTCGATCGCCTGCTCGACGCGCTGATGCGCGGCAACGCGCTTGAACCCGGTGTCGCCCTGCAGAACCGGCGCATGGCCTATGCTGAGAATCTCAAGCGCCGCGCCGAAGACGACCGTGGGCTGCTGGAATACTGGAAAAAGGTTCCGGCCGATTTCAAGCTCGATCCCTGGGTGGCGCGTGCCGCCGCCCGTGCCTTCATGCAGCGCGGCGGCCACGATACGGCGCTCGACGTGCTGGAAGCCGCGCTCAACCGCGAGTGGCATGAAGATCTGGTGGTGCTGTACGGCGACGCGCGCGGCAGCAGTCCGACCCGACAGATCGAACAGGCCGAGAAATGGCTGCATGCCCAGCCGCGCGATGCACATCTGCTGCTGACGCTGGCACAGCTGTGCAGTGTGCAGCAGCTATGGGGCAAGGCGCAGAGCTATCTGGAAGCCAGCCTCGCCATCGCGCCCAGCGCCGAAGGCCATATCCGCATGGCCGAGCTCAAGACGCAGAGCGGCCAGATGAGCGAAGCCTGCCAGCACTATCAAAAAGCGCTGGCCATGTGCCGCGGGCAATGAACCCCGGGCTTCCCGGCCTGTCGGACTGTTCTCGACCATTCAGGAGGATATTTCCATGCGCACTGTTTCATACGCTGTAGCAGGTTTCGTTCTGAGCGCGCTGATGCTGGGCGCACCCGCAAGCTGGGCTGCTGAACCCAAGGCCGGGGCGATAGCGCCCAAGGCCGGCGCGGCGGAGCAGGGCGGGGTCTACAAGCGGGCCATCGATCGCAACGTCAGCCTCATGGAAGCAGCGGAGTCGATGCGGCTGCGCGCCAATGCGCTGAATCTGCAGCTGGTGGCCGAACTGCCGATGTCCAAGCAGGTGGAGGCGGTCACCGGCAAGCCGCAGCGCACCATCATCATCTTCCAGTTCTGCGATGCGGTGCTGGCCAAGGACCTGATCGATGCGAACATGGATTTTTCCATCTACATGCCGTGCCGCATCGCCCTGATTGAGGATGCAAAGGGGCAGGGCTGGCTGGTGATGATGGACGTCAACGTCGATGCGGTCGCGCAGGAAAAGCGCTTGCCGGAAGCCCTCAAAGTCCGCATCGAGACCGTGCGGAAGTCACTGCTCGAGATCATGCAGGCAGGCGCCAAGGGCGAGTTGTAAAGCTCGCCGACTCAGCCGGGACGGGGGCTGCAGAACTAGCCCGCTTCAGGCGCGGCAGTGCGGTCGCCGGTCCGGAAGTATCGGCGGCCGCGTGCGTCTGGCCAGGGCCGGGCGCTTAGGCGGCCGGCGCGGTCTCGGCGTCTGCCGCGTAAACGAATGAATCGGCGAAGAATTCGTCCTCGGGCAGCTTGCGGGCTTTCACGAAGCTGTCGCGCGCGCTGTCGACCATGATGGGCGCGCCGCAGGCATACACCTGATAAGCCGACAGGTCGGCGAAGTCGGCCAGCACCGCCTCGTGCACGAAGCCGGTGCGGCCTTGCCACTGATCGGCCGGCTGAGGATTGGACAGCACCGGAATGAAGCTGAAATTCGGATGTTCGGCCTGCCACTGCAGCGGCAGTTCGGCCATGTACAGGTCCTTCAGCGAACGCACGCCCCAGTACAGCACCAGTTCGCGGTCGGTGTGCTCGGCAAAGGCATGCTCCAGCATGCCCTTGATCGGGGCAAAGCCGGTGCCGCCGGCGATGAAGATCATCGGCTTGTCGGAATCCTCGCGGATGAAAAAGCTGCCGAGTGGTCCCTTCAGACGCAGGATGTCGCGTTCCTTGAGGGTGGAAAACACCTGGTCGGTGAACAGGCCGCCCGGCACGTGGCGGATGTGCAATTCCAGCAGCGCATCGTCGTGGGGCGGGTTGGCCAGCGAATAGCTGCGCGACTTGCCGCCCTTCAGCTGGAAGTCGATGTATTGTCCGGCGAGGTATTGCAGCCGTTCGTTGGCGGGCAGCTTGATCTTGACGAGCATCACGTCGTCGGCGCGTTTTTCCAGTTTTTCCACGCGGCACGGCAGCGTCTTGATCACGATGTCCTTGGCGGCGCCGATTTCCTTGGCTTCGATGACCAGGTCGCTCAGAGGCTTGGCGCGGCAGAACAGGGCGCGGCCCTGGGATTTTTCCTCGTCCTTCAGTGCGTTGGGCGAATGGACGCCGTAGTCGATCTGGCCGGACAGCAGTTTGCCCTTGCAGGCGCCGCAGGCGCCGTTGCGGCAACCGTAGGGCAAAGCATAGCCTTCGCGCAATGCGGCTTCGAGGATGGTTTCGTCGTCCTCGACGTTGAACTGATGCCCGCTGGGCTGAATGGTGACCTGGTACGGCATGATGTGAGCTTAAAATGCAGGAAAACAGCGAATTATCGCCTGTGTGGACAGGGTTTTAACCCCTGCCCGCATAGGGTTACAGCTTGGGTGAATCACAGGCGGGCACGATGAAAAGAATCTTGATAGTGGGGTTTGGCGATGTCGCCGAGCGGCTGGTGAAGCGCTATGCCGGGCAGGCGGAATTCATCGGCATGATCCGTCGCAGCGAACGCGCGGCCGAACTGCGCGCGCTCGGCGTGACGCCGTACGTCGGCGACCTCGATCAGCCGGCCTCGCTCGCGCGGCTGCCGCGCGTCGATGGCGTGTTCCATTTCGCGCCGCCGCCGAATGAGGGGCGGACCGATCCGCGTACCGCGCATCTGCTGCATGCGCTGGGACGGCGCAAACCGGGCGCGCTGGTCTACATCAGCACCAGCGGCGTGTACGGCGACTGCGGCGGCGACTGGGTTGCCGAAACGCGTCCGGTGGCGCCGGTGAACGGACGTGCGGTGCGACGGGTGGATGCCGAACGCCAGCTGCGCACCTGGGGCGAAACGCAGCGGGTGCAGGTGACGATCCTGCGCGCGCCGGGCATCTACGCTGCCGACCGGCTGCCGCTGGAACGCATCAAGCGCGGCACTCCGGCGCTGGTTGCAAAGGACGACAGCTACACCAATCACATTCATGCCGACGACCTGGCGCGGCTGGCCTGGGCCGCGCTGTTCCGCGGGCGTTCGCAGCGCATCTACCACGCAGTCGATGCGCATCCGCTGAAAATGGGCGACTGGTTCGACAGCTGCGCCGATGCCTTCGACCTGCCGCGCCCGCCGCGGGTCAATCGCGCCGAAGCGGAAAAGGTGCTGTCCGAGGCCCTGCTGTCGTTCCTGCGCGAGTCGCGCCAGCTGTCGAATGCGCGCACCACGCGCGAACTGCGTCTGAAATACCGCTACCCGACCTCCGACGAACTGCTGCGCGAAATCCGTCAGGCGCGCGGGCAGATGGCGCTGTTTTGACTAACGCAGCAGATCGTCGGGCTCGCGCTTGAATTCGCCTTCCAGTATGTCGTCGTTGGCCGGCCGCAGCGGATCTGCCCTGCGTCGGCCCCAGGTGCCTGGCATCAGCAGCAGCACCAGCGCTATGGCATCGCTGATGAAGCCGGGAAAGACCAGCAGGCCGCCGGCAAGCAGCATCCGTCCGCTGGCGAACAGCGCCGCGAGCGGATGCGCGCCCGACTGCACCGAAAACAGCAGACGCGCGCCCCAGGCGAGGCGCTCGACCCGGATCAGCATGACGCCGGCAACGGCCGCCAGCAGCAGCCACAGCAGTACCCAGCCGCCGATGGCGTCGGCAACCCAGAAAATGCCGATCGCTTCCAGAACCGGAAACGACAGCAGCAGTAGCACAATCCAACCAAAGCGCATGACATGGAACCTTTGTTAGTCTTGACGAATGTACCCGATCTCGCGAGCGCCGAGAAACTGGCGCACGCGTTGGTCGAGAGCCGGGCGGCGGCGTGCGTGAACGTTTTGGCGCCGTGCCGCTCCATGTACCGTTGGAAGGGGCGGGTGGAGACGGCGGAGGAAATCCCGCTGCTGATCAAAACCACGCGCGCGGCCTATCCGCTGGTTGAGGAAATCATCCGCGTGCAGCATCCTTACGACGTACCTGAACTGATTGCCACACCGATAACACACGGCCTGCCTGCCTATCTCGACTGGCTGGCCACGGAGACTGATAAACATGATGAAGAATAAGTGGATTCGTTTGCTCCGCGCATTGCCCCTACTTTGGGGTGCGCTGGCGCTCTTTCCAGTGGTCCACGCACAAGAATTTCTTGACCCCGAAGTCGCCTTCAAGTTCACTGCGCGCGCGCTCGACGCCAACACGCTGGAAGCGCGCTGGCAGATCGCCGACGACTATTACATGTACCGCGACAAGTTCAAGTTCGCGGTCGAGGGCGCCACGCTCGGTGCGCCGAAATTGCCGGCCGGCAAGATCAAGGATGACGAATTCTTCGGCAAGGTCGAAACCTACCGCAAGGACGTGCGCATTGCGCTGCCGATCCAGCGCACGGCGGGCGCCACGTCGGTCACTCTGAAAACCGTTTCGCAGGGCTGCGCCGACGCCGGGCTGTGCTACACCCCGCAGGAAACGAGCGTGTCGATCAAGCTGCCTGCGCTGGGTGCTGCCGTCACGGCGGCGCCCGCGGCCGCGGCGCCGGCTTCATCCTCGGTCTCCGCACTGGAAGGGCTGCGCAGCCTGGCCGGCGATTCCGGCATGCCGAAACTGCTGCCGCCTGACGAGGCCTTCCTGGTTGCCGCTGCGATGCCCGATGCGCAGACGGTCAGGCTCGACTACACGCTGACGCCCGACACCTACCTGTATCGCGACAAGCTTGCTTATCTCGTCAAATCGCCTGCCGACGTGAAAGTGACGAAGGTCGACATGCCGGCGGGCGAGGTCAAGGACGACCCGACTTTCGGCCGCACCGAGGTGTACCACCAGAACTTCTCCGTCAATGTGACGCTGTCGCGTGCGCTCGCCGCCGGCGAGCAGCTGGTGCTGGAAGCGAACTGGCAGGGGTGCAACGAAGCGGTCGGCGTCTGCTATCCGCCGATCAAGCGCGAGTTCTCCCTGGCTGCGGCGGGCGGTCCGGTTGCATCAACCGCGGTTGCCACGAGCACGGATGCGCCGGTCGAACCCGCCAGCGAATCCGACACCTCGCGCATCGAGCGCGTGCTGAAGGGCGGCAGCTTCTGGCCGGTGATCCTCACCTTTTTCGGCCTCGGCCTGCTGCTGGCGCTGACGCCCTGCGTGTTCCCGATGATTCCCATCCTGTCCGGCATCATCGCCGGGCAGAAGAAGGACCTGACCAAGATGAGCGGCTTCCTGCTGTCGCTCGCCTACGTACTCGGCATGGCGCTCACCTACGCGATCGCCGGCGTGGCGGCGGCGCTTTCCGGCACGCTGTTGTCGAATGCGCTGCAGAACCCGGTGGCGCTCGGTATCGGCGCCGGCATCTTCGTGCTGCTGGCGATGTCGATGTTCGGCTTCTTCGAAATCCAGCTGCCGAGCTTCATCCAGAGCAAGTTCTCCGACGCATCGAACAGGATGAAGGGCGGCAATTTCATCGGCGTCTTCTTCATGGGCGCGCTGTCCGCAGTCATCCTCGGCCCTTGCGTGGCGCCGCCGCTGGCTGCCGCGCTCGCCTTCATCGCCCAGACTGGCAACACCGTGCTGGGCGGCGTCGCACTGTTCGTGCTGGCGCTCGGCATGGGGGTGCCGCTGCTGCTGGTGGGCCTGTCTGCGGGCGCCCTGCTGCCCAAGGCGGGCGGCTGGATGAACGCGGTGAAGTACTTCTTCGGCGTGATGATGCTGGCGATCGCCATCTACCTGATCTCGCCGGTCATCCCGGCATGGATCGGCATGCTGTTGTGGGCGCTGCTGCTGATCGCCTCTGCCATCTATCTGCATGCGCTCGATCCGCTGCCGGCCCACGCGACCGGCTGGTCGCGCCTGTGGAAAGGTCTCGGCGTGGTGCTGCTGATCGGCGGCCTGGCAATCCTGCTCGGCATGCTGGCGGGCAGCCGCAATCTGCTGCAGCCGCTTGAAGTGTATAAAGGCGGCGTCTTCCAGGGCGGTGTCGGCGGTGCGATGGCGGCCGAACAGAAAGGCCTCGCATTCGAGAAGGTCAAGGACGTAACTGAACTCGATGCGCGCCTGGCGCAGGCCAAGGCCGACGGAAAAGCGGTGATGCTGGATTTCTATGCCGACTGGTGCGTCTCGTGCAAGGAAATGGAAAGCTTCACTTTCAGTGACGTCCGTGTGCAGGCACGCCTGGCTGACGTGGTGCTGCTGAAGGCCGACGTTACCGCCAACACCGAGGCCGACAAGGCCTTGCTGAAACGCTTCAGCCTGTTCGGCCCGCCCGGGTTGATCTTCTGGAACAGTGCAGGGGTGCAGTCGGACTACAAGGTGATCGGATTCGAGAAGGCCGACAAGTTTCTGGCCAGCATCGACTCGGCGCTCGGCCAGTAAGCGCCAACGATTCGACGAAGCCCTGCGTGCGCATGCCCGCAGGGCTTCGCCGTTTCAGACGATACGATTCCACCACGGGCTTCTGCCAGGGTGGATCGGAGTCAGGGCTGGCGCCGCAATACCGTGATGGCGTCGAGCAGCGGCGTGACGACCGGCTGGATCTTGCGTCGCATCAGCGAGCCGATCGCGGTGGTCTTGAGGAAGATCGGGCGAACAGTATCGGCGTCCACCGCCGCCAGCGCGTCGAGCGCATCACAGTCGGAGGTGAATTGCGGGGCGGCGTCGAGCAGCGCCTGACGCGCCGCGTTGCGCGCAGCATCATCGGCCTGGCGCAGCGGCGCGCACCAGTTGGCCAGTGCGTTCAGCGTATGGTTAACCACTTCCTGGTTTTCCGGGCGTTCGAGAATGGTGGCGGTGGTGGCGACGAGGGTCTGGCCCTGGCCCGACAGCGCTTTGTCCAGCATGAGGCTGTATGGATTTCCAGCGAGCTGCGGCACGCTGCCGTGATCGGTGCGCGCAGCGCGCGGATTGGGCAGCATGTCGGGCTGCAGTTCGAGAAAGGCGACGTAATACGAATTGCGGCTGCTGCCGCGTTTCCAGATCGACAGCCGCTCGGCGTCGGTAAGCACACCCGAATACAGCATCACCGCGACGGTATCGAGAATGCCGACATCGTCCTCGTGCAGAAAAGCGAGATGCTCGACCAGGAACTCCGCCAGCGTGCGGCCCATGCTGCCTTTGCACACCACGTCGCGCATCAGCATCAGTCGCGCGTTCTCGATCGTCGGCATGCACCACCAGGCGTAGCGCGCCAGCTCGTCGGTGAGCGCAGGCGAGTGCACCACCGCGACCACCGCCTCTTCCTCGGCGATCAGCAGCAGCTGCGCCAGATGCTGGGTCGAGAGCCCGGCCTGCGATTGCCGCGTCCAGCGTGTCAGGTGCACCGGATAGCCCCCGGGCGAACCGAGCGCATGGCCGGACAGCTGCTCGCGCACCCGCTTCAGGTAGCGGTCGGAGCGTTCGTTAGGCTTCAGCGGCACGCTCGCCTCGCCCTGCGGCGTCAGCGCCCACAGCGTCATGTTCGACTCGTCGATGCGGACGGCCTTGAGCTCGGTGTTGAAAAGGACGTTGAGGCGCAGCTCGTCCTCGGGAGACAGTTCATCGTTCATGCGGAAAACCTTTATCTATCCGCGAATACCCGGAGGGCATACAGGGCGCGAAGAAACGCGAAGGTGATACCCCTTTCGCGAACTTCGCGTCCTTCGCGGACAATGCCTTTAAAGCGTCTTGAAGACCTCGCGTGCCGCGTTGACGGTGGCGTCGATGTCGGCATCGCTGTGGGCGGCCGAGACGAAGCCCGCTTCGAATGCCGACGGCGCGAGGTAGATGCCGTGGTCGAGCATGGCGTGGAAGAAGCGGTTGAATTTCTCCTTGTCGCCCTGCATCACTTCGGCAAAGCTCGTCGGCGGCTTGGCCGCGAAATAGAGGCCGAACATGCCGCCGACCGAGTCGGCGCAGAAGGTGACGCCGGCGTCCTTGGCTGCGGCGTTGAGGCCTTTGACCAGACGCTCGGTGCGGGCGGTCAGATTCGCGTGGAAGCCGGGTTCGGAAATCGCGGCCAGCGTGGCCAGCCCCGCCGCCACCGCCACCGGATTGCCCGACAGCGTGCCGGCCTGATAAACGGGGCCGGTCGGCGCCAGCGCGTCCATCACGTCGGCGCGGCCGCCGAAGGCGCCGACCGGCATGCCGCCGCCGATCACTTTGCCGAGCGTGGTCAGATCGGGCTTGATGCCGAGCAGCTTCTGCGCGCAGCCGAGATCGACGCGGAAGCCGGTCATCACCTCGTCGAAGATCAGCAGCGCGCCATGTGCATCGCACAGGCGGCGCATCGCCGCCATGAATGCGGCGGTCGGCTTCACCAGGTTCATGTTGCCGGCGAAGGGCTCGACGATGATGCAGGCGATCTCGCTGCCGATCTCGGCGAAGGTGCGCTCCAGGCCGGCGACGTCGTTGTAGTCGAGCACGATCGTTTGCGCCGCCACTTCGGACGGCACGCCGGCCGAGGTGGGGTTGCCGAAGGTGAGTGCGCCGGAGCCCGCCTTCACCAGCAGGAAGTCGGCGTGGCCGTGGTAGCAGCCCTCGAACTTGATGAACTTGCTGCGGCCGGTGAAGCCGCGCGCCAGGCGGATCGCGCTCATGGTCGCTTCGGTGCCGCTTGATACGAGCCGGACTTTCTCGATGCTCGGCACCAGTTCGATGATGCGGCGGGCGATGACGAGTTCGGCCTCGGAAGGCGCGCCGAACGACAGGCCGTTGGCGGCGGCGTCGGCAACCGCCTTCACCGTGCCGGGGTGGGCGTGGCCGAGGATGGCCGGGCCCCACGAGCCGACGTAGTCGATGTATTCGCGGCCGTCGGCGTCCCACACCCGCGATCCTTTGGCGCGGCTGAAGAACACCGGGGTGCCGCCGACGCTCTTGAAGGCGCGCACCGGCGAATTCACGCCGCCGGGAATGACTTTCTGCGATTGTTCGAAAAGTTGTTCGTTGCGGGTCATGGTTCGGCTCACTCTTCAGATTCGGTTGCAAATAATTGATTCAGGCTGTGCGCGGCGGCACGGATGTCGGGAACGTCGAACAGCGCCGACAGCACGGCGAGGCTGTCGGCGCCGGCGTCCAGCAATTGCGAAGCATTTTCCGGCGTGATGCCACCGATGGCCACCAGCGGCACGTGGATCACGGGCGCGGCGTCACGCAGCAGAGCCAGGCTGGCGCGCGGCGCGGCCGGTTTGGTCGGCGACGGAAAAAAACTGCCGAACGCCACATAGTCGGCGCCCGCCGCCTGCGCCGCCTGTGCGAGTTCCAGGCTTTGGTAGCACGAGGCGCCGATGAACTTGTCGCGGCCGAGGATGATGCGTGCTTCGCGCAGGCTGCCGTCGTCGCGCCCCAGATGGACGCCGTCGGCGTCGCACAGATCGGCCAGCCGCAGGTCGTCGTTGACGATCAGCGGCGCATTGTAGCGATGGCACAGCGCGACCAGTTCGCTCGCCTGCTCGTGGCGGCGGGCGACGTCGCCCGACTTGTCGCGGTACTGCACCGCGGCCACGCCGCCGGCCAATGCCGCGTCGACTTGCATCAGCAGACGTGCGGTGTCGGCGGTTTCGGGGGTGATGGCATAGATGCCACCGGGGAATTCAAGCATGGCGGGATTATTCAAATCATCAACAACTCTGGCCCCGCGCTCACGCGCTGCCTTCGGTCTGACCATCCTGCGCCCAGAAGAAGCGCTCGGGGATGTATTGCCCCATGCCGGGGCGGAAGGCGGCCTTGAGTGTTTCATAGGTGAAGTTCTGCGCGTCGCGCACCGCCTGCGGCACGTCCTGGCCGTAAGCCAGGGTGGCTGCGATGGCCGAGGCGAGGGTGCAGCCGGAGCCGTGATAGCTGCCGGGCAGGCGGTCCCAGGCGTCGGTCTGCACATGACCGTTGGCGTCGTACAGGCTGTTCAGCACGCGCGGCGTGGCTTCGTGGGTGCCGGTGATGAGCACGTATTCGCAGCCGAGATCGGTCAGGTGCTTGGCGCAGGCGGCGAGATCGAGGTCGTCCTCGTCCGACTCGAACAGCGCCAGCCGTCGCGCTTCGTGGCTGTTGGGGGTGAGGATGCTGGTCTGCGGGATCAGCAGGTCTCGCATGGCGGCGATCATGTCGTCGGTGGCGAGCTCGTCGCCGCGCCCGGACGCCAGCACCGGATCGAGGATGACGGGGATGTCCGGATAGTCGGCGAGGATTTCGGCGATGACCGCGATCGATTCGGGACTGCCCAACATGCCGAGCTTGAATGCGGCGACCGGTACGTCCTCCAGCAGCATGCGCGCCTGGTCCATCACCCATTCGGCGTCGATCGCCAGCACTTCGTCGACCCGGGCGGTGTCCTGCACCGTGATCGCGGTGATCACCGACAGCGGGTGGCAGCCCATGCTGGCCAGCGTCAGCAGGTCGGCCTGGATGCCGGCGCCGCCGGTCGGGTCTGACGCGGCAAAGCTGAGCACCAGCGGTGGCGCGGGTTTGGGGGAGAAAATAGGCGGCATGGCGTCACTGCTTTAAAATCAACGCCCAATTTTAGCTGATTCCCCCTGTCCCCATGCCTGAAACGCCTGAATACAAAAGCTGGATGTGCCTGATCTGCGGTTATATCTATCACGAGGAAGCCGGGGCGCCCGAGGATGGCATCCCGCCCGGCACCCGCTGGGAAGATGTGCCGATCAACTGGACCTGCCCCGATTGCGGGGCACGCAAGGACGACTTCGAAATGGTGGCGTTCTGAATTCTGGCGTTCTTGCGTCCGCCCGCTCAAGAAAGTTTGCAGATGGGCGTTAGAGCGTAGGCGCGCCGAGTTTTTGCCATAAAATGGCAAATTACCATGAATCGACCCTGTCAATGGTACGGTAAGACGGAAAATCAGGGTAAATACCAATCAGGAGACAGTGATGATAATGAAGTGGATGACAGCTTGGGTGTTGCTCGTTTTTTCGTCGGCCAGCTGGGCGATTGCGCCCTATATCCAGGGTAACCCGGTTGCTGGCGGCACGGTTCAGGCAGTGGCATCGGCGGTGGAAGCCAAGCTCAAGGGCAAGGGTTTCAAGGTGGTCGGCAAATATTTCCCCAAGGATCTGCCAGGGTATGGCGTGGTGATCGCCACCGATGGCGACATGCTCGGCGAAGTCGGGTCGGTCGGCGGTCAGGCCGTGCTGGGTGCAGCGATTCGCGTGGGCGTGAAGGCGGACGGCAGCGTGGCGTATGCCAATCCGGATTACTGGTATCGCGCCTATTTCCGCAAGGCCTTCGACAAGAAGGCGGCGGCGGTCGAGGCGCTGCAGACGCGTTTGCAGGAAGCCTTGGGCGCCGGCAAGGGGATGGGCGGGGACGAGACCGCCGCCAGCCTGTCCAATTACCGCTACATGATCGGCATGGAGCGCCTGGATTCGCACAAGAACAAGCTGGCGGAATATGGCAGCTTCAACGAGGCGGTGAAGACTGTTCGTGACAACCTGGCCAAAGGGGCGGGCAAGACGACCAAGGTCTACGAAATCGTCATGCCTGATCGCAAGATGGCCGTGTTTGGCGTGGCGATGAACGATGGCGCCAACAGCGACGGCGAATGGCTCAAGAAGATCGACATGCAGGAGAGCATCGCAGGCCTGCCCTACGAGGTGTATGTGGTCGACAAGGAAGTCGCTTCGCCGCACGGGCGCTACCGCATTGCGCTGGCGTTCCCCGACGTGGGCATGGGCCAGTTCATGCGCATTTCCGCCCTGCCGAACGTCATCATCGAAACCATGAGTTCCGTTGCGGGCGCGGAGAAGAAGTCCAGTGGAGAGGCCTGGCAGTAACGCGGTCTGCCGGGACGGGAAAAAGGGCGCTGCCAGGCAGCGCCCTTTTTTATTTGTCTGCCGAAATGCGCGTTGGCCGGTGCGGCAGAGGCTAAAGAAGCCGGTGCCGGTGCCGTAATGGTAAGCACGCAGGGTGTGTGGCAGGTGCTGTGCGCCCGGAATACTGGTGGAGAAAGCGTGTGGACAACGAAGCATTGAAAGGCGTCAAGGTGATGGTCATCGATGACAGCAACACCATACGTCGCAGCGCGGAGATATTCCTGAATCAGGCGGGCTGCGAGGTCATCCTGGCCCAGGACGGTTTCGATGCGCTGTCGAAAATCACGGACCACGAACCGGACGTCGTGTTCGTCGACATCATGATGCCGCGCCTCGACGGCTATCAGACCTGTTCGCTGATCAAGCGCAACGCCAAGTACCGTACCACGCCGGTCATCATGCTGTCGTCCAAGGATGGGTTGTTCGACCGTGCGCGCGGCCGCATGGTGGGGTCGGACGAGTACCTGACCAAGCCTTTCACCAAGGACACGCTGCTGACGGCGGTGCGCGAGCACGCCTGTTCCAGAGCCTAACCGTTTTTCAAGGAGCATAGATATGGCGATCAGCCGAATTCTGGTTGTGGACGATTCCCCCACCGAACGTTTTTTCCTGTCCGAGTTGCTGGTCAAGAACGGTTATCTGGTCAGCATGGCTGAAAGCGGCGAAGAAGCCGTTGCTCAGGCCAAGCAGACGCTGCCCGACCTGATCGTGATGGATGTCGTGATGCCCGGCATGAACGGCTATCAGGCCACCCGCATGATCACCAAGGAAGAGGCGACCAAGCATATTCCGGTCATCATGTGCACCACCAAGGGCCAGGAAACCGACAAGGTGTGGGGCATGCGCCAAGGCGCCAAGGCCTATCTGGTGAAGCCGGTGAAGCCGGAAGACCTGCTGTCGCAAATCAAGGCATTGGGCTGAGCGGACCGAGATGGCCAAGAAATTCAACCTGCGCGAATTTCAGACAACGCTTTCGCAGCAGTTGCAGGCCGCGGCCAGCCGCGACAACAGCGGATCCCGTCTGGGTTTCCAGGTGGCCGATGTGAACTGGCTGGTGAGCCTTTCCGATACCGAAGAGGTCATCCCGGTGCCGCCCATCGTCAGGGTTCCGGGCGCATGCCGCTGGTTTCGCGGCGTCGCCAACATCCGCGGCAACCTGTTCGCGGTGAGCGACTTCTCCGACTTCATGGGGAAAGGCGTGACGCCTGAACACTCGGATTGTCGTCTGCTGATCCCGCATCACGATTTTGGCGTGAACGCGGCGCTGCTGGTGCGCTGCACCCTGGGCTTGAAAAACATCAACCGTTATCAACTGCGCAACGATCGCGCCGCGCCGCACCCATGGATTGCCCGCCATTATTCCGACGAAGCGGGCGCCGACTGGTGCGACATGGATTTCGCGGCATTGCTGGGCAATGCCGAATTTCTGAAGGTCGAAGCGTAGTTCGACAGCTGACGAACATTGAAAACTGGGCGCGCTGGCGCCGATGAGTGGAGGGATGGAGCAATGAACATGGCGACAACGATGAACGGCCTCAAAGGGCTGGCCGGGCGCATGACGGAGAAGGTCACGGGCAAGCGTGGGGGCGAGCATACCGCCATGATCATGCAGACCGTGCGCAAGCTGGCGGACAAGGAGGGCGGCAAGGCTCCCCTGATCGGTCATTTGCCCGTAGACAAGCAATATCTCTACGCCGGCAGTGCGCTGATTGCCTCGCTGCTGCTGGCAGCCGGCTTCACGATCTACAGTCTGATCCAGCTCGACAACCGCACCGGTTACGAAACCAAGGCGGGTGACCTGAAGGTGCTGTCACAGCGCCTGCCGCTGACGGCCCAGCAGTCCGTGCTGGGTAACGCCGGCGCCTTCAAGCGTCTGGCCGAGGGCAAGGCCGCGTTCCAGGCAACGCTGACCGGCCTGATCGAGGGCGACGACGAGGTGCCGGCTTCGGGCGGTGCGGCGCGCGACACGCTGGATAAAATCAGCGCGCAGTGGAAGGCATTCGATCCGCAGGTGGTGCAGATTCTGTCGCAGCAGAAAAACCTGGTGCAACTGAGCGAGAACGTCAAACGGATTAATGCCCTGTCCATCGATCTGCAGGAAGTGGCCGAACAGCTCGCCAGCCAGCTGGCCGATGCCGGTTCGGGCGTGCGCGAGGTGTCGCGCGCCAATCACCTGGTCATGCTGAGCCAGCGGATGCCGAAAAACGCCAACCTGCTGCTGTCGGCCGACCTGATCGACCCTGAGGTGGTGCTGCAGCTGGAAAAGGACACGACTTCTTTCCGCGATACGGTGCAGGCGCTGATGGAAGGCACGGCCAGCCGCAACGAAGACAGCCTGCTGACCCTGGAAGACCTGGGCGCCAACATGGGCGACATGGTGGAGGCGGTGGGCGAGGTGCTGGCCAATACGCAGCCGCTGCTGCAATCCAAGGTGGCAGCCAACAACCTCTTCGTCGGCAGCGACACGCTGCTGAAGGATACGAGCAAGTTGTCTGAAGACTACCAGTCGGTCGGTGGCGCCGGCTATCTGCTGGCCGCCCTGTTCGGCGTGCTGGCCATCGGCTCGCTGGTGATGCTGGGTCTGGTCAACATCAACGAAACCAAATCGCGTGCACGCAAGAGCGAAGAGGAAAACAGCCGCAACCAGGAAGCCATTCTGCGTCTGATGGACGAACTGGGCGAGCTGGCGGAAGGCAACCTCACCATCAACGCCAGCGTGACCGAGGACATCACCGGTGCGGTGGCCGACTCGATCAACTACACCGTGGAGGAACTGCGGAGCCTGGTGCGCGGGATCAACAACGCCACGATGCAGATGGATCAGGCGGCCAGCCAGGCCGGTCAGGTGTCGGAGTCGCTGCAACAGGCGGCGCGCCGGCAGACCGAGGAAATCGAGGAAACCTCGGCTGCGGTGGTGAACCTGGCGCAGTCGGTGCAGCAGGTGTCGGGCAACGCCGCCGAATCCGCCCGGGTGGCCGAACAATCCCTGGCCGCAGCCGAAAAAGGTCAGCAGGCGGTGGCCAACGCCATTGCCAGCATGAACGGCCTGCGCGAACAGATCCAGGAAACCTCGAAGCGAATCAAGCGTCTGGGCGAATCGTCACAGGAGATCGGCGAAATCGTCGAACTGATTTCCGACATTACCGAACAGACCAACGTGCTGGCGCTCAACGCCGCCATTCAGGCAGCGTCCGCAGGCGAAGCGGGTCGCGGCTTCTCGGTGGTCGCCGAAGAAGTGCAGCGGCTGGCGGAACGCTCGGCCGATGCGACCAAGCAGATCGCGGCGATCGTGAAAACCATTCAATCTGACACCCACGATACGGTGGCGGCGATGGAAGTCTCGACCCAGGGCGTGGTCGAAGGCGCCAAGCTGTCCGACGCGGCGGGTCAGACGCTGGCCGAGATCGGCGACGTGTCGAAGAAGCTGGCCGGCCTGATCGCCGACATTTCTTCCGCCACGCAAAGCCAGGCGGAATCGACGGCCAAGGTGGCCGAGACCATGCAGGACATCAAGTCCATTTCGGCGCAGACCACGAGTGGCACGCAGCAGACGGCCGAGTCGATTGGCGGCATGAAGCAGCTCGCGCAGGACCTGAAGAACTCGGTTTCGGGCTTCAAGCTCGCCTGATCGGGCGAAACGAGCAGCCGATCACGGCCACTGCAATCAACGTCAGGAACAACACACCATGAGCGCCTTACTCGATTACGATACCGGCCCGTTGAACTGGGTGCGCGGAGACATCGACGCCGCCCTGCAAGCCGCCCTCGGGCGCGTTCAAGCCTACAGCGTGGATGCCGACCTCACCAATGCCCTGCGGCTGGCGCACGACGATGCGCACCAGGCTACCGGCGCGCTGCGCATGGTCGGGCTGGAAGGCGCGGCGACGCTGGCGGCCGCGATCGAGTCTGTCCTGGACGATGTCAACGAGAATCGCCTTGCGGCAAGCGATGAGGTGCTGCGCGCCTTGCGCAATGCGATGGAAGGCCTGCAACGCTGGGTCAAGGACCTCGCGGACGGACGCGGCAGCGGCGAACTGGCGCTGTTCCCCCTTTACAAGCGCTTGCGCGAACTGCAGGGCGCCGAGCGGGTGTTCGAGGGCGAACTGTTTTTCCCCGACCTGCGCTCGAGGGTGCAGGGCAAGGTCACCGGAAATGGCATGACGCAGGAGGCGCTGGCCGCCGAAGTCAAAACCGCGCGCGGACAGTTCCAGCGTGGCTTGCTGGCGTTCCTGCGTAATGTCGAGGCCGAGCAGGGACTGCAACGCATGCGCGACGCTCTGGCGGCAATCGAGCGCATTGCGCCGTCGCAGGCCTCGCAAACATTCTGGTGGGCGTGCGTCGGCTTTGTCGACAGCCTGATTGCGCGTGGCGTCGAAGCCGATTTCCACGTCAAGCAGCTGCTCGCGCGTGTCGACCTGCAGATGCGCCGCCTGATGGAAGGCTCGCCGCAGGTTGCCGAGCGGCTGCTGCGCGATGCGCTGTTTTTCGTGGCGAAGAGCCAGCCTCAGGACGGCCGTGCGGCGGAAGTTCGCTCGACCTTCGGTCTGGATCGCTATCTTCCGGGCCGTGGCATGCTCGATCCCGAAGCGCTGGCGCGCATGCGCCCGGTGCTGGATGCCATGCAAACCAGCCTGAAAGCCGCACGCGACAGCTGGCATGCCTATGTGGAAGGCGATGCCGCGCAACTGGAACAGTTTCAGAGTCACTTGGGACGCATGCAGCCGCAGGCGCAGATGCTTGAAGGCAGCGGTCTGGTGCCCTTGCTGGAAGAGTTGGGGGCAGCGGCTGTCGCGACTGCCGGACGCGACGGCGATGCACGCGAGCAGATGAACCTGGAGGTCGCGTCCACTCTGCTGTACATGCAGAATGCCGTCGACCAGGAAGACGTGCTGCATGCCGATTTCGCCCACCGTGCCGAAGCCCAGCAGGCACGGCTGAATGCCCTGATCGAAGGCCGCGAGATGCCGGCCAATATCGAGGAATCCGCCAATCAGCAGCGTGAAGCCGAGCGCGACATGCTGGTGCATATGGCGCAGGAAGTCGGTCAGAACCTGAAGCAGATGGAAGAAGCCCTGGATGCCTTCTTCCGCGATGCCAACGAGCGCGAAGCGCTGGGTAATCTGCCCGCCCTGGCGCAGCAGGCGCAGGGCGCGCTGACCATGCTGGAGCTGCCCGATGCCGCCAGGCTGCTGGAGGCGGCCACCGTCACGGTGCAATCATTCGCCAGCGAGGGGCACCCCGACGATGCCGCCCAGCAACGTCTGGCCGATGCGTTCTCCAGCCTCGGGCTGTATATCGAATCCTACTGCGCCGGGCGTGTCGACGCTGCCAGCATTCTGCGACCGGCCCTGATCGAATTTGGCGTGATCGATGCCGACAGCGGCGACGAAGACGCCTTCGACGATACCGTCGAAGCCGGCCTGCCCACCCGCAAGGCCGAAGTTCAGGCTGACTATCTGGAATGGCGCGATCAGGCTGACGACGCCGCAAAAAAAAAATTCCTTGATGCGCTGACCGAGCTTGGCCGCGACGCCGAGCTGATCGACGACGCCACCCTGAAACAGCAGACGCGTGCCGCGCTCGACGCCAGCCGGGACGTCGACGCCGCGCCGCAGGCGCTCGACGCCGACATCGCCGCGCTGACCGGGCTGGCGCTGCCCGAGCGGACATCCCCCGAAATCCCGCTGGCGCTTGAAGAATCAAGCGAACCGGCTGCCGAAGCGAGTCCGGCTGCAGCGGTTGAAGAAGCGGACGCGTCGGTCGCGATCGACGAATCGGTCGATATCCGGGCGAGCGAACCGTCTGCGCCTGCAGCCGATGCCGTCGCTGCAATTGCCGAGCCCGCGCCGATGTCCGAAGCGCAACCCGGCGAACCCTTGTCGGATGCAGCGGAAGCATCGCCGGCCGCAGAGCACGCCGGCACAACGGCCACAGACGGCCTCCTGGTCAGCATTCCCGAGGGCTCCGAGCCGGAACTGCTGGACATCTTCCTGGAAGAGGCCAATGAAGTGCTGGCCACTATGGGCGAAGCCTGCCAAGCCTGTCAGAACGATCCCGGAGACCAGGCCTCCCTGACCGTGATCCGCCGTGGTTTCCACACGCTGAAAGGCAGCGGACGCATGGTCGGCCTGGACGAGCTGGGTGAAACCGCATGGCGCCTTGAGCAATTGATGAACGGCTGGCTGGCCGAACAGAAACCGGCTGGCAGCGAACTGCTGCGCCTGGTCGGCCAGGCACGTGAGGTCTTCCAGAGCTGGGTTGACGCGTTGCAGGCGAATCAGCCTGCCCTGCTTCCGGTTGCAGCCTTGCTGGCTGCGGTCGACCGGGTGGCGCAGGGTCAGCCGCTGGACGAGGCCCCTGCACCGCTTGCGGCGCAGGTCGAAGAGACTGCGCTGGCGGTGGACGAGATCGAGATTGCAAACCCGGATGCGGGAGTGGCCGTCGAAGCAGCCAGCCCCGCGGAAGCCGATTGGCTGCTGCAACCGGCTGCCGACGTTGAACCTGTTGGAAAACTTGACGATTCGACCGCCCTGTCAGAGCAGGATGCGGTTGTGGAAATCGAAGCGATCGATATCGAATCCTCGTTCTCCCTCAGCGAGCCCGAGACTGTCGAAGCGCCTGTGGCACAGGCAGATGACATGCATGTGTCAGCGTCGGTGTCTGACGTGATGGTTCCGGATGTGGGCGCCTTGATCGAATATGCGATCGCGCCTGAACCCGTCGAGCCGGTTGCCATGGAAGCCGCCGATTTCGTGCACGTTGAAACGCAAGCGGCGCAGGAGGAGGCCGACGAAATCTGCATCGGACCGGTTTGCCTGTCTACCGGCCTGTACGATATTTTCATGACCGAAGCGCATCAGCGCCTGGCTGTGCTGCAGGAAGAGGCCGAGCGCCATGCCGAAGCCGCCAACAGCAGCGTGAGCGAACATGCCCGTCGCGCAGTGCACACCCTGGGAGGCATCGCAGGCACTGCCGGCATCACGGCATTGTCCGAACTGTCACATGCGCTCGAGCAATACTGGAACCGTTTCGTGCAGGTGCCGCTGCCGTCCGCGCATCTGGCGCTGGTTCAGGATACGGTCGCGCGTCTGCATGACATGATTGCGAGCATCGAAAACGGACAGTTGCCCGAGGCAGCCAGCGACCTGATCGCGACGCTCGGCGAACTGGAGGACGAACAGGCGTTGCCGGAAATCGAGCCTGCCGCCCAGCCTGCGGCCGATGCGTCTGTCGGGATCGCCGAATTGCCCGAAACCCATCATCCCGCGCCTGCCCCTGAACTGCCGGATATCAGCACGCTGGTGCCCGAGATCAAGCATGCCGCGCCGTCGCCGGTATTCGAGCGGCGCGAAGTGGCCGATGAAATCGATCAGCAACTGCTGCCGATCTTCCTCGAAGAGGCTGACACCCTGGTGCCGGACACCAGTGCGCAACTGCGTGCATGGCAGGCCGCGCCGGGCGAGGCCGCAGCGCGCGATGCGCTGCGCCGCAATCTCCACACCATCAAGGGCAGCGCGCGCATGGTCGGCGCGATGCGCCTGGGCGAACTGACGCACGTGATGGAATCGCGCGTGATCGCAGTGATCGAAGGACATCTTGGCGCGAACGCCGAGGTGTTCGAAACGCTGGAAGCCCAGCTCGACCGGCTGGCCGAGACCGTGGAGCGCCTGAAACAGGGCGACCTGACGCCCGTGGTCGACGAAGCCACGGCCCCGCTGGAAGCGCCGATCGAACCCGTTCTGAGCCAGGCCGAATCGGCGCCAGCGATGACCGCCAGCGTGGCCGATTCGCAGGCTGTGGCGCAGCCGGCCAGCCGCGATGCCAATGCATTGACCCTGCGTGTGCGCGCCGACTGGGTCGACCGCATGGTGAACCAGGCGGGTGAAGTGGCGATCGCGCGTTCGCGGATCGAAAGTGAGGTGTTCGCGTTCAAGCGCCACGTCAACGAACTGTCGGAAGCGCTGGTGCGTCTGCGCGGACACATCCGCGAGGTCGAGATCCAGGCCGAATCGCAGATGCAGGCGACGTTCCAGACGCAAGGCGTGGCCGAGGAGTTCGATCCGCTGGAGTTCGACCGTTTCACCCGCTTCCAGGAAGTCACCCGCTTCCTGGCCGAGAGCGTGAACGACATTTCCACCGTGCAGCACATCCTGCTGGCCCGCCTGGGCGAGGCGGACGCTGCATTGATTCAGCAGACGCGGCTGAACCGCGAACTGCAGCAGGATCTGCTGCGGGTGCGTATGGTGCCGCTGTATTCGGTGGCCGAGCGTCTGTACCGCACCGTGCGCCAGACCGCGCGCGATGTGGACAAGCGTGCCCAGCTCGACATCCAGGGCGGCGAGCTGGAAATCGACCGTTCGGTGCTGGAAAAGGTGACCGCGCCGCTCGAGCACCTGCTGCGCAATGCACTGGCGCACGGCATCGAGACACCCGAGGAACGCCGCGCCGCAGGCAAGGCCGAATTCGGCGAAATCGTGCTGTCCGCGCGCCAGTCCGGCAACGAAATGATGCTGACCGTGAAGGACGACGGCGCCGGCCTCAACTACGCGCGCATCCGCGAAAAGGCCGAAGCCAACGGTCTGCTGCTGCCGGGCGTCGAGCCGACCGAAACCCTGCTGGCGCAGATGATCTTCGCCGCCGGCTTCTCCACCGCCGAAACCGTCAGCCAGGTCGCCGGCCGCGGCGTCGGCATGGACGTGGTGAAGAGCGAAATCTCCTCGCTCGGCGGTCGCATCGACATCACCTCGACGCCGGGGGCCGGCACCAGCTTCCACATCTATCTGCCGCTTACGCTGGCGATGACCCAGGCGGTGATGATCCAGGCCGCCAAGCACGATTACGCCCTGCCGACGCCCCTGGTGCAGCAGGTGCTGGAACTGAAACCGCACGAACTGGAAAAAGCGATGGCGACGGGCGAAGTGACATGGCGCGGCACCCGCTACCCGTTCTCCTACCTGCCGCACCTGCTGGGCGACACCGAAGCGGTGCACGAAGTCCAGCGTTACAACCCGGTGGTGCTGCTTGCCAGCGGTTCCAGCCAGGCGGCCGTGCTGGTCGACGTGATCGAGGGCACGCGCGAAATCGTGG
This sequence comes from Thiobacillus sp., assembly GCA_018262815.1. Taxonomy (GTDB): domain Bacteria; phylum Pseudomonadota; class Gammaproteobacteria; order Burkholderiales; family Thiobacillaceae; genus Thiobacillus. The sequence goes on from JADFDN010000004.1 coordinate 27,783, forward strand.
TCAAGAACATTGGCCCGCAGATGGCGCGGATTACAGGTGTCGCCGGTGCCACAGTGCGCGGCGACGGGCGCGTGATCCTGATCCTCAACCCGGTGCCGCTGGCGCTGCGCTGGGCCAGCCTGCCGCGTACCGCAGTGGAACGCACGGCGCCGGCCGAGGCAGCAGAACTCAGTGCCGCCCTGCAGCCTCCGCTGGTGCTGGTGGTCGACGATTCGCTCACGGTGCGCAAGATCACCACCCGTCTGCTCACCCGCGAAGGCTTCCGTGTCGACAGTGCAAAGGACGGCGTCGACGCGCTGGAAAAGATGCACGACCTGATTCCGGACGTGGTGCTGCTCGACGTCGAAATGCCGCGCATGGACGGCTTCGAACTCGCCCGCGTGATGCGCAGCGATGCGCGCCTGAAGTCGGTGCCGATCATCATGATCACCTCGCGCACAGCGGACAAGCACCGCAACCACGCGATGGAAATCGGCGTCAACGTGTATCTTGGCAAGCCGTATCAGGAACAGCAGCTGCTCGAGCATATTGCCGAACAGCTGGGGCAGGAAATGGTCGTGCCGGCGTAAGCTGTCGACAGGCGAAAAAAACGGGCGATGATCGCCCGTTTTTTTCCGCCTAGAGTTTCAGGCTGGCGAGGTCACCACCGGCCAGCGTGTTGAGATTGGCATCGCCGCGTGCGGGATCATGATGATAGGTGGACGTCAGGCGCCGCGCCGTATTCAGCCAGTGGGCCTCGGCCGCCGCCACGGTCCGGGCCAGCGTGGCCGTGTCGCGATTGTCGAGCCAGGCTTCGTACGCCTGCGGCAGAGTCGGGAACAGCGCACGCCGCAGGCCCGACAGATTGGCCAGATAGAAATGGAGCGAACCGATGGCTTCGCGTTCGAGCAGGGTCGGCAACGTCACCAGGCAGTCGGCCAGGTGGTCGCGCACCGCGCGTGCCAGCAGTTCGGCGTGGCGCGAGTTGAGCTGGCCGAGCATGGCGTTCCAGTCCTCGCCCAGCAGCGATTCGGCGCGCGCCTCGCCGATCTCGTGCAGGATCATCGCCTCGCTTTCGGCTTCCGCCATGCGATCGAGCCCGCGTTCGATGTCGCGCTCGAAATCGTAGTGCGCGAAGGCCCGTCCCAGTGCAGTATCCTTTTCCTTCCACTGCCATTCCTCGTACTTGTTCCACAGCAGGCGGCGCACCGCGTCCATGCGCAGGAAGATGGCGCCGTCGCGCATCGCAGCCGGCGGCGCGATCAGGTCGCGCGCGTATTCGCAGCCGGCCACCAGCACCTGCACGCCTTCGCGCATCTCGGCGCGCTTGAGTTCGGCCAGCACGAAATGGGGCTTGCGGAAGTGCCCCAGCCCGCTGCTGTAGACCAGGCCTTGCGGGATCAAGGTACGGTTGATGTCGTCGGCGTCGAAGGGATCGATGCCGGATTCGGTCAGGGGCAAGGGGGCAAATTCTTCCTCCTCCACTGTGTCCCAAAGGCTTTCGCGTGCGTTCAGCCAGTCGCCCAGTTCGTCCTTGGGCAGGCGCGCACCGTAGGGGATTTCCATTTCCCAGCGGTAGTATTCGCGCATCTCGAGCAGGAAAGTGCACATCGTCATGTCGCGCGCGTGACGGGCGTCAGCGATGGTGCAGTTTTTCTGCACCGTATCGATGAGGGCAGACAGTTCAAGCATGGCGCACTCCTGAAGACAGCTTTATCTGGAGTGTACAAATAAAAATAGCCCGTGCAACCGGGCTGTTTTCAGGGGTATTGCCCACTTCAGTGCGTCCTGGTCAAGCGGGCCGGGCCGCCAAAGCGGCAAGTCGCTGCTTGGCTTAGTGGCGGCGTACCGCGCCGTAGAAATTCAGGTCGGCGCGCGAGCGGCGGGAAAGCTCGAAACGCGCAGCATCGGCACCGCTGAACTGCCCGGCGAGCTGGCCGTAGACCTCTGTCGCCCAGGCCTTGTCGTTGAGCGCGTCGGCAATGCCCTCGGCCCAGCGCAGCTTGTCGGCGGGCTTGCTGAGATGCGTGCCGCACTCGGCGTACCACTTCTTCAAGGTCTCGGCCGGCAGGGCGAAGCCCTTGAGGCGGTCGATGAACTGGATGCAGGCGTCGCCATTCGGACAGGCCGCCGCCGCAGCGGCGAAGAGTTCATCTGCCTTGGCCGTGTTGCCCATGGAGGCATACAGACGGCCGATGTGGGTCAGCGCAAAATGATCCCTCGCCTTGGCGCGTGCGGATTCCAGCAGGCGGCCGGCCTCGGCCGCATCCTGGGTCGCGGCAAAGCTTGCTTCCGCGAGTTTGGCCAGATCATAGACGTTGGCGTCGGGGTCTGCGGCCAGCGCGGCTTCGCGGGCAGCAAGGTAGGCACGCGCCTTGGACACGCCGAGTTCCCGGTGATGCAGATGAGCGGCGGTGACGACCAGATCCTTGAAGGCGATGAAATCGGTGGCGTTTTCCGCGGCACGGTCGAGCAGGCGGCCGAGCCAGTCGGTATCGTCGAGGTTCTTGTCGACCGCGAGCAGGATCGGCTTGTAGCGCGAGAACTGGTAGCCGGTGCCGTCGAGCAGGGCCTCGGCCGATTCGATCAGCTTGGCGGAATAGAACGGATCTTCCAGCTCCAGCCGCACGCGCTCGGCCAGGGCGAGGAACTGCTTGACGCTGACGGCGTCCTTTTCCAGCTGCTGGAACTCCATGTAGCGCGCGTGGTTGGCCTGGCGCTTTTCCAGCTTGGCCTTGACCCGGGTCAGGCGTTCGGCATCGTCGGCCAGGTGGGCTTCCACTGCGGTCACCAGTTTCTGCATTTCGTCCAGCCCGGCAACGGCTTCCTCGGCCTTGTCCAGCAGCGCCGTGGCGCCCGGCTTGTCGCCCACGCTGGCGAGTCCCTCGGCGAGTTCGATGTATTCCCCGGTGGCGCTGGCGAGATTGCCGGCTTTCTTCAGCGCGGCCTGCATGAATGCGGTGTCGCCTGCCTGTCGGGCGGATTCGATCAGCGTCTTGGCGGCGGTGAAGTCGGTCGCGCCTTCGAGTGCGCGCTGATACAGCGCCTTGGCTTTTTCGGGATCACCCAGGGTCTTGGTCACCTCGCCCGCCAGCGACAGCAAATCGGGAACGGTGGAGAGCTTTTCCGCCGCCTTGTTGAAGATCGCTGCGGCGTAGTCCTTGTCCAGCAGGTGCTCGGCCGAAGCGGCGGCGAGCTTGCTGAATTCGACCGCGCGCGAGATTTTTGCCTCCGCCTTTTCCAGCACTTTCTTCGCAAAGGCGCTGTCGGCGATCACGCCCATCACGTTTCTGGCCAGGTCGATCAGCGGGTCGAGATTGCTGGTTTCCTTCAGCGCCTTTTCATACGCGCCCACCGCCGCCGCCTTGTCGCCCAGCACCTTGAACTTGGCTTCCGCCAGCGCGATCTGCTCCTCGCCGCTCATGCAGTAATCCTCGGCGGTCTGCAACAGTTCCTCGGCGCGCCCCTGCTCGCCCAGCGCCTTGTAGACGATTGCGCACGCAGCGAGGTCCTTGGTGAACTGGCAGTCGTCCGCCACGCGGTCCATCAGTTCCTTGGCGTAGGCCGCGTCTGCGGGCTCCTGCAGGGCTTCCAGCGCCAGCGCCGCATAATCGGCGCCGCCGCTGCATTGGGCTTCTTTGGGGGATAAGGTGTCGCGGGTAGCCATGGAATCTCCAGATCAACGTAATTCAACCGCGCAATTTTCCGCCTGCAGGGAGTGGCCAGCCAATAAGTAATGTCGATGGCGGCATTAGTGCAGCGCACATGGACATCGCCACAGCGACTGCGGCGGCCCATGAGGGTGCTGCAATCAGTGCTTCGCCGGCTGTGGCATCAGCTTGTCGATATACGCGATCGCCACGGCCGAGACGATGAACGCCATGTGGATGACGGTCTGCCACAGCAGCACCTTGTCGTCCAGATTGGCGGCGTTGATAAAGGTTTTAAGCAGGTGGATCGACGAGATGCCGATGATGGCAGTGGCGAGCTTGACCTTGAGCACGTTGGCGTTGACGTGCGACAGCCATTCGGGCTCGTCGGGGTGGCCCTCGAGCCGCAGGCGCGAGACGAAGGTTTCGTAGCCGCCGACGATGACCATGATGAGGAGATTGGAGATCATCACGACATCGATCAGGCCCAGCACGATCAGCATGATGGCTTCTTCGCCGAGCTTGAAAGTGCCGGCAATGAGATGCTCCAGCTCGACCATGAAGTGGACGACGTAAACCACCTGCGCGGCGATCAGGCCGAGGTAGAGCGGAACCTGCAGCCAGCGGCTGCCGAACAGGATAGTGGAGAGGAACTTGCCGCGGGTTTCGGCGGGCTGGCTGGTTTCGGGTTTCATGTTTTCGGCAAGGGGTGAAGGGTGAAGAGGTTAAAGCACGTAGCGGGCGAGGTCTTCGCGGGCGGCCAACGCGGCCAGCCGCGTGGTGACGGCCTCGGCGTCGACCACGTATTCGCCGGTGACGTTCCCGGCATCGAAGGAAATATCCTCCAGCAGCTTTTCCATCACCGTATGCAGGCGGCGCGCGCCGATGTTCTCGGTGCGCTCGTTGACCTCGAAGGCAATTTCCGCAATCCGCCGGATGCCGTCGTCTGTGAATTTCAGCATCACGCCTTCGGTTTCCAGCAGGGCTTCGTACTGGCGCGTCAGGCAGGCGTCGGTTGAGGTCAGGATGCGTTCGAAGTCTTCCACGCTCAGCGCCTGCAGCTCGACGCGGATCGGCAGACGTCCCTGCAGTTCGGGGATGAGATCGGACGGCTTGGACAGATGAAACGCGCCGCTGGCGATGAACAGGATGTGGTCGGTCTTCACCATGCCGTACTTGGTCGACACCGTCGTGCCCTCGATCAGCGGCAACAGGTCGCGCTGCACGCCCTGGCGCGACACGTCGCTGCCGTGAGCGTCGCTGCGGCTGGCAACCTTGTCGATCTCGTCGAGGAACACGATGCCGTTCTGCTCGACCGCTTCCAGCGCCTGCTGCTTGGTTTCTTCGTCGTTGACGAGGCGCCCGGCTTCCTCCTCGGTCAGCAGCTTCATCGCCTCGCGCACTTTCAGCTTGCGGTTCTGCCGGCGGCTCTGACCCAGATTCTGGAACATACCCTGCAGTTGCTGCGACAGGTCTTCCATGCCGGGCGGTGTGAAAATCTCCATGCTGGGGCTGACGGCGGCGATCTCGATCTCGATTTCCTTGTCGTCGAGCTGGCCCTCGCGCAGCATCTTGCGGAAGCGCTGGCGCGCCGCGCCGTCCTCGCGTTGAGGCTCGGGCTCGTTGAAGCCGACGCTGCGCGGTGGCGGCAGCAGCGCGTCGAGCACGCGTTCCTCGGCGGCCTCCTCGGCGCGAAACTGCACCTTGGACGTGGCCTGCTCGCGCATCTGCTTGACCGCGGTTTCCATCAGGTCGCGGATGATGGTGTCGACGTCGCGGCCGACGTAGCCGACCTCGGTGAACTTGGTCGCCTCGATCTTGATGAAGGGGGCGTTGGCCAGCCGCGCCAGCCGGCGCGCGATTTCGGTCTTGCCGACGCCGGTCGGGCCGATCATCAGGATGTTCTTCGGTGTGATCTCCTGGCGCAGCGGCTCGTCGATCTGCTGACGCCGCCAGCGGTTGCGCAGGGCGACCGCGACCGCGCGCTTGGCGGCAGCCTGGCCGACGATGTGCTTGTCGAGTTCGTGGACGATTTCTTTGGGGGTCATTTCAGGGGTCAGGATTCAGGGATCAGGGGGTTGTCGCTTCGCGGTTTTCTAAGAGAGGCGCGGCCATGGGCCGCACCTCTCCCTAGTCCCTAGCCCCCCGATCCTAGTTCCTCGATCACGTGATTCTGGTTCGAGTAAATGCAGATGTCCCCCGCAATGGTGAGGCTCTTCTTGACGATTTCAAGCGGGGGCAGGTCGGTGTTTTCCAGCAGCGCGCGGGCGGCAGACTGCGCGAAGGCCCCGCCGGAGCCGATGGCGGCGATGCCCAGCTCGGGCTCCAGCACATCGCCATTGCCGGTGATGATGAGCGAGTACTCACGATCGGCCACTGCCAGCATGGCTTCGAGACGGCGCAGCATGCGGTCGGTACGCCAGTCCTTGGCGAGTTCGACCGCGCTCCTGAGCAGATGCCCGGAGTGCTTGTCGAGCTTGGCTTCGAAACGCTCGAACAGCGTGAAGGCGTCGGCGGTTCCGCCGGCGAAACCGGCCAGCACCTTGTCCTGGTGCAGCCGCCGGATCTTGCGTGCGGTCGACTTGATGACGATGTTGCCGAGCGTGACCTGGCCGTCGCCGCCGAGGGCGACGTCAGCGCCCCGGCGGACGGAGAGGATGGTGGTGCCGCGATATTGTTCCATGGGGTGAATTATACGTGGGCTGGCGGCGGCCTGGACTGCCGCAGCCAGCGCCACAGGCGGCGCAGCAGCCATAGCGTGACGAGCATGAACACGGCCAGTGCGGCGAGAAAGGCCAGCGGATGTGCAAAGGCCAGCCAGAGACCGCCGCCGAGCAGCGCTTCCTCGCTGAACGAGGCGGTGATGTTGCTGGCCGGCTCAGGGGAAGTATTGATCAGCGCGCGCGTGCCCGCCTTGGCGACATGGCTGCCCGCGGCAAAGGTGCCGCCCAGCAGCGCTGCCGTGGTCTGGAGAGCGGCACCGCTGTCGCCGAAAAACGCCGCGGCCAGCGCTGCGCCGGCGGGAATGCGGATGAAGGTCTGGATGGCATCCGATGCGCTGTCTATCCAGGGGATCTTGTCGCCGACGAATTCGGCGAACGCCAGCAGGCCGCTGATGCCGATGACCAGAGGATGCGCCAGCAGCTGCAGCGATTCCGGCAGATCGAAGCCGCCATAACGGCTCGCGAGCCCGAGGATCAGCACCACCGCATACAGCCGCAAGCCCGCACCCCATGCCACGGCGGCGGCAAGCGCGGCCTGGGCGATCAGGGCATCCGGCATCAGTCCCGATGGAGCGGAATCAGTTGCGCCAGCTGGTCGATGCCCATGACGCGGAAGAGTTCGTGAATGAGCGCGTTGTGTCCGCGCAGGGTGATGGCCTTGCCGCTGCCCAGGCATTGCATCAGCACGCTGATGAACTGGCTGACGCTGCCGTAATCGACGCGGGTGACCTGGGAGAGATCGACCAGCACGTCGTTGTGGGTGGCGGCATAGCTGCCGAACTGCTGCAGGGCGCTGTCGTTGGCAGGGGTGATTTCACCGGAGAGCATCAGGGCGTCGTCGCGCGGCGCGGCCGGCTCGGCCTGCACCACTTCGGCGGCCTGGACCTCGCTCCACGAGGGCGGCGACACTTCGAAGCGAACGGCATAGTCGACCGCGAGGTCCTCGAAGTTGTCCTGCTGGCCGAGGGTCTGATACAGCTCCAGCAGCAGCAGCCAGTGCACCGCACGGCTGTGCGTGGCCCGATTGAGGTCCTGCAGCAAGGCGATCAGGGTATCGACGCCGCTGACCTGCAGCTTGCGCTTGGCCTTGCGTGCGGCGGCGAGGATCTTGGCGCATTCGTCCGCACCGGTTTCGTCAACCATGGCGATGCGGGAAAAATCGATCCGCACGGCGGTTTTCTTGTCGGTAGCCGCGATGCCTTCGCGCAACGTGGCCGCGGCGTTCTTGTCCAGCAATCCGGGCAGTTCAAGACTGGCGGCCTGGGCCTGCTGGGGCTTGGACGCGCCGTTGCCAGCCAGTTTTTGCCAGACCGGCGGCGAGGTTTCGAAGCGCATCGCGTAATCGAGCGCCAGCTGTTCGAATTCCTTTTCGCGACTCTGGATGCAGTACAGATCGAACAGCATGTGCCAGGCGCGACGGTTGCCCGTGGTCAGGATGTCCTTCAGCAAACGCTCCGCCATCTCGGCCTGGCCGCTGGCATAGAGGATGGCGGCCTCGTCCACCGGGGACTGCGGTGCGCCGCTGGTTTCCTCCACCACGATGCCGCTGGAGCCCATGTCCATGGTCATCAGGGTTTCGGTCGGCGGGGAATTGGCTGCGGGCGCAGCAGCCGGCGTCGGCTTGTGCGCAGGGCTGGGTGCCTTGTCCTTGCCTTTTCTGAAAAACGGGAGAGCCACGGAATATGCGTGCTTTTATAAGGGGTTCAGTGTTGGATACTAGCGCTGTCCCTGGGTTGCAGCAACCCGCAGCACCCGGCTGGACAGCGTAAAAGCGGCCAGCGCGAGAACGATGGCCGGCCCGGCTGGCCAGTCGAACAGCGCGGACGCGGCCAGGCCTGCCGCATACGCCAGCCCGCCCAGGGCCCAGCCCGCCAGCAGCGCGAGGCGCGGCGACAGGTCCCGGCCCGCCAGGGCGGGCAGAATCAGGCTGGCGAATACCAGGTACACGCCGACCAGTTGCACCGACGCGGTGATCGCCAGCGCAAACGCCAGATAAAAGCCGAGCCCGCCGAGGCGTTCGCCGCGCCATGCCATCCAGGCCAGCAAAACGCCGTAAAGCACCGCAATCTGGAGCGCCTGCGCGGGCGTGGCCCACAGGATCTGCCCGGTGAGCAGTTCGGCCAGATGCTCGCCGCCGTGCGGGTCGCCTGCCAGCAGCAGCACCGCAAGACTGGCCGCGACCACAAAGACGGAGCCGATCAGCGCTTCCTGGATCTCCGGCCAGCGCCGCTCGCATGCGGCCAGCAGCGCAGCGCCTGTCAGCGCGGCCGCGGCGGCTGCCAGCTGGGTGGGCCAGCCGTCAGCGGCCACGTCGAGCACATGGGCGACGACGACGCCGAGCACCGCCAGCTGCGCCACCGCCAGATCGAGGAAGATGATGCCGCGCGTCAGCACCCGGCGTCCGAGCGGAACGTGGGTGGCGAGCACCAGCAGGCCGACGACGAACGGCCACAGCAGGAGATCGAGCGGGGGCAGCGTCATGGTGCCCCTTTCAGCAGTTGATCCAGGGTGTCGTCGAACAGGCCGAACAGATCGCCAGCGCGGGCGTTGCCGCCCACGGTGTAAGGCAGCGCCAGCGCCGGGATGCCGCTGCGCTGGGCCAGCCAGTCCGCGGGGCGCGGGCTCTGGTAGGCGGCGCGCAGCACCACGCGGGCCGGCGTAGTCTGCAGCTGCGCCGCGATCCGCGCCAGGTGGGCGACCGAAGGCTCCACCCCGGGCTTGGGTTCCAGCGTGGCGACTTCGACCATCCCCAGCCAGTCCAGCAGATAACTGAACGACTTGTGCTGTACCACCACCGGCAGGTTTCTCAGCGGCGCGGCGCGTACCTGCCAGCGGAGGAGGGCAGCGTCCCAGCGTGCGGAAAAGACGCGCCATTGCGCCTGGTAGTCGGCCGCGCCGGCGGGGTCGATTTCGGCCATGCGCGCTGCCAGCGCCGCGCCGACCCGCGCGATCCGACGCGGATCGGTGTGGATGTGCGGATTGCCGGCAGCGTGGACGTCACCCTGCGCGCGATCGAGCGTCGCCGGCTTTTCCAGCAGCGCGACAAAACGGGCCGCCTCGAAGTAGCCGGGGCGGCCGGGCTGCACGCGGGCATTGCCCGCTTCACGCAGCAGCACCGGCAGCCAGCCGGCCTCGAGGTCGGCGCCGCTGCATACCACCAGATCGGCGCGCCGCATCTGCGCGATCAGGCTGGGCCGTGCCTCGATGCGGTGCGGATCCTGCATGGCGGTCGTTGCGGTGTAGACCCTGACCGAGCTGCCGCCGATTTCACGCGCCAGCGCACCCCATTCGGGCTCGCAGGCGAAGACATTCAAGGCTGCGTGGGCGGAGAGCGGTAGCCACAGCAGGCATGCAATCAAAATGCGATTCATGGGCGCTCCTCAAAAACGGTGGGCGCCATGCGCGCCCAGGCTGTGGACGTACTGCACGAACCACTGGTTCTCGGCGACGCTTTCCATCGACTTGTCCTTCGAATACTGCAGGCGCAGGCGCGAGAATTCGGACGGCGCGTAGTCGAGCATCAGCGAGTGGCGCGTGGGCTTGGTGTCGGTCATCGGCAGAAAGGCGCTATTGGCGCCGAAATCCACCGTGCCCGGATTCAGGCGGTCGTAACGGTAGCCGGTGCGCCAGCGCGGCATGAACTGGTAGACGCCCTGGGCGTAGAAGCCCGACTGGCGCGAGCGGTAGGCGTCTTCGGTGCCATCGCAAGCGCCGCCGTCGCCGGTGTTGTCCTCGCACAGCAGGCTGCCGCTCTCGTTGCGGCGGAAGTACTCGGCCGCAAACTTGAAATTCCGCTCGGCTGCATTGCCGTCGGGCGCCCATTTCCAGACGAAGTCTGCCACCCAGGTCTTGCTCGTGCCGGTGAACAGCGTCTCGGCTTCCACGTCGTTGAGGTCGTCCAGTTCGCCGTCGCGCTCGCTCGCCTTGGCCTGAAGGTAAGACACGCCCGCCCGCCAGCTGTGGGAAATGCCGACATCGCCGCCGAGATGGCCGAACAGCGTGGTGCTGCCGGCGCCGTTCCGGTTGCGATCGGTGCCGGGGAAATTGGCGCCGCGTCCGGCCTCGGCGCCGAATTCCATGAACAGTTCGGTCGGCGCGACCCATTTCAGCTGCACGCCGTCGTTGCCGTAGGCCTCGCCGAACAGTGCGCGGTACATCAGGCTGTTGTCGGCGAAGTCCCAGGCGTGCGGGTGCTGCTCGTTCTGGTAACCCAGCGCTGACAGGAAACGTCCGCCCTTCGCCGACAAGCCGTGGCCGAGACTGGTGGTCTGGAACCAGGCTTCCTCGATTTCAACTTCCTCGTCGAGCAGGGCCAGATTGAAATAGCCACGGAAATAGGGGTCGACGCTGGCTGCCATCACCAGTTCGGTATGGTCGAGCGAGAAGCCGCGCGGGGCGCCGTGATCGTGCCCGGCCGGCAGGAAACCGCTGATATGACGATGCCCGATATCGTCGAGGTGCGCATAGCGGCCCTGCAGAATGAGCGAGATGTCCGGGTTGAAGCCGGAAGGGGCGGGCGCGGCTGCCTGAGATGAGGTCTCGGCCTTGATCGCGGTTCCGGCGGTTTGGATTTCGGCCTGTTTCAGCCGTGCTTCCAGCGCCTGGATACGGGTTTCGTAGGTGGCCTTCATGTCCCGGAGTTCGGCGCGCAGCGCGTCGAGTTCGGCGTTGCCGAATGCGGGAAAGGCGGCCGTCAGCGCGGCCGCCAGCAGGGCGGGTCGTAACATGGATGGATTCCGTCAAAAAATGAATGCGCCCCGCCGGCCTCGCGGACGGCGGAAGGGACTTCGATTTTCAGACGGTCGAGGGGGGCGCGCGGGCGGACGCGTGACGTGGGATCAGGCGTCCGGGCGGTATCGCCGCCGTGGACGGCAGCACGAAAGCGGCGGCTACGGCGGCGGGGATGAAGGACTTTCCGGACGCGGCGCTGCCGAGGCTGGCCTGGGCGACGCAGACTTCGCACACGGGATCGGGCGGCGCGTCATCGTGCGCACCCAGATGGCTCAGGGTATGCGCGAACGCCGTCGCCTGTCCGACCAGCAGGGCGAGCGCAAACAGCCAGGAAAGCAGACGGCGCGACAACATGGCGGGCATTCTACTCGCGCGGCTCGACCGGCGGAACCGGGTCGTAGCCGTGGTCGCAGCCCGGGCGGCAGCGGCCGATGCGCCTGGCAGCGAGCCAGCTGCCCTTCCATGCGCCGTGTTTTTCGATGGCTTCCTTGCCGTATTCCGAGCAGGTCGGCAGGTAGCGGCACTGCCGTCCCAGCCAGGGCGACAGCGCGAGCTGGTAACCGCGGATCAGTCCGATGAGCAGCTTTTGCGCGAGGTTCATGGCATCGCCCGCGCATGGCTTTGCGCCGCGCCGGAGAAATCGGCCAGCAGCCTGGCGACGAATTCGGGTTCGAGGTCGCGCACGATGAAGACGAAGCGGCTGCGGTGGTCGTCGTCCGGCCAGGCGTCGAGCTTCACTTCCGGATACAGCACGTGCTGCACGCCGTGCAGCACGACCGGTAGCGCCTCGCCCTGCAGGTTGACGATGGCCTTGAAGCGCAGCAGGTTTTCGGCGCGGAACGAGGTCAGCATGGACAGCGCCGACTGCAGTCCGTAGCGGTCGAGCGGGGCGTCGAGCACGACCGAGAAGGCCTGGATGCGGGCATCGTGCAGGGCCGTCGCAGGCTTGCCGCCAATCTTCCCGGCGCGGGCCGGCTGGTAGCGCTGCGGCTTCAGCCAGCGCGCGACTTCAAGCGAGTGAGTTGCGGCGTTCCACAGCCCGAGGTTCTGGATCGCAGCGGGGTCGATCTCGCCCTGCGTCACGGTCACGATGTCGGCGGCCGGGTTGAGTTGCGCAAGCCGCTCGCGCAGCGCGGCGACGGTTGCGGCCGATGCAAGGTCGGTCTTGGTCAAGAGCAGCCGGTCGGCCACCGCCACCTGCTTCACCGCCTCGAAGTGTTCGTCCAGCTGGCCCATGCCGAACAGCGCGTCGACCGTGGTCACCACGCCATCGAGGCGGAAGCGCGCGCGTACCCAGTTGTCGTGCAGCAGGTTGTCGAGCACCGGCGCCGGGTCGGCGATGCCGGTGGTTTCGATGATGACGCGCTCGAATGGCGGGATGTCGCCCTTCTGCCGCGCCATCCACAGGTTTTTCAGGGTCGGCGACAGGCTGCCGGAGATGGTGCAGCACACGCAGCCACCCGAGAGCAGCGCCATCGGTCCTTCCATTTTCTGCAGCAGCTGGTGGTCGAGCGCGACTTCGCCGAACTCGTTCATCAGGATGGCGGTGCGCGGCAGGGTGCGCACCAGGTGATTCAGTACCGTGGTCTTGCCGCTGCCCAAGAAACCGGTGAGCAGGGTAACAGGGAGGGGATCGGCGGTTTTCAGCGCATCCATCTTGGTCGAACGGACGGGCTCAGGCGCGCAGCCTTTCCATCTTTTCGTGGCGTTCCTGCGCCTCGATCGAGTATTCGGCGGTGGGGCGGGCCAGCAGGCGGGGCAGGCCGATCGGGTCGCCGGTTTCCAGGCACCAGCCGTATTCGCCGCTTTCGATCCGGTTGAGGGCCGTGTTGATCTTTTTCAGCAGCTTGCGCTCACGGTCGCGCACGCGCTGCTCCAGCATGTGCTCCTCTTCCACTGTGGCGCGGTCGTTGGGGTCGGCAAAGTTTTCGTTTTCCTTCAGGGTCGCGCCGGTGTCGGCGGCATTGCTGAGCATTTCGTCGCGCAGGGCTTCGAGGCGGCTGCGGAAGAACGCCAGCTGGTCGGCGTTCATGTAGGCGGAAGCCGGCATTTTCAGCAGAGCAGCTTCGGTCAGGGGTTTGGATGAGGCGGGCATGCGTGCGCTCCATGAATCGAACAATGGATGATTTACCGCCGGTATTGCGGTGCGAAGGGGGGCAGTCTGAACGCCCGAGACGAAAGGTGCAAGCCGGCAGGCGGATAGCGGGCTTGCGGGGCGTGCATCCGCCCGCGGTTGCACCATAATGGAAAAACCCGCGCGTATGGCACGGCCCGCTCAAGACCCAGGAGGACACATGAAAATCATCGGATTTGGACTGACCCTGCTGCTGCTCGGCAGCTGCGCGGGGCTTGGCTCGCCGGATCCGGCTTCGCCGCATTACGCCTACCCTTCCGGCTGGGCGGTGCAGCTCAATCGGGCATTGCAGATTCCGCCCGGTGCCGCGACGGTGCGCCTGCAATACGGACGGATCGTGCCGCGCAACGGCGTGCAGGAGCACGACCCCTTCTGTGTGGTGGAGCTTGAGACGGTAAAAGATGCGGAGCAGACGCTGCATCCGGGACGCTTCGAACTATGGCGGGTGACGCGCAGTGTCAGTCCCATCAGCGCCGCCGCGGCACTTCCCCTTGTCAAAGCGGCGCATGCCGATGACGATGCGGGCGAGTCGAGTTTCCTGTATTACATCACCGAATTCCGGCTGCGCGATGCCGCCCAGCCGGAGCTCCGCGGCATGCGCTGCGCCTGGGACCAGATGGCCCCCGGCAACCGTGCGCTGATGCGCCATCTGACACTGGATGAAATCCGCCATGCGCTGGGCGGCTGGATGACCCTGATCCCCCCTAAGGAGACGCTGTGAAGCCCGCCGATACCCGCATCCCCCCCGACACCCGGGTCAGGCTTGCAAAGTGGGACGCCGACGATACCGACATCATCGGCAAGGACAAGTCGGACGCGCGCGGCCAGCTGGACGAATACCGGACGCGCCTGGAAACGCTGCAGGAACTGCTGTACGCCGAGGGCCGGCACAAGCTGCTGATCGTGCTGCAGGCGATGGACACCGCCGGCAAGGATTCCACCATCCGCCACGTGTTCCAGGGCGTCGATCCGCTGGGCGTAAAAGTGGCGAGCTTCAAGGCACCGACGCCGTACGAACTGGCGCGCGACTACCTGTGGCGGGTGCATCACCATGTCCCGGGCGCAGGCGAGATCGCCATCTTCAACCGTTCGCACTACGAGGACGTGCTGATCACCCGCGTCAACGGCTGGATCGACAAAGCCGAATGCAAGCGGCGCTATCGCCATATCAACGATTTCGAGCGCCTGCTGGCGGAAACCGGCACCACGATCCTCAAGTTCTATCTGCACATCTCGAAGGACGAGCAGAAAAAACGCCTGGAAGAGCGGCGCGACACGCCGGAAAAGCAATGGAAGTTCCACCCCGGCGACCTGGCCGTGCGCGAGCAGTGGGACGATTACATGGACGCCTACGAAGCGGCGCTGTCGGCCACCAGCACCGGGCACGCACCCTGGCATGTGATCCCCGCCAACAGCAAGCTGGCGCGCAATCTGATGATTTCACGTCTGCTGATCGAGACGCTGGAGGGGCTGAAGATGCGCTATCCGGAGCCGGAGGACGGCGTGGCCGGCACCGTGATCGACTGACTTACTTGACTCGCGTGAGGTGAGGTGCGCGTGCAGCCTGCGCGCGCAGATCGGGCTGCAGGCCGTTGGCCGGCTGCCAGTTCGGAAAGGCTTCCGGGCGATGGATGTGGTAACCCTGCAGATAGTCCACGCCCATGTCGCGCAGCAGCATCGCCATCTCGGCATCTTCCACCTGCTCGGCGATCGACAGCATGCCGAAATCGCGCGCCAGTTGCGTGATCGAGCGCACGATGGCCTGGTCGCGGCGGTCGTCCAGCATGCCGCGGACGAATGCGCCGTCGATCTTGAGGAAATCGGCGGGCAGATGCTTGAGATAGAAAAACGACGAGGCATCCCGCCCGAAATCGTCCAGCGCGAACTGGCAGCCGCGTTCGCGCAGGCCGTGAATCAGGCGCTGGGCATCGTCCAGGTTCACCACCGCGGCAGTTTCGGTCACTTCGAATCCCAGCCGTTCGCCCGCCACGCCATAGTGGTCGAGCAGATGGCAGACCACGCCGAGGAAGGACTCGTCGGCGACGGTCTTGCCCGAAAGGTTGATGAAGTACACCGCGTTGTCGTCGGGTTGTGACGCCAGATAGGAAACCACCGCCTCCAGCATCCAGCGATCGAGGATGGGGGCCTGACCGTAGCGTTCGAGCGCGGGCAGCAGCTTGGCCGGGCCCTCGATCAGGCCGTTGCGCTGCCAGCGGACCAGCACTTCGTAATGCGTCTGTCCATTGTGCGAAGCGGGCTGGATCAGCTGGCGATACGGCAGGAACTGGTTGGCCTCGAGCGCCTGGGCGAAGTCTGCTGCCCAGCCCATTTCCGCTTCCAGCCGGCGGAACCCGACTTCGTCCGCCTCGTACAGCATGACCCGCCCGCTGCCCTCGGATTTGGCGCGGTAGCAGGCCATGTCGGCCTGAACCATGATGCCGCCCGCGGTGTTGTCGGCCCGGGTGATCGGCGCGATGCCGGCGCAGGCGCCGAGGGTGAAGCGCCGCCCCTTGTGTTCGAAACGGAAGTCGCGAATGCGCTGCACCAGCTGCCGGCAGACCTGGATGGCGGCCTCGGGTTGGGTATCGAACAGGATGAGGCCGAATTCGTCGCCGCCGAGCCGGCCCAGATACGTATGCTCGGGCAGGGCGGCTTTCATGGTCTGCGCGATGTCGGCCAGCAGCGTGTCGCCCACCGAATGGCCGCAGGTGTCGTTGACCAGCTTGAACTGGTCGAGATCGATATAGCAGAACGCGTGCTGCTGGGCCAGCTCGTGCGCGGTACGCATGGCGCGCGCCAGGCGCCCTTCGACGGCACGGCGATTCGGCAGGGCGGTCAGCGGATCGTGGAAGGCCATTTCGCGCAGGCTGTCGAGCAGCTGCTTCTTTTCGGTCTCGTCGCGCAGCACGTAGACCGCGCCGCCGCCGCTGTGCCCGGTCAGTGGTGCGCAGCTGTAGCTGATGGCCAGGCTCTGGCCCAGACGGGTATGCAGCTGGGCGGAGCCGGTCTGATTGTGCGGAACGGAGGCCGGCGACAGGAAACACACGGGCGCATCTTCATCGCCCCCCACCTGATCGAGCTGCATCAGGTGTTTCAGCGGCCGCAGCCGGGCCTCTTCGAATGCAAAGCCGAGCAGGCTTTCGGCGGCAGGGTTGATGAAGGTCACCTGGTTGTGGGCATTGGTGACGATGACGGCGTCGTTGATCGACTGCAGTGTGACCTGCCAGCGCGCCTTCTCCTCGCCGAGCGCGGCCTCATCGAGCTTGCGTTGCGTGATGTCGAAGCGGATCGACAGATATTTCAGCGGCAGGCCGGCGTCGTCCTTGATCGGGATGATGGTCGAGGCGGTCCAGAACAGCCGGCCGTCCTTGGCGCGGTTGCAGATCTCGCCGCGCCAGGTGCGCCCGCTCGAAATGGTGTCCCACAACTCGCTGAAAAATGCGGCGTCGTGCCAGCCCGAGTTGACGATGCGGTGATTGCGGCCGATCAGCTCGTCGCGCGTGTAGCCGCTGATGCGGCAGAACAGGTCGTTGACGAAGATGATATTGCCGGCGAGATCGGTCTCGGACACGTTGGCCGTGCTGTCGAGCGCCTTTTGCTGCTCGTTGAGATCGGTCAGCAGCAGTTCCAGCGCAGCGCCCATGTGGTTGAACGCGCGGATGGTCTCCTGCAGTTCGGGCGGACTGCCGGCGCGAATGGGGATGCGCGTGCTGTAGTCGCCGGCCTCGATGCGGTGCGCGGTGGATCGCAGGCGGGTCAGGTCCTGCAGGTTGATTTTCAGCAACACATGGGTCAGCCAGCCGAGCAGGGCAAACGCGGCGGCGAGCAGGATGGACAGGCGGGTGCCGAGATGCCACAGAAAGTCTTCATAGGCATGGGGAGACGGCTGGATCGCCAGGCGGCCGTAGTAGGTGTCGCCGACGACGATGGCTTCCTGCATGACGGGTACGGCCAGGTCCGTCAGCCCGGCGAACCAGTCGGGCCGGTCGGCGCGGTGGGAAGGCGCGTTTTCGCGCAGGATATAGCCGTTCGGCGCAGTGTATTCCACATACCGCAGGTTGCCGCGGGTGACCGGTCCTTTCAGGTGGGCCTGCAGGGCGTTGTGGTCGCGCAGGATGGCCAGGTCGATCACGCCCTGCGACAGCGCGGCAAGCTGGGCCGTGGCCTGGTCGCGCAGTGCGGCGTCGGCATCCTGGCGAACGATCTTCAGCGCCTGCTGGCCGACGAGGAAGAATACGGCCACCAGTATGAGCAGCAGCATGCCCAGTACGCGGCCTTGGGTGCTGAGGCCTGGGCGCAAGCCGTGCACAAGGCGTTCGAAGAGGGCGGAGGAATAGAGGCGCATACGGAGGGAATCGGCCGCAACCGGGGTTTCTGAAGCGGATGCGCCCGAGGCGATGCGGCTCGCCGCCGCGGGCGGCGGTCAGCCCTTCTTGCGTGCCCGGGGGTGCGCCTGGTCGTATACCTTGGCGAGGTGCTGCCAGTCGAGATGAGTATAGACCTGGGTCGTGCTAATGCTGGCGTGACCGAGCATTTCCTGCACCGCGCGCAGGTCGCCGGACGATTGCAGCACGTGGGTGGCGAAGGCATGCCGCAGCATGTGCGGGTGGACGTGCTGGCCGAGTCCCGCCTGCCGCGCCCAGCGGTCGAGCCGCAGCTGAACGCTGCGCGGGGTCAGGCGGCTGCCGCGCTGACTGATGAAGAGAGCGGCGACGGACTCGCGCACCAGCAGCTGTCGCTGCGGTAGCCAGGCGGCGATGGCGTCGAGTGCGGCCCGGCCCACCGGCACGATGCGGGTCTTGCGGCCCTTGCCGGTGACCTGCGCTTCGCCCGCCTGCAGATTGAGGTCGTCGAGGTCGAGTCCGACCAGCTCGGACAGGCGCAGCCCGGACGAATAGAACAGCTCGAACATGGCGTGGTCGCGCATGGCCAGCGCACCGTCATCGGCTGCGCGGTCGAGCAACTGGCTGCAGCTGTCGGGCGACAGGATATCCGGCAGGGCCTTGGCTGCCTTGGGCGGGCGCAGGCCGACGCAGGGGTTGCGCGGGTAGCCGAGCCGGCGGCAGGCAAAGGTGTAGAACCCGCGCCAGCTGGAGAGCTGCCGCGCCACGCTGGCGGCTGCCAGGCGTCTGCTGCGCAGCTTGACGATGGCGCCGCGGATATCGGCGACGTCGAGGTCGGCCAGCGGCTTGCCGGCGGTCAGTTCGGACAGCGTGTCGAGGTCGCGCTGATAGGCCGCGACCGTATGCGGCGACAGCCGTCGTTCGGCGGCGAGGTGTTGCAGGTAGTGTGCGACCGCGCTCACGCCTGCATGCGCACCAGCGCAGCGCCAATCAGCTGGCCCAGGCGATCCAGATACAGCGTGCCCATGCCGGCATAAAAGCGCTTGGGCTCTTCCGAGGCCAGCACCAGCAGACCGACCGGTGCCGCGCCGGCTGCCGGTCGCAGCGGAATGCAGGCGAAGGCGCGCAGGTGCGGCGACACTTCGCCGAACCATTCGCTGGCTTCGCTCACCGCCAGCGCGCCGCATACCGGATGCGTCATGGCGGACACGCTGTCGCGCGCAGATTGCGTGACGGCGTCGGTGAGGCCGGCTACGGCATCCACGGTCAGGTCCCAGGCGCGCAACGCGTGGTGGGGCACCGCGAAACCTTCGCGCAGATGCAGCGTGAGCGCAGCGACCACATCCGCCGGCGCACGTGCCGCCAGCAGCGCCAGCGTCAGCGCATGGAGTTTTTCGGAAATGCCGTCGTTTTCCTCGCCGAACTGGATCAGTTCGGCCAGCTTGTTTTCCAGCATCCGCACCTTGTCGCGCATGGCGATCAGCTGGCGTTCGCTCATCGACACCGCGTGGGTGCCGTGCGGATGCGGAATATGCAGGTCCGCCAGCAGGGTGGGGAAGTCGTTGAAGAAATTCGGATGCCGGGTCAGGAATTCGGCGATGGCCTGGGGTTCCAGGTTGGTGGGTTGCATGTCCATTAGATGTCTATCTCTCCCTCGAAAACTGTTTCGGCCGGGCCGGTCATGTAAACCGGCCGGCCCGCGCCCGCCCATTCGATCACCAGGTCGCCGCCGCGTGTATGCACGCTGACCGGGCTGGCGAGCCAGCCCTGACGGATGCCCGCGACCGCCGCGGCGCAGGCGCCGGTGCCGCAGGCCAGCGTTTCGCCGGCGCCGCGCTCGTAGACGCGCAGGCGGATGTCGTGCGGCGTCAGCACCTGCATGAAGCCGGCGTTGACCCGCTGCGGAAAGCGCGAATGCGATTCGATCGCGGCGCCGAGAATGTCCACCGGCGCGCTGTCGAGGTCGTTGACCCGCAGCACCGCGTGGGGGTTGCCCATCGACAGCGCGGCGACGTCGATGACGTGCTGGCCGACCTTGAGCGCATAGGTCATCGCCTCGGCGTCCGCGGCGAAGGGGATGTCGGCCGGGGCGAAACGCGGCGCACCCATGTCGACCGTCACCTGGCCGTTGTCGAGCAGGCGCGGCTCGATCAGGCCGGAGGCGGTTTCCACGCGAATGGCGGTCTTGGCGGTGAGACCCTTGTCGTGGACGAAGCGCACGAAGCAGCGGGCGCCGTTGCCGCACTGCTCGACCTCGCCGCCGTCGGCGTTGAAGATGCGATAGCGAAAATCGGCGTCGTCGCGCGTGGATTGCTCGACCAGCAGGATCTGGTCGCAGCCGACGCCGAAGTGGCGGTCGGCGATGCGGCGGCACTGCTCGGACGTGAGCGCAACGGTCTGGCTGATGCCGTCGAAGACGACGAAGTCGTTGCCGAGGCCGTGCATTTTTGTGAATTTCAGTCTTGTGCCCATTGGGGTATTCATTCGGTTTCGAGTCTGACGTATTCCTTGAGCAGGCAGCGGTCCATCACCACCGTCATGCCGCCGGCCTGCGCATGATGCGCAGCGTCCTCATGAACGATGCCTTCCTGGATCCAGATTGCAGCCGGCAAATGATTCAGCGTCGAAAATGGCCGCTGCATGGAGTGTAGCGCCAGGCATTGCTCGACGATAGACGGCACGTGCTCGGCGGCGCGGAAGACGTCGACCAGGTCGACCGGAAACGGGATGTCGGCGAGGCTGGGATACGCTTTCTCGCCCAGCACTTCGTCCACCAGCGGGCGCACCGGGACGATCCGGTAGCCGTAGCGCTGCATCGCCTGCGCCACCCGGTAGCTCGGCCGCGCGGGCTGCGGCGAGAGACCGACCACCGCGATGGTTTTCACGTTCCGCAGCAGCGTGCGCAGGGTTTCGTCGTCGGGATTGCGGAACGTCACAGCACGTGCTCCATCACGTGGTCGTCCATCACGAAGCCGCCGTCGATGTCGAATACGCGCGACGCGGTGATGCGAAAGCCGTATTTTTCATAGGCGCGAATGGCCTGCGTGTTGCCGCGGTTGACCTGCAGCCAAAGACGATCAAGCTGCTGCTGGCGCGCCCAGTCCTCGATCGCGCGCAGCAGGGCGGCGCCGATGCCGCGGCGCTGGCTGGCCGGATCAACGTAGAGCTTGTCGAGCTTGCAGCCGGTTTCGTCGCGCAACGCGTGAGCAAACCCGACCAGCACGTCGCCCCGTCGCGCCACGCGCCAGGCGTGATGCGGGTCGTCCAGCTGTTCGCGGATGCGTTCCGGCGCGTAGCGATCGGCCAGCATGGCATCGATCTGCGCCTGCGAAATCAGCGGCGGATAAGTCGTCTGCCACACGATGCGTGCCAGCGCGCTGACGGCATCGGCCTCGTCGTCGGTCAGGCGTGAAAGCGCGAACGCAGCTTCATTCATACAGGCTGGGTTCGCCCACCGGGCGGGTCTTGAAGCGGCGGTGCAGCCAAAGATACTGCGGCGGCATGTCTCGGATGCGTTCCTCGATGAACGTGTTCATGCGCGCGACATCGGCTTCCAGGTCGCCGCTCGGATAATTATCCCAGGGAGGGTAGAAGCGCACGGCATAGCCGCGTCCCCACGGCAGCTGGCGCGTGATCACCGGGACGACCTGGGCGTCGGTGAGCCTTGCCAGCCGCGGCAGCGCCGAGACGGTGGCGGCCGGGATGCTGAAAAAGGGCACGAATACCGCGTTGTGGCGGCCGTGATCCTGGTCCGGCAAGTAGTAGAAGGGCCGTCCCGACTTGATCGCGCCGAGCGTTGCCTTGATGCCTTCGTGGCGCGCGATCAGCACGATGTCCTGGAAGCGCGTGCGCCCGTGCCGCACGAATTTGTCGGTCACCGGATCCTTGGCCGGCGCGTACATCGAGGCGATGCGATGGTCCATGGTCAGCCGCACGCCGCCCATGTCGAGTCCGACGAAATGCGGCGCCAGCCAGATCACCGGCCGCACGCCGTCGCCTAGTGCGGCGTCCGGGTTGTCGATGCGGATCAGGCGGCGCAGCCGCGCGTCCGAACTCCACCACAGCACGCCGTGTTCCAGCGCCGCGCGCATCGAGGCCTGATAGGTCTGGCGCAGCCAGCGGCGGCGCGTGGCTTCAGGCGCATCGGGAAAGCACAGCGCCAGATTGGTGGCGA
>JADFDN010000050.1 GCA_018262815.1 Thiobacillus sp.
CGCCAGGCGATTGTCGCGCGCCGTTTGCTCACGCACTTCGGGCGTGACGCAGACATGGTCGTCCGCGCGCGCCTCGCGCCAGACGAAGCCCGGCTTGCAGGTGTCGGGCCCATGCGGACCGCCTTGCGGTTCGCGACGCGTGGCAGCGAGCCGGTTGTCGTCGGCAGCCTGTTCGCGCGTGGCGGGCGCGACGCAGACGCGATCGCCCGGATAGGCCTCGCGCCAGACGTAACCGTCGATGCAGGCATCGGGGTGCGGAGCGGCCTGGGCGGCCGATGCGGCCAGACCGACCAGGACAGCCACCACCAGCGCAGCGTGGAATCGAGTCTGGACGGTGGCGAGGTGGAAGCCGGACATGGTGACCCTTTCCCGATCAGAGGGTTTTCAGGTATTCCAGCAGCACCGCCTTGTCCGGAGCGGACAGGGTGGTGCCGAAGTCATGGCCCTGATTGCCGTTGCCGCGCAGGCGCGTGTCGTGGAGGGTGCCGGCGCGTTCGGCGGCGGATCCCTTCACGACGAAGCCGACGCGTACCGGGTCGTAGACGTCGTAGCCGCGCCAGAACACCTGCGGCCGCTGCGCGGGCGGCGTCAGCAGGTCGGCGAGGGTCGGCACCGAGCCGTTGTGCAGGTAGGGCGCGCGCAGCCAGATGCCGTCGAGAAACTGCGCGACGTATCCGGTCAGCGGGGCTTCGACCAGTCCTTTGCGCTGGATGCCCATGTCGCTGACGACCTGGTTGGCCTCGATCGCCGCCTGTTTGCCCCAGGTGTCGATGCGGCCGCGGTCGGTGCCGATTTCGGAAAGCGGAACGATGGTGCCGGTGCGTGCGCTGGCGTGGCAGGCGGCGCAGTGCGCGTCGAATACGGCCTTGCCCCGGACCGCGCGGCCGGTATCGATGGGGAAGGGATATTTCGGCGCCGGCTTGGTTTTCAGGTAATCGACCAGCCAGTCGATGTGGCCGAGGAAATCGTTCCTGTTCTTCGGCTCCGCGCCCATCAGGCCGAGCGCCGAATCGATGACGACCGAGTAGGGGTCGTGCGAGTCGCCGGCAAAATTCATCCGGTGTCCCTGCTCCGGCTGGTATTTCTGCAGGTTCCATATCGACGGCATGTCGGTCGGGCCGAAGCTGTCGTCCATCGGCCAGCGGATCATGAAGTACTTGGTCAGGTTCATCGCGTCGTCGCGCCCGCGCCCCCATTCGGGAAAGTCGTGGCGGTAGATCCACGCGAACTGGCCCTCGCGTTCGATGAGCCGCTTCTTCGTGATGGGGATGATCAGATAGCGATAGGCCATCCGGTCGATGAAGTCGAGGTCGGCCGCGAGGTCGATCTCGGCCATCAGGGTATCGGCGTTGAAGCGCGGATCCATGGCGCAGTCGACCAGGAAGCGGAAGAAGGCTTCGAGATCGAGCGTGTGGTTGGGTCCGGTGACGACCAGGGTCGGCGTCTCGTCGGGCTGCGTGCGATAGCTCGCCACATGGCAGGCGGCGCAGGTGTTGGCGACGCGATCAAATCCAATCCGCCGCTTGGAGAATCCCACCGGTAGTTCCTGGCCCTGTTCCCACACCACGCCGAAGCTGGCGTAGCCGATGCCCGGCTTGGGCAGCTTGTCGGGAAACACGCGCGGCAGCACGTAGAAGATCCAGTAGGGTATGCCGGCGTCGTTCTCCGCGCCGATGGAGCCGTACTTGAAGCGCTCGTCGGGGTGGTCGAACGCCTGCGGCCCGTGATCGCGCAGGAAGCGGTCCCAGCCGACGAACGCGAGCACGGCGCCGAGGATGAGCGCTATGACGGCGGCGACTTTCAGCCAGCGGCAGCATCGGCAAGGCGTATTCATGGCGGGCTCCTCTAACCTAGAAACCATGGTTGGACGCGTCCGATGGCGCGTCTGGGCGTGTGGCTGCCACGAAGCGAGGAGGCGGCAGGCTCGGGCCTGCAACGACGAGCGACAAAGGCAGACGCGCGAACAGGCGGGTCAGCGGGCGTGTAACGGAATCAGCTTGCCGGTGAGCCGAAAGAAAGGTGGATGAGTCAGCAGTCATACGGGATTTCATCATGGCAATAAGTGGTCAACTGTGGTTTCTGGGTTAGAAGGTCTTCAGATATTCCAGCAGCGCCCACTTGTCGGCCTCCGGCAACGTGGTGCCGTAGGCCGCACCTTCGTGGCCGGCATTGCCGTTGCCGGGCAGCGTGGTGTCGAAAGCGAACAGGGGCTTGTCGTCGGCGGCAGGGGCGTCGGCGACGAAGCCGAGATGCCTGGGATCGTACAGGTCGTTGCCGCGGTAGAAGAGCTTCGGCCGCTGCGCAGCGGGCTGCAGCAGGTCCCACAACGTGGGTACCGAGCCGTTGTGCAGGTAGGGCGCGCGCAGCCAGATGCCGTCGAGCGGGGCGTTGGCGTAGCCCCAGGTCTTGCGGAAATGGCGGAAGCGTCGGGCCGGATCGGCCGAGTACAGCATGCCCTGGTTCTGCGCGAGTTGCAGGGTGTAGGAATCGAGACGTCCGCGGTCGGTGCCGATTTCATCGATCGGCGTGACGGTGCCGACGTATTCGCCGGCAAAGTCGCTGCCGCTCTGGCCGTGGCAGGCAGCGCAGCTCTGCTGGTAGAGCGCCTTGCCGCGCGCGGCGAGCGCGCGGTCGACAGGGTAGTGCCGGTCGAAGGCGGGCGGCACGGCGGTGGCGATCCAGGCCTCGATGCGGGCGATGGCGGCGTGGTCGATCAGCTTCGGCGTGGCGCCGGTGCCGAAGGCGGCCGACAGGTTGCGTTCCTCGACGCGGCTGTTGTTGCCGTCCCAGTGCAGCTGCATGCCCTGTTTCATGGCCTGATTCCAGATCGCCGGGAAATCCGACACGCCGACGAGCTCGCTTGGTGACAGCTGTTCGAACGGCACGCCGAAGATCGCCTTCGCCGAATTGAAGGTGTCGACGCGGCCCGGCCCCCAGTCGGACTGCAGGTGTATGAAGCGCAGCCGCCCGAGCAGGCCGGCGACGCCGTCGCGCATCAGATGGATGCCGAGCGGATAGACGACGAGCGTGTCGAGCAGGCCGAGTCCGCCGGCTTTTTCGGCGATGCGCGGCACCACCTGCGTCGGGGTGAAGCGGCGGTCGTTAACGCAGGCCTGGACGAATTTCTGGAAGCCCATCAGGTCGAGCTGGTTGGCCGGCATGCCGGCGACCAGCATGGGCCGCGCGATGGCCGCGGTGCGCACGGTGGCGGTGTGGCACACCGCGCAGTTGAGAAACACGCGGTCGATGCCGAGATGCCGCCGTTTCGACATGCCCACCGGCAGGTCGCGACCGGGTTCGTATATGAAGCCGAGCGATTCGTAGCCCTTGCCCGGCAGCAGGTCGGGACAGATTTCTGGCAGCACCTGGAACAGCCAGTAGGGAAATCCCATGTTGCGTTCGCCGCCGGTGGAGCCGTACTTGAAATGTTCGAGCGGGTTGTCGTAGGTGACGGGACGGTCGGGCAGGAAGCGGATCGCAGCGCCGAGCGCGCCGAGCGCGAACAGGATCAGCAGGGCCCACAGGAAGAAACGGCAACCGGAGCAGCGGGCTTCGGGCGTGCTCATCGCGACGGCTCCGCATACGAAGGGGTTGGCAGACAGGGCCGCAATTGCGCGTAAGGCCGCCGCAACAGGCTGGCTGGATCCTGGCCGCGCAGGCGGCTGGCGGCCAGGCGTTTCAGCACGTCGAGTTCGGGTGAGGCAGCCCAGTGCGCAGGATCGATGCCGCGGCTGGCGAGTGCCGCGGCCGGCGGCATCGGCGGCTTGCTGCGTGAGGATTGCGGGAGGCCAGCCATGCCGAGGCGCACGACGATGCGCTCGGCACACTGATCGAGACGGGCTTCGACGTCGGCCGGGCTGCCGTGCAGGAAGTTTGGCGGGTGCGGCAGTGTGGTGTCGTGGCAGCTGGCGCAGTGGGTGCGGAAGGGCGCGACGAGCGGACCGGCATCGCGAGCGGCGGACACCGGTTCCATGCGTGCCGGCGGCAGACGGACCGGGCGAGCCAGGCGCGGTGTGCCGAGTTCGCCCAGCAGATTGTCGAGCAGGGCGTGGCTGAACGGACGGACGGAAAATGCGCCGCGCGCGCGCAAACGTTCGAGCGGGCCGGCGAGTTCGCTGTCGGCCAATCGCTGCACGGCGTTGGCATCGAGCATGCCGGCGAGCCCGACGACGAAAGCGGTCTTGTCCGCTGCGCGCCAGGTTTCGAGCGGCGGGCGCAGCAGCAGCGGATCGTTGGCCGGGTCCTGCAGGGCGGCGAGCGGGTCGCGGTTGGGCAGGTCGGGATTGGGTAGGTCCAGGCCGTCGGGCCAGCGGGCGTTCCAGTTGCGGTCGAGCGCCGGCAGGACATCGGCCGCCGGCACTGTGCGATGGCGCGCGTATGCGAGCGCCGCGGCGAAGGCCTGCATGCGGCAGCGCTCGCCGGCTTCGTCCGGGCCGCAGCCCCGCTGCCACAGCGTCTGCCAGACGGCGAACAGGCTGGCGCGATCGGTGGATGCGTCGATGAAGTAGGCGATGTCGGTGCCGGTCAGCCTGACCCCGTAGAAATCGCGCCGCGCATCCTTCAGGCGCGCGGCGATCGCCGGATTGGCCGGGGTTTCGTCCCACAGCGGGCGGGCGAAGATCGGCGCGGCGTTCTGGTGACAGGCGAGACACAGGCTGCGCCGTGCATAGAACACCTGCGGGCTTGTCCCTTTCCGGTAATCGCGCACGACCTGGAATTCGAAGCGGCCGGAGGCATCGTTGTAGCTGATGACTTCGATGACCGTGCCCTTCTCGTGATAGCCGAGGAACAGCCGGTCCTTCAGCGGCGGGATGCCCGGCCTGCCGGTGCCGTCGGCAGCGGCGACCACGCGCGGATAGCGAAAAAAGTCCGGCGCGCCGGCGTCGCGCTGCAGCGAACGGCCGAGCGGGATCAGCGTGACTTTCAGGGGCGGCAGGTCGCCCGCGTCGGTCTGCATCTGGCGGTTGATCGTGTCGACCAGTCGGGAAAACGGAAACGGCACCGGCTGGCTGCCGATCAGCTGATCGAAGCGCGAGCGCCCGGCCGGCGGCAGGTCATCCAGCGCGGGGACCGGATGCGAGAGGATCAGTGCGGCGGCGAACATGAGCGTGAGCCAGCCCGGTCTCATGACGCTAGCGTGCCGCCAGCACCCGTTTCTGCGTGCCGGACCAGCAGTCGTCGCGGATCTGGCCGGTCTCGAATTCGGCACGGCCGGCCTTGTCCACGTCCTTGTTGACGAGCACGAAGTTGAGGATGAAGGCGTGGTCCATGTAGGCGCGGCCGAGATAGAGGCCGGGCCGCACCATGCGGATTTCGTCGCGCACCTTGAGGCCGCGGCGTCCGGCGAGAAAATCGGGCTTCTCGCGGTAGCCGCGGATTTCGTCGGTGAAGGCGTAATCGATGATGATCGATTCGCGGCGCGAGTCGATCAGGCTTTGTCCGCAATAGAGCTTGGCCGGAAACAGCAGCCAGGCGTCGCGGCCGTCGACGTCGATCTTCGGGATGTCGCCGGGGCCGATCACCGGCCGCAGCACGGCGAGGTCCTGGATGCGGTTGCGCAGCACCTTCTGGTCGCGGTAGAACACCTTGCCCTTCCACAGGGCTTCGCCTGCAGTCTCGAGCATCCTGCCCTTGAAATTCACGCCCAGGCCCTTGAGCCCGCCGATGATTTCGGCGACGCGCAGCTTGCCCGAACTGCCCCGCGGAAACACGATTTCTCCATCGAAGGGCCCGTCGGGAATCGGCCCCGAGCTCAGCCGCGCATAGAGCTGGTCGAGCTCTTCCTGATTGAGACCGGCAAGGTATTTGGGCGTGATCCTGGCGAGTTCCTGCAGCGGTATGGGATGCTCGTATTCGACCTGTGCGAAGTCCGGCTTGCTGGCGTAGTCGTCGCCGTAGGGGGCGAACGCAATGTCGGGCTTGCTGCCGAACCAGTCGTCAAGCTTGTCGCAGCCCGATGCGGACAGGACGAGCGCGGCGGCGAGAAGAATTGTGCGTGCATTCATGATGCTCTCCCTTACAGCGTCGCCAAAAAGGCGATCAGCGCGTTCTTGTCGGCGTCGGACAGGTCCTCGCCGAAGCGATGGCCGTCGTTTTCGATTTCCGCGCTGCACGACGAATAGACCTGCCATAGCGCCGGCGTGCGGGCGCGCGCTTCTTTCACCACCTCGACCAGGCGGTCGGGGTCGGTGACGATGGCGCGGCCGATGGTCTGCATTTCGTCAGCGAGTTTCCTGGCCTCGGCGGCGGGCAGCATCGTGGCGAGCCGGGCTTCGAGTTCCTTGGGTTTGAGCTTGGCGCGCACCAGGTCGACGATGAAATCCTTGTGGCGGAAGTTGCCGACATTGCCCGCGGTGGCGCCGGCCGGAACCCGCACGGTGAAGCCGACCAGGCGTTTCTCTTCCTTGCCGTCGAAGATGCGCGGGCCGATGTCGAGCACGATGTCCTGATCGACCTTGGTCGCCTTGGGGATGCGTTCGGCCGGATTGAGCAGGTCGCGCATCGACGCGACGTAGAGCTTGAAGCGGCCGTCGACCGATGGGTCGTAGGCCCAGCACGCCGGTTGCTTGTCTTTCGCCAGCGGCGGGTTGCCGGGCTGGCTGGTGTCGACGTAACTGGAGCGGTACAGCTCGTAGGGATTGGCCTTGTCGCCGCCCCAGCCGCACAGTTCGGGGCCGACCGAGTTGTTGTGCAGGAAGGGCGCGTGGGCCCACAGGTTCAGCAGCGAGACGTTGCGGTAATAGCCGCGCCCGCCGTCGTGCGGCTCGATGAGGCCGGACACGGTTTTGCGCGCGTGGTAGTCCTCGTTGGCGAACTGCTCCCAGACGTGGCCGCGCATGTGGTTGGAATGCAGCGAGCGGCAGCGGTAGGTGCCGACTTCGGTGACCGGAATGGGCACGTCGTTGCCCAGCCAGTCGGCGCGCAGGCCGGTCTTGCCGTCTAGGGCGCGGAAATCGACGGCCTCGAACGGCGGCTTGCCGCTGGCATGGCAGCGTGCGCAGTTGGCGACGAACACCTGCTGGCCGCGCGAGACGGCATCCTTGCCGAAATCGCGTTCGAGGTCGCTCACCAGTTCCGCTTGAGCGTAGGGCGCGCCCCGCTGGTTGGCGCGCGCCTCGACGAGGTCGACGGCATGGCCTTCGGGTGCGGTGAGGAAGAAATCGAGGATGTTGTGCAGGCGGTCCTCCACCGCGCGGAAATTGGGGCAGTCGCGCCGGCACTGGCCGATGTCGAACGGCGTCTGGCCGAAGTTGCGCGCCTGCGGGTCGAGCTGGCGCAGGTCGGTGAGGTGGTTGACCCAGCACTGCTCGGCGCACGAACCGATGTTGAAATAGACGCGCTGGATTGCGCCGAGCGCTCCGATCGAGTCGCCGCCTCCCTTGAGGATGTGATGGACGGTTTCGCTCTTGATGGATTTCTCCCAGCACTTGCCGGGTTTGCCGGGTTCGCACCAGCATGTCGATTCCTTGGCGCCCGCGGGACACGCCGCGACCTTGCGCCAGCGGTTGACCTTCTCGCCGGCGAACGTGGGACGCTGCGCCGTGTTGATCAGCGCATTGATGGTGCCGGCGTTGTTGACCTGGTCGTTGGGGATCGCCGAGGTGTCGGAGGTGCCGGGGCGGGCGTGGGCGAAGATCTGCCACAGCAGGTCGTCGTGCGGCATGCCGGAAATGAGGATTTCGGAGACGCGGATGTACTGGTTGCCGACCAGACCGGAGAGATTTTCCCATTTCGGGTGTTCGGGATCAGCCGGCGGCCTGGCGGGATTGAAGGCGACGTGGCACGAGGCGCACGCGGTGCCGATCAGGAAGGGCGGTTCGATCGAGGCGTCGGCCAGCTTGCGCACCTTGAAATCGGAACGGGCCGGGTCGTCCGACAGCTTGCGGTTGTAGCCTTCCCAGGTGCCGAGGCGGCCGTTGACCTGCTTCCACGCCGCCGCGTCGAAGCGCGGGTTGGGAAACTTGCGGAAGCCGAGCGCGCCGGTGGAGGTGCCGAAGGCGAGGTTGCAGCTGACCTCGCGTCCCTGCTTGTGGCCGTCGGGGTCGCTTGCGGCGGTGCTGGCGTCCTTGAAGTCGCAGGCGGGGTCGCGGTAGCCCGGCTTGCCGACGAACTTCAGCAGCGCCTCGTCGCCGGGGCACCAGTCGAAGCCGTAGGTCTCCTCGTAGCTTTTGGCGGGGCAGCCGGCGGAGCCCGGCGTGCAGCAGCCCGGATCGTTGATCAGCCCCCAGGTCCTGAAGCGGGTGTCGCGCGCGTCGCCGCGCAGTACGCCGAACCAGTCGATCAGCGCGGTGACGCGCTGCTGGAAGGTGTAGGTATGGAAGCGCGCGTTGCCGGCCGTGGCCTTGAACCAGATTTCGCGGCCGGCGCGCGCCGAGGGCGACAGGCCGGCTTCGGCTTCGTGGAAACCGGCGTCGGTGTAGAGAGAAGCCGCATCAGGCGTGGCGGGGAAAACATCGGGGAGGACTTGCGCCGTGACGGTGGCCGACGGCAACGTGGCGCGCGCGGTTTCGGGCTGGTGGGTGAGCCAGGCCAGTGCGGCGATGGCTGCGATGCTGAAGAGGCCTAGCCAGAACGAAGTCTTCATCGTGCTCTCCTGTGGGCAGGACAGACTGCCCTGAACCTTAGTCAAGGATGGGGGGCTTTCAAGCGGTCTCATCGCGCCGTTCGCGCAGGATTTCGCACAGCCACGGCATCAGCGGTCCGCTGTCTCCGGCCATTTCCTGGCGCTGGGCAGCCTCGATCAGCGCGGCGTCGAATACGGCCTTGCCGATGTGATGGCCGAGCTTGCGGTAGCTCTCGAACTGCGATTCGTCGAACCATTGGTCCGCGGTCGATTCGTGCGGAAAACCGGGGTGGGTGCACTTGTAGTTGAGGAGGTCGGCGGGCTCGGTTCCGGTGAGCCGCGGCTTGATGTAGATCAGGTGGCCTTCCGTCGGCTGTTCCTGGCTTCCTGCGCGGGGCGGGTAGAACACGCGGCCGATGGCGGAGTAGCCGCTTTCCAGGTCTTCGGCGTGGATGTCGATGACCACGCCGAAGTCGGCGTAGCACTTGCGGATGGCGTTGCCGAGATCCTCGAAATGGCTGTTGCCGTCCTCGCCGGCGTCGATGGCGACGATGCAGGTGCAGCGCCGTCGCACCAGTTCGTAGATGCCGAGGTTCTCGAAATGGCCGCCGTCGGACAGATAGACGAAAGGCGAGCTGTGCTGGGTGCGGCCGAACAGTTCGCTCAGCAGGTAGATGCCGCCGAACGGCGGATCGTGTTTCGTCCAGTGGTTTTCGTTGGCCGGGTTGGGGCTCCAGTGACCGAGCCGGACGTTGAACACGGTCATCAGGAAGGTCAGCGCGGGCGAGCTGTGATAACCCATGTTGGGGCAGGCGGCCGCGCCCGAGATGGCCATCGCCGAGCCCATCCACACGCCTTCCATGTAGTGCGCGGTGGGGCGGTAATGGCTGAGCAGCTGGCCCTTTTCGTCGGGCAGGGTGAAGCTGTAGCCGGAGGCCATGGGGGTGAAGGCGAATGCGGCGGCGCGCCGTTCCTGCCAGGCGAGCTGCTTGCCGGCGACCAGGTTCATCGCGGTGTTGTGGATGGGATAGGGGCGCTGGCATTGCGGCTTGCCCAGCGGCATGCTGCAGAGGTCGGCCAGCCTGAGGTCGTCGCGCGGATCGAAGCCGGTGAACGGATGCGGCACGCGAATCTTGCAGCGCGAGGCTCCCAGATAGCAGCGCACCAGGCGCTGGCGGTAGAAGTGATAGATCGAGAACAGGTTGACGTCGATACGCCACGCGAGGGCGGCAGCAGCACCCAGGCTGCCGGCGCACAGCAGCGCCACCCAGCCGATATCGGCACGCTGGAAATTGTCGGATTCCTGGTGGAGCACGGACATGAACTGCGTGGAGGTCCGGACATGCTCTTCACATCCGTTGCAGAACAGCGGCAGCATCAGCAGTTGATGCAGGCCGAACGACAGCAGGCCCAGCAGGCCGATGATGAAGACATAAGGCATCACCTGGGCGGCGCGATCGCGCCAGGTCCTTCGGGTGTCGCCGGCGGTTTTGCCTCCGCGTCCCAGCAGCACGCCGGTGGCCGTCGACAGCACCCAGGTCACGCCGCCTGCTGCGACGAAGGCTTCCGGCGCCCAGCGGAAGAAGGCCGGGGCGATGTAGACGATGCTGAACAGGGTGGCCCACACCAGCGAAGCGAGCAGCACCCATCCGCCCAGCCGAGCCCACCATTCGCGCGAGTCGTGCGAGAAATAGCGGCCCATCAAACCGATATGGCCCACCACCGTGAGCGAATAGAATTTCAGCAGCAGGGCGGTGGCGAGGGCCGATGCGATCCACGAGCCGCTGTAACCGGTGCCCACCTGGCGGATCCATTCGGCCACTTCGGCAAACGCGGCGAGCAGCAGGCCCCCGAGCGCCCCCGCCAGCAGTGCGTAACCGCCCATGGCGGCGATGCGGCCTGGGGTGAATCGCGGCTGATCGCGATGCCGATGGCCGAGAAACCGTCCCAGCGCCCATCCCACCAGCCAGGGCGGGACATAGACCAGCATGCCCCACAGCACCCAGCCGCCGGGTGAAATCCCGTCCAGCTTTGCCGCGCCGGCATAGAAGCCATAGGCAATGAGCCACGCCGACAGCAGCACCGGCAGCACCACCAGCGCCAGCACGCCGGCCTGTCGGGTGTAGAACGGGCGGCTTCTGAAGGCGCCGCGGCTGCCCAGGTTGAAGCCGATGAACAGCATGGCCACGACGATGAGCAGGATGCCGCCGCCAAACAGCGGCAGCAGTCTGGCGTCGGTTGCGGCGTGCGTGCCTTCCCACCCGGTGATCCAGCGGACGAACCAGACCAGCAGGCGCGGCAGCAGAAGCAGTCCGCCGAGCGTCAGCAGCAACAGCACGAGGTTGAGATAGAGGTTGCGCAGATAGGTGGCCACCGCGGTCAGCGTGTCGGCGGAAAAGAAGCTGGCCTTGGGGGTGAGGTAGTTGCTGTAGCTCCGCAGGAAGCGGATTGCGGGATTTTCCGTGCCGCCGCTCTGCAGCCGCGGTTCGGCATCCTCGACCCGGCCGTTGCACTTGAGGTGGATGAAGGCCGACAGCCAGCCGCCGATGTAGCCGCCGCCCGAGACGCACGACAGGTAGTCGAACTGCCTCAACAAACGCAGCTCCGCCAGCGCCTGGGTGATGCCGAGATTGAAGGTGGCGCTGCGGATGCCGCCGCCGGAGAAGGCAAGTCCGGTCAGCGGCCGGTCGGGCCCGTCATGGCGGCCATCGGGTTCGCGGATGGTCGCGCGCTCCTGGGCGTGGACGGTGTCCCAGTCGAGCGAGGTCGGTGCCTCGGCCATTAATCGGCTTGGGCGCGCGAGGCGCCCGTTGGGGGGAGGGTTCTAAAGAGGGCAGTTTGGGCGGGCGCCATCAGAGAGCCTCCAGATATTTGCTGTGGCACCAGCCGACGATGTCCATCACGCCGTTGACCTCGCCGATGACGTCGACTTCCCACCACAGCCCCCGTTTGGCCAGCACCTCGACCTCGGTGGCCGGAGGCAGGGGAGTGCCCGGCAGGGCCGCACACTCGGGTCCCGGTCCGCTGCGTACATAGAGCCGGGCAGTGGTGCGGTAGCGCTCGGGGTGGTCGTCGCTGCGCCCCAGCAGGCGCGCGCGCACCGATTCCAGCGGGAAATCCGGCCCCGGGTCGCGCTTGCGCCCGGGCGCGATGTCGTCGTGTCCCAGCACGTCGGCAAGACTGTATTGATCGATCAGTGCCATGCCGCATTCCAGCGTGGCTTCGATCTGTTCCGGGGTGTAGGCATGCCAGCCGCAGGGCGGGGTGCCGGGCGGGTCGTTGCGGTGGCAGGCGACGGTGACTTCGCGGTCGGGGTAGCTGCGGCGGCTGAGCGGGGAGACCCATTTGCCGCCGCTCCGGATCAGGCAGCCGGCATTGTCGAGTTCGATGCCGATGCTGTGGTGATTGAGGCCGGACAGGCTGCCCCAGCGCGATTGTCCGGCATGCCAGGCTTCACGGTTGAACGGGACCAACTGGGTCACCGAGCCGTCGCGCGCGATGACCAGATGGGCGGAGACGCGGGAGGCCAGGCTGCAGAACCAGGCCACCGTGCCGGCCGCACTGCTGCCGGCGGTGTAATGCAGGACCAGAAAACGGGGCGAAATGCCCCTGCCCGCATGAGGGCTGGCGAGATAGGGCAACGCAGATCCATCGTCCCGTGTCAGACGGTGATTGCGTATTTTCATTGTGTCGTCTCCCGGTGGAGCCACCGCAGCGCCGGAGAACACGCCAGTCAGCGTTCTGCGCGGTGCGGCGACTGCCCCCACCATAGGACATGGGTTCAGCGATTGATATACAACTTTAGTTGTAGGCGGGGGCCTTCAGAGCGGAACGGAGGCGAAACGCTGCTGGCCGTCGCGCGCCAGCAGGGCGGTGCCGTAGGCGGCCTGGGTATGGCCGGCGCGCGCCACCGGCACGCCCAGACGGCGCTCGCGGATGCGCGTCCAGACGGGGTTCTGCGCACCGCCGCCGGCCGTGTCGACCCGACGCACGGGCGTGGCCCCCAGCCCGGCCAGCAGCGCATACCCCTGCGCTTCGATGCGGGCGAGGCTTTCCAGCAGGCCGTGCAGGAATTCGGCGTCGTCGGCCGGGCGCGGCGTGAGGCGTGGCGCCAGCGTGGGGTCGTTGATCGGGAAGCGCTCGCCGGACCTGGGCAATGGCAGGTAATCGAGCGGACTGGCGACGGCGGGGTCGATTTGTTCACTCAGCGCGGCCAGCGTGCGGTCGTCGAAGAACTGCCGCAGCACCGCGCCGCCGGCATTGCTGGCGCCGCCGGCCAGCCAGCGGTCGCCGAACCAATGCGAATAGACGCCGTGTTCGGTGGATTCCACCCGGGTATCGGACAGCAGCTTCAGCACCAGCGTGCTGCCGAGCGAAGTGACGGCGTCGCCGCTCTGGCTGACGCCGGCCGCGAGGAAGGCGGCGATCGAGTCGGTGGTGCCTGCGTGCACCATGCAGCCTGGGTTCACGCCGAGATAGCGCGCACGCGGGCGCGATATGGTGGCGAGGCGGGCGCCGGGCGCGACCGGCACCGGCAGGTAGTCGACGTCGGCCAGATATTCGACCCAGGCCGGCCACTTCAACTCGTCGAGATCGAGGCCCATCTTGAGGGCGTTGTGATAGTCGGTCATGCCGACGCGGCCGGTCAGCAGTCCCGACAGCCAGTCGGCCTGGTTGAGATAGAGACGCGCACCGGTGAGGCCGAGCCGCTTTTTCAGCCACAGCACCTTGGCGAGCCCCGAGGTGACGGCGGCGGCAGGATGGCCCGGGGTGGCCGTTTTGGCGATCAGCGCGGCTTCTTCGACCGCGCGATCGTCGTTGTAGAGCAGCGGCGGGTGGCGCGGCGAGAGTTCCTCGTCGCAGGCCAGCACGGTCCCCGAGGTGCCGTCGAGCGCGATGTCCGACAACTGGGTGCGGATCGGCGGCGGCAGCGAGGCGACCAGGTCCCACAGCGCATCGCGCCAGATGCCGGCGCGCTCGTAGTCGTCCAGCGTGCCGAAGTCGCGCCTGTCCTCGGCCACGATCGTGCCTTCGGCGTCGATGACGCAGCTGCGGGCGCCACTGGTTCCGAAGTCGATGCCTAGAAAAAACAAAGTTAGGGCCTGTTAATGCTGATTTCACGCCTGCGACGAGGCCGATTCGGGATGGCTCGCGTAGCGTGGCCCCTGCGAAGTTGGGCAGCGAAGCGAACCGTAGCAGCGCCGCTCACGTCCGACGCGAGCTGGTGTTCGCCTGCGCTGCCCGCGTTCCGAGGGGCGACGCTCCGGCGCTGCGCCGCGCCGCGCCTTGCATCCGTCGCTTTCTCGCGGCAACGCAGGTGCGAAATCAGCATTATCAGGCCCTTATCCGCGTGTGTTCGACTGGTGTTCGAACTGCGTGAGGTCGACGCGCGGGGCCGGCTGCCAGCCTTTCTTGCGGTGCTCCGCCACCACGTTGGTGAAGATGCCGCCGCGCACGTAGAACTTGGCGGTGAGTCTCATATAGCGGGGCTTGGTCGCCTTCACTAGGTCGTCGAGGATGCGGTTGGTGACATCCTCGTGAAAATGCCCTTCCTCGCGGAAACTCCACATATAGAGCTTCAGGCTCTTCAGCTCGACGCAAGTCTTGTCGGGGATGTAGTCGAGGATCAGCGTGGCGAAATCCGGCTGGCCGGTCTTGGGGCAAAGACACGTGAATTCAGGGACTTCCATGTGGATGTGAAAGTCGCGTCCAGGTTTGGGATTGGGAAAGGTTTCC
Source organism: Thiobacillus sp. (assembly GCA_018262815.1). GTDB lineage: Bacteria > Pseudomonadota > Gammaproteobacteria > Burkholderiales > Thiobacillaceae > Thiobacillus. The sequence continues at coordinate 14,300 of JADFDN010000050.1, forward strand.
AGGGTCTTGGCGGGCGTGGAGGGCATACGGGGCTCGGTGTAGAATGTGGCGAAAATCAGAACGTCGCTTGCCACATGACAATACGAATAGCGGCAGGCGCGTTGAGACGACACATTATAAAAGCTTAGGTCCGCTGTCTTGCGTTTAACCCACATCAAACTTGCCGGTTTCAAGAGTTTCGTCGATCCCACCGTCATTCCCGTCCCCGCGCAGCTGACCGGCGTGGTGGGACCGAACGGCTGCGGCAAGTCGAACGTCATCGACGCGGTGCGCTGGGTGCTCGGTGAATCGTCGGCCAAGCACCTGCGCGGCGAAACCATGCAGGACGTGATCTTCAACGGATCGGGCACCAGGAAGCCGGCCTCGCGCGCCTCGGTGGAACTTGCGTTCAACAACGAACTCGGCCGCGCCGCCGGGCAGTGGTCGCAGTATTCGGAAATCGCGGTCAAGCGCGTGCTCGACCGCAGCGGCGACTCCACCTATTACATCAACAACATGCGGGTGCGGCGGCGCGACGTCGCCGATCTGTTCCTCGGCACCGGCGTCGGCGCGCGCGCTTACGCCATCATCGAGCAGGGCATGATCTCGCGCCTGATCGAGGCGAAGCCGGAAGAACTGCGCGGCTATCTGGAAGAGGCCGCGGGTGTGTCCAAGTACAAGGAACGCCGCAAGGAAACCGAGGCCCGGCTGAAGGACGCGCGCGACAACATGAATCGCGTCGAGGACATCCAGCGCGAACTCAAGACCCAGGTCGAGAAGCTTACCGCGCAGGCCGAGGTCGCCCAGCACTACCGCAGCCTGCAGGCCGATCTGACGTTTGCCCAGCACCGCCTGTGGTTCGCCCGCAAGCACGACGCCGCCCAGCAGCGCGCGCGCATCGACAAGGACCTGACCGAGGCGCAGAACAAGCTGGAAGCCGAAACCGCGCGCCTGCGGCATATCGAATCGACTCTGGAAACCGCGCGCCAGACCCAGTTCGCCGGGCAGGACACGCTCAATACCGCGCAGGCCGCGTATTACCAGGCGCAATCCGAGGTCGCCCGCATCGAGCAGACGATGGCGCACCAGAACGCCACCCGCGATCGGCTCTATCGCCAGGTGCAGGATCTCACTGCACGAATGGAATCTCAGCAGTCGCGGCGAGCCTCGACTGCGGACGCGCTGAACGAGGTGACTGCGCAGCAGCCCGGCTTGCAGGCTGCGCTGACGGAGGCCGAGGCCGCCGCCCGCGAGGCCACCGACAGCACCCTGCCGCAGAAGGAAGCCGCGCTGCGCGAAGCGCAGCAGGGCGTGGGCGAGACGCAGCGCGCGGTGTCGCAGCTGGATCAGTCGCGCCAGGTCGACGAGAACAGCCTCGGCCATACCAAACGCCAGCTCGAACAGCTGGACGCACGCCAGCGTCGGCTTGCCCAGGAACAGGCGCAGTTGCCGCGTCCGGATGCAGCCGGTCTGGCGAAGAAGCAGGTCGAGGTCGAGGAGCTGGCGCAGGCGCTGGCGACCGCGCAGGCCGGGCTGAAGGACGCCGAGACCGCGCTGCCCGAGCTTGAAGCCGCCCGCACCCGGCACACGCGCGAACTCGAAACCGCGCGCAAGACCCTGCACCAGACCGAGGCCGAACTCGCGGCGCTGAAAAAATTGCAGGAAAGCCTGAAGGCCGACGAGAAGCTCGGCGGCTGGTTGCGCCAGCGTGGCCTCGACAGCGCACCGCGCCTGTGGGAAAAACTGCGTGTTGCCCCCGGCTGGGAGGCCGCGGTCGAGGCCGTATTGCGGGAGCGCCTGCAGGCGGTGGCGGCCGATGCGGCGTCCGACTGGTTCGCCGATGCGCCGCCGGCCCGTCTCACCGTCTGGGCCGGGCAGGGCGCCTCGGCCGCGGCCGCGCCGGAAGGGCTGGCCAGCAAGATCGACAGCGACGATGCTGCCGTGCGCGCGGCTTTGGACGACTGGCTTGCCGGCGTCTACTGGGCCGACGACGCGGATGCGGCGCGCGCACGTGCGGCCAGCCTCGCAGCCGGCGAATATGCCGTTACGCCGCAGGGCCATCTGTTCACCCGCCACAGCGTCACGTTCCACGGCCCGCACACCGCGGTCGAAGGCATTCTTGCGCGTGGCCGCGAGCTCGAACGGCTGAGCAGCGACGCCGTGCGCCTGCGCGACGAGGTGGCCGCGCTCGAGGCTGCCTACGCCGAGACGCAGCAGCGCTACATGGAGCGCCAGCGCGAGGTCCAGGCGCTGCGCGCGCAGACCGGCCAGACGCAGAGCCGCCACCACACCGCGCAGATGGAGCTGCTGCGCCTGCAGCAGGCGGTGGAACGGGTGCAGAGCCGTGCCACGCAGATCGCCCAGGAACTCGACGAAGTCACCCGTCTGCAGGCCAGCGAGCGCACCACGCTGGATTCGCTCGAGGCACGCCTCAAGGAATACCGTGCGCAGGGCGACGTCGCCCGCGAGGCGCTCTATGCCGCACGCCAGCTGCGCGATCAGGCCGACCGCGCGGTGTTTGAGGCGCGCGAATTGCAGCGCGCGGCCGAGCGGCGGCACCAGGAAGCAGGTTTCGCGCTGACCACCTGCACCAGCAAGATCAAGGAACTCGGCGACGCGCTGGCGCGCATCGACCAGGAAATCGCCGACGACGAGACCCGTCTGGCGCAGGCGCGCGAAGAACTGGCGCGCCTTCCGGCCGACGCGCTCGACGCCGAGCTGCAACTTGCCCTGACCACGCGCACCGAAACCGAAACCGCGCTGGCCGCCGCGCGCGACGCGCTGGAGGGCCTCACCGCGCAGCTGCGCGGCCACGACGAGGCGCGCATGGCCTGCGAACAGGGGCTCGACCCGCTGCGCCGTACCATCGAGCAGCTGAAGCTGAAGGATCAGGAAGCGATGCTGATGCAGTCGCAGTTCGAACTGCAGCTGCGCGAGGCGGCGGCCGACGAGGCCAGCCTCGAATCCGGGCTGGCCGACAGCCCCAGGCCCGCCCAGCTGCAGACTGAAATCAACCGCCTGCAGAACGAGATCGCCGGCCTCGGCGCGGTCAACCTCGCCGCGCTCGACGAACTGACCCAGGCGCAGGAGCGCGCCGAGTACCTCGCCGCGCAATGCGCCGACCTGCTGGAAGCCGTCACCACGCTGGAGGATGCGATCCGCCGCATCGACCAGGAATCGCGCGCGCGGCTGAAAGAGACCTTCGACACCGTCAACCAGCACATGGGCGAACTGTTCCCGCAGTTGTTCGGCGGCGGCCAGGCGCGGTTGATCCTCACCGGCGACGAACTGCTCGACGCCGGGGTGCAGGTGTTCGCGCAGCCGCCCGGCAAGAAGAACGCCTCGATCCACCTGCTCTCGGGCGGCGAGAAAACGCTGACCGCGCTGTCGCTGGTGTTCGCGATGTTCAAGCTCAACCCGGCGCCGTTCTGCCTCTTGGACGAGGTCGACGCGCCGCTCGACGACGCCAACACCGAGCGTTACTGCAACCTGGTCAAGGCGATGTCGGACCAGACGCAGTTCCTCTTCATCACCCATAACCGCGTCACCATGGAAATGGCCCAGCATCTGGCCGGCGTCACCATGCAGGAGCAGGGCGTGTCGCGCATCGTCGCGGTGGACGTGGAAGAGGCGGTGGGGATGGTCGAGGCGGCCTGAGTCTCGCAGGATCTACCCTCAAATCCGCATTTCGTCATTCCGGCACAGGCCGGAATCCAGCTTTTAAAGAACC
>JADFDN010000051.1 GCA_018262815.1 Thiobacillus sp.
ACCATGGCAGTCCGGCTTGCCGCATCGTACGGGCCGGCGCTAGAATCGCGGCGTCGGGGCGCCAGCCCCCGGCGTCTGGGTTTCTGCTCACAAGACGGTGTCCCGTCCAAGACTGGTTTCTATCTTTTGACTTGGAGCATTTTTCTTGGACACCGCCCCCACTACCGCACCCGCGCGCCCCACCCCCGGCGAAGCCTTCAAATACTGGCTCAAGCTCGGCTTCATCAGCTTCGGCGGCCCCGCCGGGCAGATTTCGATGATGCATCAGGAGCTGGTGGAGAAACGCCGCTGGATTTCCGAGCATCGCTATCTTCATGCGCTCAACTACTGCATGCTGCTGCCCGGCCCCGAGGCGACCCAGCTGGCGATCTACATCAGCTGGCTGATGCACGGCATCCGCGGCGGCATCGTCGCCGGCGTGCTGTTCTTCCTGCCTTCCTTTCTGCTGCTGTCTGTGCTGGCCGGCCTGTATCTCGCCTATGGCGACCTGCCGCTGGTGCAGGGAATCTTCTACGGCATCAAGCCGGCGGTGGTGGCGATCGTGCTGTTCGCGGCCTGGCGCATCGGCAACCGGGCACTGAAAAACGAAGTGCTGTGGGCGATGGCGGCGCTCGCCTTCATCGGCATCTTCTTCTTCGACATCGCGTTTCCATGGATCGTGCTGGCTGCCGGGCTGCTCGGCGCGCTCGGCGGCAAGTTCGCGCCGCACAAGTTCAAGAGCGGCGGCGGCCACGGCGTCAGCGCCCGCGAATACGGTCCGGCCATCATCGACGACGACACCCCCCCGCCGGCCCACGCGCGCTTCTCCTGGCGCAAGCTCGCGTGGAAGCTCGGTGCCTTCGTGCTGATCTGGCTGGGGGCGATGGCCGCGATCTCCGGAATGCCGGATCTCTTCCACATGGGCGATTTCTTCACCCGGGCCGCCTTCCTCACCATCGGTGGCGCTTATGCGGTGCTGCCCTACGTCTACCAGGGCGGGGTCGAGCACTTCCAGTGGCTGACCGGGCCGCAGATGATGGACGGTCTGGCGCTGGGCGAAGCCACGCCGGGGCCGCTGATCATGGTCGTCACCTGGGTCGGTTATCTCGGCGGCGTCGCCAAGGGGGTGTTCGACAACCCGGTGGCGGCGGGGCTTGCAGGCGCGACGGTGGCGACCTTCTTCACCTTCCTGCCGTCCTTTCTGTTTATCCTTGCCGGCGGCCCGCTGGTCGAGGCCACTCGCGGCGAGATCCGCTTCACCGCCCCGCTGACCGGCATCACCGCGGCGGTAGTCGGCGTGATCCTCAATCTGGCGGTATTCTTCGCCTGGCATACCTTCTGGCCGCAGGGCACGGCCGACGCGCCGTTCGCCGGCAGCTTCGACGGGTTTCCGCTCATCGTCGCCGCCGCATCCTTCGTCGCCCTGTGGAAATACAAGGCCGACATCATGAAGGTGATCGGCGCATGCGCCCTGCTCGGACTGGCTTATTCGTTATTGATGTGAGGACACCATGGAACCCGGAACCCAACCCCTGAAGCGCTGCGGCTGCGGTGCGCCGACCGACAAATGCCCGGACCTGCCGCGCACCATCCCGCCCGCAAAGGTCGACCCGGACAGCACGCTGGTATTCGACGTGCGTCCCGAGGCCGATTACGCCGCGTCCGATGAAATCATCCCCGGCGCGATGTGGAAGAACCCGGACAAGATCGACGTCTGGATCGGCGCGCTGCCGCTCACCCAGGACGTGGTGATCTACTGCGTGCGCGGCGGCAGCGTGTCGAACAGCGTGGTCGACCGCCTGCATGCCGCCGGCGTCAAGGCACGCTACATCGAAGGCGGCCTCGAGGCATACAAGGCGGCGGGCGGCAAGGTCGCGAAAAAATGAAATGGGTCACCCGCGCGCGGCCGAAGATCGACCGCATCGCCTGCCCTTGGCTGGTCGCGCGCTTCATCGACCCGGCAGCCGAGTTCCTCTACGTGCCTGCCGACGACGTGATGAAAGTGGCTGAAGAGACCGGCGCGACGCCCTACGACATTCCCGGTGTGGAATATGGCCACGTAGGCGAACTGTGCAGCTTCGATGCCTTTTTGCGTCTGCACGGATTGACTGATCCGGCCTTGCAGCAACTCGCCGTCATCGTGCGCGGCGCCGACACCGGCCGGCTCGACCTGGCGCCGCAATGCGCCGGCCTGCTGGCGCAGTCGCTGGGACTGTCTGCGCTCTATGCGGACGACCACGCGATGCTGCAGCAAGGCATGGTGATGTATGACGCCTACTACGCCTGGCTGCGGCACGCGCAGGGCGAGTCGCACCCCTCGCTCACCGCCGGAACGTAAACACGGCACGCGATCCGGGCGAGCCGCGCGCACCGGCAGGCATTCAGGCTACCATTTCGCGATGCTCGGCCTGCGCATCCTCTCCATCGTCTTCCCCGTGTTCGCGATCATCGGCATCGGCTGGTGGTACGGGCGGGTCAAGCGTCCCGACATCGGCGTCACCAACCAGATCAGCATGGACGTGCTGGTGCCGGCGCTGGTGTTCGCTGCACTCGCCTCCAAGGAATTCGACTTCGCGCACTACTGGCAGCTGGCGCTCGCAGGCGCGCTGGTGATCCTCGGCTCCGGCCTGCTCGCCTGGCCGGTGGCGCGGCTGCTGAAGGTCGACGCGAAGACCTTCGTGCCGCCGATGATGTTCAACAATTCCGGCAACATGGGCATCCCGCTCATCGTGCTCGCCTTCGGCGAAGCGGCCCTTGGCGCGGCGATCATCCTGTTCCTGGTGGAGATGGTGCTGCACTTCTCGATGGGCCCCTACATGCTGGCTCACCGCATGCGGCTCGTGCAACTGCTGAAAACCCCGGTGATGGCGGCGACCGTGCTGGGCGTCGCAGTGAGCCTGTCCGGGACGAGCCTGCCGGCGCCGCTCTACACCGCGATCAAGATGCTCGGCGACGCCTCGATCCCGATGTTGCTGTTCGCGCTGGGGGTGCGGCTCAATCAGGTGTCGTTCAAGGACTGGCACATCGGCGTGGCAAGCGGCATCGTGTCGCCGGCCACCGGCATCGTCATGGTGCTGCTGGTGACGCCCTTCCTCGATCTCGACCCGGTACAGCAATCCATCCTGCTGGTGTTCGGCGCGCTGCCGCCGGCGGTGCTGAACTACCTGATGGCCGAGCAGTACCGCCAGGAACCGGAACGGGTGGCGTCGATCGTGCTGCTCGGCAATCTGGCGGCGCTGTTTGTCATGCCGGTCGTGCTGGCGTTCGCGTTGCGCTGATTGCCGGCTTCCCCGCTGTCGCGAGTGGTCGTTCGGGCCGCAAACTGCCCAATACCCCCGCAAAGAAAATGGTTGACCAAATTACTTGGTTATTCTATTGTGCGGCATCGCAATTTTTATTGAACGCTAGGACTGCATCATGGAACGTGAAATCAACGGCAAAATGGTCGAAACCGACCCCGAAGGCTATCTGGTCAACCTGGAAGACTGGTCCGAGGAACTGGCTGTCGAACTGGCCAAGGAAGACAACCTGGAACTGGCCGAGAACCACTGGAAGGTCATCCACTACATGCGCGACCAGTTCGCCCAGAACGGCACCGCACCCAACCTGCGCTTCCTGCAGAAGGGCCTGAAGGAAGAATTCGGCGACGAATGGGGCGACAAGAAATTCCTGTTCGACCTGTTCCCGTTCGGCCCCGCCAAGCAGGCCGGCCGCTACGCAGGCACTCCGAAGCCGACCGGTTGCGTTTGAGTTGATCAGGCAAGCCAGACGTACCGAAACGCCCCGCCCCGTGCGGGGCGTTTTGTTTCGGGCGGCTGGCGCACGGCTCGGCTATTTCCGGGCATCGTCGCTCGCCACCGCATCCACCGGCGCTTCGAATGCGATGAACAGGACGCAGGGGCCTGCGGCCCCGCACATCGCCGCGTGCGGCAGCCTGGGCGGACCGTAGGCATAGGATCCCGGCGTGAGCACGGCGGTCGGATATCCGTCATAGGTCACGTGAAGCTCGCCGGCCACCAGCACCATGCGCTCGGCCGAGGTATGCCAGTGGCGCGGGATCGCCGCATTGGCGGGCACCCTGAAGAAGACGTCGGCATTGCTTTTGGCGGGATCGCCGTGAAGCACAGCAATCTCGCATCCTTTGGGCATGAAATCGGGACAGCCGCCCCATTTGAGCGCGGGATTCCCCGCGGTGGTCGAAAGCGGCGGGCCCTCTGCACCGGCCGCGGCCGCGACGAATACTCCGAAAAACAGCAAGGCCGGACGCAAGCCGCGTGCGCGGGACCTGCGTGTGATCGCTTGAGCGTGCATGGGACCTCCTCCTCGGGCCAGGAACGCACTGCCGGGCGGAAGCCCGTGCCGCCTGGGCCTTTCACCATAGCCAAAAAATCGCCCGATTCGCTCACTGCGTCCCGCGAAACATGAAATAGACCGCGCCCACCAGACACAGCGCGGCCCACAGGAAATCCCACTTCAGCTCGGCCCGCATGTAGAAGATCGCGAACGGCACGAACACCGACAACGTGATCACTTCCTGCAGGATCTTCAGCTGCGGCAGGCTCAACGCGGTGTAGCCGATGCGGTTGGCCGGCACCTGGAACAGGTATTCGAACAGCGCGATGCCCCAGCTCACCAGCGCGGCGACGATCCAGGGCTTGTCGGCCAGGTTCTTCAGGTGCGCATACCAGGCGAAGGTCATGAAGACGTTGGACGCGGTCAGCAGCAGGACAGTTTGCAGGGTGACGGGCATGGCATCGATCCGAAACGACGACGCGCGAATTGTAGGGGGGTCTCGCGTTAAAATGCCGCTTTTATTCGACGAGTCAGACCTATGAATGCGCCTCAGGTCGGTGTGGTGATGGGCTCTTCCAGCGACTGGGAGGTGATGAAGCACGCCGCAATGCTGCTGAAGCAGCTGGGTATCCACTTCGAGACGAAGGTGGTGTCCGCGCACCGCACGCCGGATCTGCTCTACGAATACGCCTCGACCGCGGAAGCACGCGGCATCAAGGCCATCATCGCCGGCGCCGGCGGCGCCGCCCACCTGCCCGGCATGATCGCGTCGAAGACCATCGTTCCGGTGCTCGGCGTGCCGGTGCCGTCTAAATACCTCAAGGGCATGGACTCGCTGCTGTCCATCGTGCAGATGCCCAAGGGGATTCCCGTCGCCACCTTTGCGATCGGCGAGGCCGGCGCGGCCAACGCGGCGCTGTTCGCTGCGGCACTGATCGCGCGCTACGACAACGGCCTGGCCGAACAGCTGCACGACTTCCGTCGCGGCCAGTCGGACTCGGTGATGGCGATGGGCCTGCCCGATGTCGAGTAAGTCGCTGCCCATCCTGCCCGGCGCCACGCTCGGCATCCTCGGCGGCGGCCAGCTCGGCCGCATGTTCACCATCGCCGCGCGCACCATGGGCTACAAGGTCATGGTGCTCGATCCCGATGCCGCCAGCCCGGCCGGGCGGATGGCCGACGTGCATGTGCGCGCCGACTACACCGACCACGCCGCGCTGAAACAGCTCGGCGCGGCCTGCGCCGCCGTCACCACCGAATTCGAGAACGTCCCTGCCGCCAGCCTGATCGAGCTGGCGAACCATTGCCGGGTGTCGCCCGGCGCCGATGCGGTGGCCATCGTGCAGGACCGCAGCCACGAAAAATCCTGGCTGGCCGACAACGGCTTCGCCACTGCGCCGTTTGCGCTGGTCAGCAGCGAGGCCGACCTCGACGCCGCGCTGGCGGCGACCGGCATCCCGGCGCTGCTGAAAGTGTCGCGTTTCGGTTACGACGGCAAGGGCCAGGCCCGCATCAATACGCTCGACGAAGCGCGCGCCGCATTCCGCGAGTTCGGCGGCCAACCCTGCGTGCTGGAAGGCTTCGTCAAGCTGGAGCGCGAAGTATCGGTGGTGCTGGCGCGCAGCGATACGGGGGAATGCGCGCTGTTCCCGGTTGCCGAAAACCGCCACGAAAACGGCATTCTCGACGTGTCCATCGTTCCTGCCCGCGTGACCGACAGCCTCATGCAGCAAGCGCGCGAGATGGCGCGGGCGGTGGCGGACAAGCTCGGCTATGTCGGCGTGATGGCGGTAGAGTTCTTCGTCGCCGGCGGTCAGTTGATGGTCAACGAAATCGCGCCGCGCCCGCACAACTCCGGACATTTCACGCTGGATGCCTGCGTAACCGACCAGTTCGAACAGCAGGTGCGCGCGCTCGCCGGCCTGCCGCTTGGCGACACCCGGCTGCTGTCGCCGGTGGCGATGGTCAACATCCTCGGCGACCGCTGGCACGATGGCGGTCCGCACTGGGATGCGCTGCTCGTCCACCCCGCCATCAAGCTGCACCTGTACGGCAAGGAAGCCGCGCGCCCGGGACGCAAGATGGGCCATTTCAACGTGCTCGATGCCGATCCGGAAGCGGCGCTGCAGCTGGCTGAACAGATGCGCCATGCACTTTAGCGCATTCATTCATAGTTGTCGGCGCTTTAGCGCATTCATTCATAGTCTTCACTCTGGCGCATTCGTTGAGGACAGGCGCTTCAACGCGTTCGTGCTGCTCTTGCTGTGCACCACCGCGAATGCCGCTGCAAACGACGCGCGACTGCCGCTGCGCATTGGTCCGCACGTCTTTCAGGCCGAGCTTGCCGCCACCCCGCAACAACGCGCCCGCGGGCTGATGGGTCGCACCCATCTTCCCGCCGACGGCGGCATGCTGTTCGTGTTCGAGCAGCCTGGCCGGCATTGTTTCTGGATGCGCGACACGCCGTTGCCGCTGTCGATTGCATTCATCGATGCGGCCGGACGCATCGCAGGTTTTGCCGACATGCAGCCGCGTACGGACACGCTGCACTGCCCGAACACCGCCGTGCGCTACGCGCTGGAAGTGCGGCAGGGAGAGTTCCAGCGCCGCGGCATCACGACGCGAACGCAGGTCGGCGGATTGCCGCACTAGTCATCACGGCGCGATCGACAGCACCCTGAGTTCCATTTCGCTGCCCTTGTCGTCGCTGCGCAGCACGCGCACCGGCAGGTAGTGGCGGTCGACTGCGAGCCAGGCCTCGAAACGGCCGTCGCGATCGGCCACCCGCGAAAGACGCAGCGTGCGCAGCATGCCCAGCGCGGTATCCAGCGTTTCCTCGCCGCGCACCTCATAGGCGTAGTCGCGCAGTTTCTTGCCGTTGAACACCTGGTAGCTCAGCGTCCCGTCGGGCGGCGGGGCGGTCAACGCCAGCTGGAAAAACAGGCTGAGCGCATCCTGCACCTCGCCCTCGTAGGCGAAGTGGCGCGGTGCGCCATGTTCCGGGTCCAGCGTGATGCGGCCGGCGACCGCATCAAAACGCGCACTGCTGCGCTTGTCGCCACGCTGATCCCAGAACGCTTCGGGTTGCAGCCCACCCGGAGTAATGCGGCCGCGGCTGGTCTGCACGAAGCGTCCGCGGTAAAACACGCCAGCCAGCCCGGTCGCCGACGCCACGCTGGTCAGCGTGTAGCGCTCGCCTTCGTTCACCCACACCAGGGTTTGCTCGCCCTTTGCCAGTCCGTAGCGAACCTGGAACCGCAGGTCGAGACGCGGCGGCAAGGCATTCAGAACCGGTGGCGCGGCAACGGCAATGGGCTCGACAGGCCCCGCATCGGGAAGCATGCCTGGGGTGGCGAGTGCCACCTCGGGTTCGACGGGCGCGGCGGCCTCGGATGACGATTCGGCCTGTGGCTCGGCAAGCGGCGTCACCGGCAGCACGCGGGGCGGGGCCGGCTTCGCGGGGCGGGGCGGTGGCGTCGGTTTCCGCAGCGGCGAGACCGCTTTGGCAGGCGCCGGAGGCGGCGCCGAAACCAGTTTCACGTCGAAAGCGGACGGTTCGTAGCGTTGTGTCCACTGCGGCAACCGCCATTCCAGTCCGCCCAGCAGGCTGCCATGCAGCAGCAGCGAGGCCGCCAGCGCCAACCCCCACGGGCGAACGCTGCGCCTCATCCGGTCAGCCTTTTACGCTGGCGCTCACCAGGCGCTGTTCGAGCGTGACGCCGTCTTCGCTGACGCGGATTTGCACTGGCAGATTGTCGCGCGCGGGGGCGACCCACACGGTGATGGCCTTTTCGTCGGGCTTTTGGGTGAGCCGCTGATACTGCTGGGTCGCCAGCGCGCCCAACGGGGTCTGGATGGCGCCGCCGTCGCTGCGCGCATAGCGATAGTCGTTGAGATCACGCCCGCTCACCACCTGCAGGCTGTAATCGGCAGGCAGCCTGGGCGCAAACATGAACTGATACATCTGCGAAAGCTGATCCTGCGCCCCGGTCTGCAAGCCGTCGACCGTCCACGCTGAGCCCTTGTACTGATAAGCGATGCGGCGCTGTTTCCAGTCGAGACGTGCGGTCGCCAGCTTGTGCGGCGCATCGCTGCGGGCATGCCGGAACTGGGTGGGACGCAGACCCTGCGGCGTCACCACGCCGGTGCTTTCGAGCCGGATGCTGCCCGGCCACAGCATTTTCAGCGGGCCGCTCGCGCGCGTTTCGCTGGTCAGCGTGTAGCGGCTGCCGTTGCGGGTGAAGGTGTCGGTCACCTGGCCGAGCTTGTGGCCATTGCGATAGAGGTCGTACACCAGACTCATCTGCTGCGGTGTCGCGGCCTGGGCCGCGGCAGCAAACAGGGAAGCGGTCAGCAGGAGGTATTTGAGCATCGTCACCTTTCCGTGGAAAACACAGACTGTGACGTCGAATCGCCCTTCAAGTTTACGCGGCCCTGGTTTATTTCAAGCCGTCCCTCGGCAAACCAGCGGACCGCCTGCGGATAGACGCGGTGCTCCTGCTGCAGAACGCGTGCTGCCAGGGTTGCCGGCGTGTCGTCCGCGCGTACCGGCACCGCCGCCTGGATGACGATGGGCCCGTGGTCGAGGTCGGCGGTGACGAAGTGAACCGTGCAGCCGTGGACTTTGACGCCTTCCGCGAGCGCGCGCTCGTGGGTTTTCAGCCCCGGGAACATGGGTAGCAGCGAGGGATGGATGTTCAGCAGGCGGCCTTCGAAGCGCGCGATAAAGGCCGGGCTGAGGATGCGCATGTAACCGGCCAGCACGACCAGATCGGGCTGGTGGCGCTCGATTTCATCGGCCAGCAGGTCATCGAAGGCCGCCCGGTTGGTGTGTTCGGTATGGTCGAATGCGACGGCCGGGATGCCGCGCTCTCGCGCATAGGCCAGCCCTGCGGCCTGCGGCCGGTTGCTGATGACCGCGACAATGTCGATCGGCAGCTGCGCTTCGGCGATCGCCTGAAAATTGCTGCCGCGCCCGGACAGCAGCACGACGACGCGACAACTCACGAATAGATGACCTGCTCCGCGCCTGCGGGGCGGGCGACGATTTCACCGATCTGCCATACCGTTTCGCCGCTGGCCTGCAGATGCGCGATCGCCGCTGCGGCATCGCCCGCCGCGACCACCACGCACATGCCGATGCCGCAGTTGAAGGTGCGCAGCATTTCGTCCGCTTCGACGTTGCCTGCCTGCTGCAGCCAATCGAACAGCGGCGGCCGCGTCCAGCTGTCGGGGGCGACGCGGGCGGCGACGCCTTGCGGCAGGCAGCGCGGCAGGTTGCCGGTGATGCCGCCGCCGGTGATGTGCGCCATGCCCTTGACCGGGAGCTTTTCCATCAACGCCAGCAGCGGCTTGACGTAAATCCGCGTCGGCGCCATCACGGCGTCGGCAAACGGGCGGCCGTGGAAATCGGATTTGAGGCCGATGTGGGAAAGGTCGATCAGCTTGCGGATCAGCGAATAGCCGTTGGAATGCGCGCCGGAAGACGCCAGCCCCAGCACCACGTCGCCCGCGGCAATCGACTGCCCGCCGATGACCCTGGATTTCTCGACCACGCCGACGGCAAAGCCGGCAAGATCGTATTCGCCATCGGGGTACATGCCGGGCATCTCGGCGGTTTCGCCGCCGATCAGCGCACAACCGGCCTGCTCGCAGCCGGTCGCGATGCCGGCGATCACCGCTTCGGCGGTGTCGAGGGTGAGCTTGCCGCAGGCGAAGTAGTCGAGGAAGAACAGCGGTTCGGCACCCTGCACCAGGATGTCGTTGACGCTCATCGCGACGAGGTCGATGCCGACGGTGTCGTGACGGTTCAGTTCGAACGCCAGCTTGAGCTTGGTGCCGACGCCATCGGTGCCCGATACCAGCACCGGTTCCTTGTATTTCTTGGAGATCTCGATCAGCGCGCCGAAGCCGCCGATGCCGGCCAGCACTTCGGGACGCATGGTGCGCTTGGCCAGCGGCTTGATGCGTTCGACCAGTGCATCGCCGGCGTCGATATCGACGCCGGCATCTTTGTAGGAAATGGATGACACGCCCGGCTCCAGAATCAAAAAGTGCGCTATTTTACCGCCTATGCCTACCATCCGCCCGCTCAACATTCCGTGGCTTGCACTCGCCGTCCTGCTCGTCACGGGCGGACTGGTCTATCTGCTCGGCCCCATCCTCACGCCCTTCCTGGCCGGCGCCCTGCTGGCCTACATGTTCGATCCGCTGGTCGATCGGCTGGAAAAGCACGGGTGGTCACGCGTCGCCGGAACGGTGGCGGTGATCGTGCTGGCAGGCCTCGCGGTGTTTGGCCTGATCCTGATTGCCCTGCCCCTGTTTCAAGGCCAGTTTGCCGAGCTGAGCCAGCGCCTGCCGGCCTTTCTCGACCTGCTGCAAACCCGCTTCCTGCCCTGGCTGGAGCAGACGCTTGGCATCACCATCGCCCCCAACCTCGATGCGCTCAAAAGCTGGATGACCGAACAGGCCACTGAAAACAGCGACAGCTGGCTGCCCTCCCTGCAAACCGGTGCGCTTGCCGTCCTGAGCGTGGTGGTCAACCTGCTGCTGATTCCGGTGGTGATGTTTTATCTGCTGAAGGACTGGGACGTGATCGTGGCGCGTGTCGCCGCACTGGTGCCGCGCCCCTGGATGGAGGCGGCCACCCGCGTCGCACGTTCGATGGACGCAGTGGTCGGCGAATTCCTGCGCGGGCAGCTGGCGGTCATGGCCCTGCTCGCGCTGTATCACGCCGTTGCACTGTGGGTGCTGGGGCTCGACTATGCCCTGCCGATCGGCATTCTTACCGGACTGCTCTCCTTCGTGCCTTTTCTCGGAATCGGTTTGGGCCTGACGCTGGCCCTGCTGGTTGCGCTGTTGCAGTTTGGCGACTGGAACGGGGTGGCCTGGGTGGCGGGGATTTTCATGGTCGGCCAGCTCCTCGAAGGCTACGTGATTACCCCACGCATCGTCGGCGAACGGGTCGGCCTGCACCCGGTGGCCGTCATCTTCGCGCTGGCCGCATTCGGTCAGTTGTTCGGTTTTGTCGGCGTGCTGCTGGCGGTGCCGCTGGCGGCGGTGCTGCTGGTGGCGCTGCGCGAACTGCGCGGCGTATACGTGACCAGCACGCTCTATCGCGGCGGCTATAATGCCGGCTCTTCCGATTCCGCAACGCCCGCCATGACCGCATCGCCCCTTGGCCAACCCCTACTCGAATCGCGCATCGCCTCGCTGCCGCTGGTCCACCGCGGCAAGGTGCGCGACATCTATGCGGTCGGCGATGATCGGCTGCTGATCGTCACCACCGACCGTCTGTCGGCCTTCGACGTGGTGATGCCGACGCCGATTCCGGGCAAGGGCGAAGTGCTGACCAAGGTGTCGGCCTTCTGGTTCGACAAGCTCAGAGCCATCGTGCCGAGCCAGGCGCTCGATATCGCGCCGGAATCGGTGGTCGCGGAAAACGAGCGCGATCAGGTGGCGGGCCGTGCCATCGTGGTGAGGAAACTGAAGGCGCTGCCGGTCGAAGCCATCGTGCGCGGCTATCTGGTCGGTTCTGGCTGGAAGGAATATCAGTCCAGCCAGTCGGTATGCGGCATCGCCCTGCCCGCGGGGCTCAAGCAGGCCGACCGCCTGCCCGAGCCGATCTTCACGCCGTCGACCAAGGCCGCGGTCGGCGCCCACGATGAAAACATCAGTTTTGAGCAGATGGCCGAGCTGATCGGACCGGATCTGGCAAAACAGGTGCGCGACACCAGCCTTGCTTTGTATAGGACTGCGGCAGAGTATGCGCTCACTCGCGGCATCATCATCGCCGACACCAAGTTCGAATTCGGCCTGGATCAGGAGGGCCGGCTGGTGTGGATCGACGAGGCCCTGACCCCCGATTCGTCGCGCTTCTGGCCGGCCGACCAGTACCGGCCGGGCAGCAATCCGCCCAGCTTCGACAAGCAGTTCGTGCGCGACTGGCTGGAGGCGAGCGGCTGGAACAAGCAGGCGCCGGGGCCGCAACTGCCGGCCGAGATCGTCGAGAAGACCAGCGAGAAATATCGCGAGGCGATGGCGCGGCTGCTGGGATAAACGCCGCCCGGGCAGCCCTTTACGCACAAACCGCCCATCGCGCAAACAGTAGGAATGGACCTGTTCCCGGCGTCCGCATGCCGCTACCATTGAGGGTCAATCCGTTAGCATTTCGCCTTGCATCCGGACACGCGGCGCACGCCGCTTTCCCCATTCCAAACACGAGATAGAGTCATGATCTACGAAGATTTCGCAAGCGCCCAATCGTTTTTCCTGTGGTCGACCTTCGTGGTCGCCCTGATCATGGGTGCCGTCGTCAACAAGACCAATTTCTGCACCATGGGCGCGGTGTCCGACTGGGTCAACATGGGCGACACCGGCCGCATGCGCGCCTGGATCCTGGCCATCGCGGTCGGCGTGCTGGGCGTGATGGGCCTCGAGGCAGCCGGCATGGTGAACGTCACGGCCACCTTCCCGCCCTACCGCCAGAACAATCTCGTCTGGCTGGAAAACGTGCTCGGCGGCGTCCTGTTCGGCATCGGCATGACGCTCGCTTCCGGCTGCGGCAACAAGACGCTGATCCGCGTCGGCGGCGGCAACCTCAAGTCGGTCATGGTGCTGCTGATCATCGCGCTGATCGCCTATTTCATGATCAACCCCTTCCCGGGCAGCGACAAGACGCTGTATTCGACGCTCTTCTATCCGTGGACCAACCCGACCGCAGTCACGCTGACCACCAACCAGGACCTCGGCGCGATGCTGTTCGGCGACAACGCCGCCACCGGACGGATGGTAATGGGTGGCCTCATCGGCGGCCTGCTGCTGATCTGGGCCTTCAAGTCGGCCGAGTTCCGCGGCAACTTCGACAACATCCTCGGCGGTCTGGTGGTCGGCCTTGCGGTGCTCGCGGCCTGGTACATCACCAGCAATGTCGTTGTGAATGCGGATGGCGAAACGATGTCCATGCAAAGCTACGTGCAGAGCTGGGATTTCTACGCGCCCGCTGAGGCCGTACCCCCCGCCGACGTCGCTCCGCTCGCCTCGCAGTCCTTCACCTTCATCAATCCGATGGGCCAGACGCTGGACTACGTTGCCAACGGCTTCGACCGCACCCTGCTCACCTTCGGCGTCATGGCGCTGGCAGGCGTGATCGCCGGTTCCCTGCTGTGGTCGCTGATCTCGCGCAGCTTCCGCATCGAGTGGTTCGCCTCCGGCCGCGACTTCGTCAACCATTTCATCGGCGCCATTCTGATGGGCTTTGGCGGCGTGCTGGCAATGGGCTGCACCGTCGGCCAGGGCATCACCGGCTTTTCCACGCTGGCGCTCGGCTCCATCCTCACCTTCCTTGCCATCGTGCTCGGCAGCGCAGTCACCATGAAAGTTCAGTATTACAAGCTGGTGTACGAAGCCGACGCCACCTTCGGAAAGGCCTTCATCACTGCGCTGGTCGACCTCAAGCTGCTGCCCGCCGGCCTGCGCAAGCTGGAAGCGGTATAAACCCCACCCGGCTTGCGGCCAGCAAAAAGCCCCGCTGAAGCGGGGCTTTTTGTTGCTGGGCAGAGCGGCAGGCGGGCCTATTTCAGCGTCGCATTCAGGAAATCCGCCACCGCGGCCACCATCTCGGCTTCGCGTCCGGTGAAGAAATGGTCGGCGCGGGCGATCATCACCTGCCTCGAACCCTTGTCGGCCAGGCTCTGCTTGCGCTTGCCGGCGTTCGCCAGCACCGGCGGCAGGTCGTTGTCGCCGTACAGATCCAGCACCGGCAGTTTCAAGGCCGCGTAATCGCCGACCGAAATGCCGAGACTGGCCCACGACTTCACCGCGGGGTCGGGCTTTCCGGTCATGTACACGCGGCTCATGCGCGAACCCATGCTGTGGGACACGATGGCGATCTGCTGATAGCCCTTGGCTTTCAGGAACGCGACCGCCTCGGCGATGCGCTCGGCCGCCTCGGGAAAGGTCGGCGGGTAGTCCTCGCCCTTGGCGTCGGCTGCCAGGATCGGCATCTGGATCGACAGGGTGGCGAAACCGCGGTCGGCCAGTTCGGTGCGCAGGGTGCCGACCATGCCCCAGTCGGGGTGAATGCCCAGGCCATGCACGACGATCGCCGCCTTGCCGGTGTCGGCCGGAGTGAACAGGGTCAGAAACTTGTGATGGCCGCGCGGGGTCTGCAGGTAGACGGGATCGCCCACCACCAGACCTGGCACCACTTCATCGGCCCATTTCTTCTCGCGCGCATAATCCGCGACCGGACCGGCAAAAGCGGCCAGGGAACACAGTGCAATCCATCCGGTCGCCAGACTCAACAGCATGTTTTTCTTCATATTCCGTCTCCTGAGCATTAAAGTAAACCATTCACCCGCCCGATAATTGAGCGAAACCGAACAATAATCGACCGTACAAGGCAGAACAATGACATCCACCCCCTTGCGTGTTGTGCCGCACGGCTTGCCGACCGCCCCCACGCGCGACGCCCGGCCGCGTGGCGGCGCGCGGGTGGTCATCGTCGACGACCGCAGCACTGCTCGCAGTCTGCTCGAAGGACTGGCGCGCACGCTGGAGCCCGGGGTGGTGGTGGACAGTTTCGCCGACCCGCTGGAGGCGCTGGCGCAGATGCAGCTCACCACGCCCGACCTCATCATTACCGACTACCGCATGCCGGGCATGGACGGCATCGAATTCACCCGCCGCGTGCGCGCGGAGCGCCTGCTGGCGGATGTGCCGCTGATCATCGTCACCGTGGTGGAAGACCGCCAGGTCCGCTATCAGGCGCTGGAAAACGGCGCCACCGACTTCCTGACCCGTCCGATCGATCCGCTGGAATGCCGCGCGCGCTGCCTGAATCTGCTGTCGCTGCGGCGCAGCCAGAAAATGGTGTCCGACCGGGCGCTGTGGCTGGAAGAGCAGGTGATGCAGGCCACGCGCGCCGTGCGCACGCGCGAACGCGAGACCCTGATGAAGCTGGCCAAGGCGGGCGAATATCGCGACGAGGAAACCGGCAACCACATCATCCGCATGTCGAAATACGCGCGTCTGATCGCCGAAGAGCTCAAGCTGACCGCGATGGAATGCGACGAGATCGAAGCCGCCTCGCCGATGCACGACATCGGCAAGATCGGCATTCCCGACCAGATCCTGCTGAAACCCGGTCGCCACACGCCCGAAGAGCAGGAAATCATGCGGCGCCATCCGCTGATCGGCCACGAGATCCTCGCCGGAAGCCCCTCGCGCTACCTGCAGATGGGCGCCGTGATCGCGCTCGGCCATCACGAGAAATTCGACGGCAGCGGGTATCCGCAAGGCCTGGCCGGCGAGGACATCCCGCTGCCCGCGCGCATCGTAGCGGTGGCCGACGTGTTCGACGCGCTCACCTCCAACCGTCCCTACAAGCGCGCATGGTCGTTTCAGGAAGCGCTGACCTATCTCCAGTCCGAAAGCGGCAGGCACTTCGACCCCGACTGCGTCCGCGCATTCGAACTGCGCATCGATGCCGTGGCGGCCATCATGCGCGAACTGGGCGACACCGAAGCGTAAGCGACGCATGAAGGTCCCACTTCATACGCCCATGCCCGGTTTCTTGCTGCGCTTCGTCAAACGGGTTCGCAGCCGCCCCGACACCGAATTCCAGCAGGCCCTGATCCGGGTCGTCATCGGCCTCGTCTTCCTGGCTTATTTCTCCAGCGACCTGGCCACGCTGGACGGCAACACACGCAGCACGGCCCAGTCCATCAGCATCCTGTTCACCGGGATCGCCGTGCTGTTCGTTGCGCTCACGCTGCTCAGCCTGAATGCTTCGCCGCCGCGCCGCATAGCCGCGATGGCCATGGATTACACGACCTGTTCGTTCCTGCTGACCTATACGGGCGAAGCCGGCAGCCCGCTGCTGGTGGTGTATCTGTGGGTGACGCTGGGCAACGGTTTCCGCTATGGCGTTGCCTACCTCTATACCGCCACCGCCATGGCGATTACCGGTTTCCTGCTGGTGCTCGTCTATTCGCCCTACTGGAGCCAGCACATGTCCATCGGCGTGGCTTTCCTGCTTTCCATGATTGCCGTTCCGCTGTATTCGGCATCGCTGCTGAAACAGGTGCATTCCGCCATCCAGCGCGAGCGCAAGGCCAACCAGGCCAAATCCAGTTTCCTCGCCAACATGAGCCACGAACTCCGGACCCCGCTCAACGGCGTCATCGGCGTCGCGGATCTGCTGACCGAGACGAAACTCGACAAGGAACAGAAGGAATTCGCCCAGATCATCCGCGCATCCGCCAACACCCTGCTCGAGCTGATCGACAACGTGCTCGACATTTCGCGCATCGAATCCGGCCGCATCGTCACGAACGGCGAGAACTTCGACCTGCACCGCATGGTCAACGGCACCATCGCGATGATGGAAACGCAGGCACAGGGCAAGGGGCTGGTGCTGGCGGCGCATATTGCCCCGCAGACGCCGTTTCATCTGCACGGCGATGCACGCCATCTGCGGCAGATCCTCATCAATCTGATCGGCAACGCCATCAAGTTCACCGAGCATGGCCGGATCGACGTCTACATCCGTCCGATCGGGCAGGGTAGTCCGCAACGCCTGCGCTTCGAAGTCGTCGATACCGGCATCGGCATCCCCGAGACGGCCCAGGCGACCATCTTCGAGAGCTTCACCCAGGCCGACCCCTCCGTCACTCGCCGTTTCGGCGGCAGCGGCCTCGGCACCACCATTGCCAAGCAGCTGGTGGAAGCGCTGGGGGGGCAGATCGGCCTGCACAGCCGCGAAGGCGAAGGCACGACATTCTGGTTCGAACTGCCGTTCTCGCTGCAAACCGACCAGACCACAAAACCCGACGAACATTTCGATGCGCCGATGCGGGTGGCCGTCCTGGCTGGCGGCGAACTGGCGATCCGCCTCCAGGCCGTGATCCGCGGCTGGGGGGCCGACCCGGTGGCGGTCGACAACACCACCCGCCTCGCCGCCGAACTGTCGGCCTACCTGTCCGGTGGCACGCCGCTGGGTGCGGTGGTCGTCGAACGCAGCTCGCTGCCCGGCGATCCGGTCGCCTTCCTGCACCTGTTGCGCGACGATCCCAGCCTGGCCTCGCTGCCGGTCATCCTGATCGAATCCGACGCCAGCGCCGCGCTGGCACGCGACGCGCAGCTGGTGCTCGAAGGCTATGCGTCGGTGCTGCGCACGCCGGTCAACACCACGCTGCTGTTCAATGCCATCCATGCCGCCGTCAGCCAGGACATGCCGTCCAACGTGGTATCGCTGGCCAATCGTTTCCAGTCCCTGAGCGGGCACGCGCAGGGACTGCACATCCTGGTGGCGGAAGACAACCCGGTCAACCAGCGGGTGATCCGGGGCCTGCTGGAGCATGCCGGGCACAAGGCCACGCTGGCGCACGACGGCGAAGAAGCGCTGGCCATGCTGGAGGCCGACGAGGAAACGTTCAGCCTCGCCAT
>JADFDN010000052.1 GCA_018262815.1 Thiobacillus sp.
TCATGGAAAAAGGCCACCTGCCGGTCATCATGCTCACCGCCGACGCGCGCGCCGAAGCCAAGATCGCCTGCGAGGAAGCGGGGGCCGACGCCTTCCTCACCAAGCCGGTCAACGGGCGCGAACTGATCGATATCATCGCCGGCCTGGCCCTCCAGCAGCCGAGACCTGTCGCGGCCATGCCGGCGGAAGCGCAGGCGATAGACGAACTGGATGAATCGATCCTGGATGAACTCGCCCAGCTGGGCGGCCCCGGCTTCGTGCAGGATCTGGTGACCAGCTTCGAGGAAGACAGCGCACGCGCGCTGCGCGACATCGAGCGCGCCCTGGCCGACCTCGACTATGGCCAGTGGCACGACCAGCTGCACATGATGAAGGGCGGCGCCCGCGATGTCGGCGCCAATCTGCTGGCGCAGCATTGCGCCGAGGCCGAGCGCATCAAGCCGTTTGAATTCTCGACCAGCCTGGCACCGGACAAGCTGGCCGAGGTGCGGGACGCGCTGGCCGCGACGCTGGCCGCCCTGGCCGCGTATCAGGCCAGCAAATTACGCGCTGAGCACAGCTGACCCGCTGGCTGCTGCGGGTTCAGCCCTGCCGGTCTGGCGCGCAACCAGACGTTCCATCATGCGCAGATCCTTGGCTTCCAGGCGCAAGGCGGCGTCCACCCAGATCTCGGCAATGCGCATCAACTCGTCATGCGCGATCGGCTGCGACAGCTCGCGTGCCGCCCGCAGCGCCAGCGCGCCGTTGCGCTGCCGGGCCTCCTTGCGGATGAATTCGTAAACGGCCTGTTCGCCGCCACCCGGTTCGGCGAGGATATCGACGGCGCCCAGCTCGTACATTTCTTCGGCGGTGTAGAGCTTGCCGCTCAGAATGACCTTTTCGGCCTTGCCGTAGCCGATCTTGCGGCCAAGCAGCGTCATCGCCCCCATGCCCGGGAACAGGTTGAACAGGATTTCCGGGAAGCCCATTTTCGATCCGCGCTCCGCGATCAGCACATTGCCGGACAGCGCGCACTCGAAGCCCCCACCCAGCGCATCCCCCTGCACCAGCGTGATAGTCTTCAGATTGGGACGGTTCAGATGCAGGGCATTCAGGAACAGGGGGCGGATGCAGGCCTGGGCGTACTTGTAGAGGCTGTCGCGATCGCGCGCTTCGATCAGTTGCCGGAACAGGTTGAGGTCGCCCCCCAGGTTGTAGACGCCGGGGTGCGCCGAGGCCACCACCACATAGTTCACATCGGCGGTTTCCGGATCGTCCAGCCGCTTGGCGATGTCGCCGAACCAGTCGACGATCTCGCGCAGCAGGGTGCCGGTAAAACACGGGCGCGGCGCGGCATTCATGTAGCCCCACGCAACCTGGTTGTGTTCGTCACAGTACGTCGTGAGCTGACTGTAATTGTTGTGCTGCGGTTGCAGCGTGGAATGTACAGCTTGCAGGTGCGCCATGAATATCTCCACAGATGTTGTTCGATCGACCCAAGCGCCGGATTTTCGACGCGTGGCGGAAGACTAGCGCGAGCACGGTGACGGCTCAAGCACGAAATCGTGACGCGCCGCAGATTTCAATATCTGGTGTAGCCTGCTTGCTTGAAGCCCTAAATCATGGTCTGGCAGCGCGCCGTCTAGAACGTCCATACCATGCGCAGCGCCAGCCCCATCAACAGCAGCGCAAAAATCCGCTTCAGTCGCCGCACCGGCAGACGGTGCGCGGTACGCGCGCCGAGCGGCGCCGTCAGCACGCTGCCCAGCACGATACCGGCGAGCGCCGGCAGGTAGACGAAGCCGAGGCTGCCTGCCGGCAGGTTGCGGGCGCCCCAGCCGCCCAGCGCATAACCCGCCGCGCCGGCCACGGCGATCGGGAAGCCGATCGCCGCCGAGGTGGCGATCGCCCGGTGCAGCGTCACGTTGTGCCACAGCATGAAGGGCACCGACAGAGTGCCGCCGCCGATGCCGACCCAGCTCGACACCGCGCCGATCATGCCCCCCGCCAGCGTCGTCCCGGCAGCCCCCGGCAGGCCGCGATGCGCCGCCGGCTTGAAATCCAGCCACATCTGGACGGAGGCATAAAACAGGAAGGCGACGAAGAACAGCTTCAGCACGAAGGCCGATACCTGCGCTGCCAGCAGCGCGCCGGCCAGGGTGCCGATCAGGATGCCGGGCGCGATGCGCCGCACCAGCGGCCACTCGACCGCACCGTGTCGGTGGTGCGCACGCACGCTGGACAGCGAGGTGAACAGGATGGACGCGAGCGAGGTGCCGAGCGCGAGCTGCGGCTCCATGCCCGCGGCCAGGCCCTGCGCGTGGAGCAGCATGATCAGCACCGGCACGATGATGAGGCCGCCGCCGACGCCGAGCAGGCCGGCGACGAAGCCGACCACCAGGCCGAGACCGATGTAGGCGGCCAGCAGGGCGGGGGCAAGCTCGGGCATCAGAGATGCCTGACGATGAAGGCGTACTCGGCTGGATCGACCGGCGTGATCGACAGGCGGTTGCCCTTCTGCAGGATGCGCATATTGGCGAGTTCGGGATAGCCGCGGATTTCCGACAGCGGCATCAGCCGCGTCTTTTTCACCAGCTTGACGTCGACGTTGAACCAGCGCGGCGTTTCGGGCGTGGCCTTGGGGTCGAAGTATTTGTTCTTGGGGTCGAACTGGGTCGCGTCGGGATACGCCGCCACGCTGACCTCGGCCAGCCCGGCGATGCCGGGTTCGGCGCACGACGAATGGTAGAACAGCACCTTGTCGCCCGGCTTCATCTGGTCGCGCATGAAATTGCGCGCCTGGTAGTTGCGCACGCCATACCAGGCGACGCTTTGCTTGGGCATCGCGGCAAGGTCGTCGATCGAGACGTCGGAGGGCTCGGATTTCATCAGCCAGTAACGCATGATTTGTCTTTCTGGATTCCGGTAAGTGGGGAGGCGCTCATTTTAAATGCCTGGCCGCTTCGGTTCGGACGGTCATGCCGGCCAGCGGACCCCGTTACGCACAAGTTTTTCGAACAGCTCGGCGGTGACCGGACGGCTGAACAGATAGCCTTGCGCCGCATCGCAATCGGAGGCACGCAGGAACGCCAGTTCGGCGTCGGTTTCCACGCCCTCGGCGATCACCTCCAGCTGCAGCGTGTGTCCCAGCTGGATGATGGCCTTGATGATCGAAGCGCTGTCTCCATCCGCCAGAATATCCCTGACGAACGACTGGTCGATCTTGAGCTTGTCGACGTCCAGCTTCTTGAGATAGGAGAGGCTGGAATAGCCCGTTCCGAAATCGTCGATGGATAGCTTGGCGCCCAGCGCCTTCAGTCCACGCAGCGTTTCCATCGTCGATGCGCTGTCCTGCAGCAGGATGGATTCGGTCAGCTCGAGCTCAAGACAATTCGCCGGCAGGCCAGTACTTGCGAGCGCCGAAGACACCATGTCCAGTACATTGCCGCGCTTGAACTGCACGGCGGACAGATTGACGGCGACCACCAAGGGCGGCAGGCCGTGATCCATCCAGGTTCTGGCTTGCCGGCAGGCCTCGTTGAGCACCCACTGGCCGATCTGCACGATGTGCCCGCTGCGTTCCGCAAGCGGAATGAAACGGGCGGGCGGAATCATCCCGTCGACCGGATGCTGCCAGCGGACCAGGGCCTCGACGCCGGTGATCCAGCCGGTCCGCATGTCGACCTGCGGCTGGAAGTGAAGCAGGAATTCGCCCTGGCGCACCGCACGATTCAGCTCCCCGCTGAGCCGCATCTGCTCCTGCAGGTCGGCGTTCATCTCCTGGGTAAAAAAGCGGTAGGTATTGCGTCCGGCAATCTTGGCGCTTTCGACCGCGGCATCGGCGCACTTGAGCAGGGTGTCGAAGTCCCTGCCGTCCGCCGGGAACACGCTGATTCCGACGGAGAAGGACAGATTCAGTGCGTTGCCGTCGACGACGACCGGTTCGGCGAAGACATCGTGAATGGCATTGGCTACGGCGACAATGCCGGACGCGTTCTGCGGCTCGGCCAGCAGGATGACGAACTCGTCGCCGCTCAGCCGGCTGAGCGTGTCGGTCGCCAGGATGCAGTGCTGCAGCCGCTCGACCGCGGAGACGAGCACCTTGTCCCCCGCTTCGTGGCCGAAGCTTTCGTTGATCTGCTTGAAATTGTCGAGGTCGAGGTACAGCACCGCCATCGTGGCATGTTCGCTTTGCGCCCCCTGCGCCGCATGCTCGAAACGGTCGCGCAGCAGCAGGCGGTTGGGCAGATGGGTCAGCGGATCGAACTGGGCGAGGAAAGCCAGCTGCTCCTTCGCGGCCTCGTGCTCCGCACGCGTCCGCAGGGTCACGATGCCGTAGGCGAGATCGCCGGCCAGCTCTTCCAGCAGCCGGATTTCTTCAGGGTCGAACGCATGCGCTTCGCGCGCATACATGCTGAGGGCGCCCAGCACTTTCGCCTCGCCGATCAACGGAAGCGAAATGCTGGACCGGTAGCCGCGCTGGATGGCCGCCTCGCGCCAGGGCGCCATCCCCGGATGGGTCAGCACATTCTGGTTGACGCTGGGCAGGCCGGTCCTGATCGCCGTACCTGTCGGTCCCTGCCCCCGCTCGGTGTCCGCCCAGGTAATCCGGATGCCGTCGAGATAGCCGTTTTCATAGCCGGACTGCGCGATCGGCCGCACGGTTTTGGCCTCGTCCTCTTCCGCGTAGCCGACCCAGGCCATCAGGTAGCCCCCGCGCTCGACGCACAGGCGGCAGATTTCATTCAGCAGCGCATGCTCGTCCTCGGCATGCACCAGCGCCATGTGGCAGTCGCTGAGCAGGCGCAGGGCGCGGTTGAGCTTCTTTTGCCGCGCTTCGCTCTGGCGCAGGTCGGCGGTCATGGCTACCGCCATCTCCACTGCCCGTGCCCGCCCCGTCACCAGCAGCCACACGACGAGCGCCAGCATCATGCTGCCGAGCGTCCCGGCAAAAGCGATGATGTTCGCCTCGTCGCTTTTCAGCCGGGCATCGAAAGAAGGCAGCGAACGAATGACCAGGGTCCACTGGTGGCCGAACAGCGGAATGGATTGGGCAACGTGGAACGCGGGATCCTGATGGCGACGAATCCGGTCGTTCGAATCGAACATCAGCATGCGCTCGGCGGACGAGCTGCCGTCGTAAATCTCAAGTTCCAGCACCGCGCTGATCTCGCCGAAATGCTCCCCGAGAATCCCACGCATCAGGTCGTTCATGCGGAAGGGTGCATAGACCCAGCCGATCAGGTTCGCGCGGCGCTCCTCCGCGGTGTGATGCGGCGCATCGGCGCGAAAAACCGGCAGGAACATCAGCAGTCCCGCCTGGACATCTTCCTCGGTCTCCTGCTTCAGCCGGACTTTTCCGGAAATCACCGCCCGGTCCTCATCGCGGGCTTTTGCCATGGCCGCACGGCGAACCGGATCGGAATACATGTCGTAGCCGAAGGCGCGCTGGTTGCGCCAGTTGAAGGGCTCGAGGTAGAGGATCGAGGTGTAGACATCCCGCACGCCGGGAGGGCGGATGTCATATTCAGGGAAGCCTTCGGTACGGATTTGCGCGATGTGACGGTCTTTTTCCGGCGGCGGCACCATGACGGAAAATCCCACGCCCTGGATGCCCGGATACTTGTCCTCGAGCTTCAGGGTACGCACGTATTCCGCAAACTCGTCGCGCTCCACCGAACTCGACGCCGCGAACAAACCGGCTCCGCCTTCCAGGATCTGTTCATACTTGGCCATGCGCGTGTCGATGTTCGCGACGACTTCGTTGACGCGAAAGTCGAATTCGTCATGCAGCGCCTGCCGCATGGATTCACGGGCGGATTTCTGGAGCGCATGGGTCAGCGCCAGTCCCAGGACGAGAATGATCGCGGGAACGAGCAGCAGACGAACGGAGGCCTTGTTACTCAATATGATCAAGTTCCAGCAAGAATGGCATCGCCATGCCGCACCTGTTTTAGGACTCCAGTCCGCCTGATTATGCGGGCAGCCGGGCTCAGGCGCGCTTGATCAGCGTGCCCACGCCTTCCGGAGTCAGCACTTCCAGCAGGAGCGCGTGCTCGACGCGGCCGTCGATGATATGCGCGGTTTTCACGCCGCTGTTGACCGCATCGACCGCGTAGCCGACCTTGGGAATCATGCCGCCGGAAATGGTGCCGTCGTCGACCAGTTCGTCGACCTGGCGCGGCGTCAGCCCGGTCAGCAGCTGCATCTGCTTGTCGAGCACGCCCGGCGTGTTGGTCATGAAAATGACCTTTTCCGCCTGCAGCACGCCGGCGATCTTGCCGGCCGCGACGTCGGCGTTGATGTTGTAGGCGTTGCCCTCGCTGTCGGCGCCGAGCGGTGCCACCACCGGGATGAAATCGCGGGCGTCGAGCACCTGGATGATCTCCGGGTCGATGCTGGTGATCTCCCCGACCTGGCCGATGTCGAGCATCTCGTCGGCCTTCTCCTTGCTTTTCACCAGCATCTTCTTGGCGTGGATGAAATTGCCGTCCTTGCCGGTCAGGCCCACCGCGCGCCCACCGTGCTTGTTGATGAGCGTCACGATGTCCTGGTTGACCAGACCGCCGAGCACCATTTCCACCACGTCGAGCGTCTCCTCGTCGGTGACGCGCATGCCCTGGATGAATTCGCTCTGCTTGCCGATCCGCTGCAGCAGGCCGGCGATCTGCGGGCCGCCGCCGTGCACCACCACCGGATTCATCCCCACCAGCTTCAGCAACACCACGTCCTTGGCGAAGGCCTCCATCAGATGTCGCTCGGTCATGGCATTGCCGCCGTACTTGATGACGATGGTCTTGTCGTAGAAACGCTGGATGTAGGGCAGCGCCTCGGACAGGATGTTGGCCTTTTCGGCGGCGGTATGGACAGAGGTCATGGCGGCTCCGGATAAGATTCCGCGGATTTTACGCCAATAAAAAAGGCGGCGCGCGGCCGCCTTTCCGCCCGCGGAACGGGCTTACTGCACGGCCAGGCGCCGGGCGGCGGCGGCCGCTTTTTTCGGCAGCACCAGTTCCAGCACGCCGTCCTCGTAGCGGGCGCTCGCACTGGCCTCGTCCACTTCCTGCTCCAGCGCGAAGCTGCGGCTGACGCGACCGGCATGGCGCTCGCGCCGCAGCACCCTTTCGCCTTCCTTCTGCTCGGTGTGCTTTTTCACCTCGGCGCTGATCGACACGGTGTTGCCGTCGAGGGTGACATGGATGTCGTCCTTGGCGACGCCCGGAATGTCGGCATGAACGACGTAGGCTTTTTCGTCCTCCTTCACGTCCATGCGGATCTGCAGCATCTCCTTGCTCATCTGCACCGGTCGGAAAAAGCCGCGGAACAGGGTATCGAGCGGGTCGGTCGTTTCGAGCGGGTCGTAGCGGCTGATATGAGCCATCTTGTCCTCCTTCAGGTTGACGAACAATGCGATGGATACGATCTGGGGTGGGCCTGCCCGCATTTCAAGAGCCGCAGTTGCCGCTTCGCGCGACTGCCTCTAAAGTGCCCGCACGCTGCGTCATGCAGCGAAGGATCCCCGATGAACACGCTCGATGCACACACCTGGCTGACCGACCACGGCGACTACCTCTTCCGCGTGGCGCGCCGCCAGCTGCACTCCGACGAACTGGCCGAGGACGCGGTGCAGGAAACCCTGCTCGCCGCCCTCTCGGCACAGACCCGCTACACGGGCGACGCCAGTCCGCGCACCTGGCTCACCGGCATCCTCAAGCACAAGATCGTCGACCTGATCCGGCGCAAGGTGCGCGAAGTCGAAATTCCGCGCGACGCCGAAGGCGAAGAGGCGATCGACAGCCTGTTCCAGCGCGACGGCCACTGGACGGAGCCGCCGCGACCCTGGGGCAACCCGCAGACCGAGGCGGAACTGGGCCAGCTGCGTCGCGTGCTCGACGAATGCGCCGATCGCCTGAAGCCGGTGATGGCCCAGGTTTTCAGCCTGCGCGAGGTGGCCGGCATGGAAACCGAGGAAATCTGTAAGGAACTGGGCATCACCCCGACCAACTGCTGGGTACTGTTGCATCGGGCACGCGTGTTCATGCGCCAGTGCCTGGAGTTGAACGGGTTTTCGAAAGCGGGTGCCGCATGAAATGGATGCCGACGTGCAAGGATGCAACGGAACTCGCCTCGCGCGCCCTGGACGAGCGGCTGCCGCTTTCCAGCCGCATGGCCTTGCGCCTGCATCTCGCCATTTGCGATAACTGCGCCCGTTTCAACTTGCAGTTGCAGGAAATGCGCCGCCTGTTTCGCCTGGAAACGGCGGCGGACGATGACGCGCCGGGACTCGCGCCTGAAGCCCGGCAACGCATCGCAAGCGAATTGCAGAAAAAGCTCGGCTCGTGAGCCTTTTGCAACACGCCGGATTCGTCCGGCATTTTGACCGTCGTTCAACCTGTTAGGAGAGATAAGCATGTCCAAGAAATCCCTGATCGCCGCTGCCGCCGGCACCGCCTTCGTCGCCAGCATGGCCGCTACACCCATCGCGTCGGCCGCCGACAACCCCTTCGCCCTGTCGGGCCTGTCGTCCGGCTACCTGGTCGCCGACAACCACGCCGCCAAACCGGTCGAAGGCAAGTGCGGCGGCAAGAAGGAAGCCGAGATGAAGGCCAAGGAAGGCAAGTGCGGCAATACCGCCAAGATGAAGGATGGCAAGTGCGGCGAAGGCAAGTGCGGCGCCACCAAGAAGCCGGCGGACGCCAAGCCGGGCGCCCAGCAGTAAGCGGGTGGCTTGATGCCCCGGCGCCTCACCGGCGCGGGGCTCGGATTCCGGCGCGAACTCATTCCCGCGCTGAAATCCCGGGTCCCCGACGCCATCGATTTCTTCGAGCTCGCTCCGGAGAACTGGATCGACCTGGGCGGCGCCTATGGCCGCGATCTGCGCGGCTTCACCGAACGCTACCCCTTCGTCTGTCACGGCCTGTCGCTGTCGCTCGGCGGCCCCTCGCCGCTCGACGAACTGCTGCTGCACAAGACGCGCCAGTTCATGGATGCCCACGGCATCGCGCTCTATACCGAACACCTGTCGTACTGCTCGGACGACGGGCATCTGTACGACCTGCTGCCGATTCCCTTCACGGAGGAGGCGGTGCACTACGTCGCTGCGCGCATCCGCCGCACGCAGGACATCCTGGAACGCCGCATCGCGATCGAAAACGCCTCGTACTACACGCCGGCACCGATCGCCGAGATGGATGAGCTCGCGTTCATCCGCGCGGTACTCATCGAGTCCGACTGCGACCTGCATCTCGACGTCAACAATGTTTACGTCAACAGCGTCAACCACCGCTACGATCCGCTCGAATTCATCCGCGCGCTGCCGACCGAGCGAATCGTCTACCTGCACATGGCCGGGCATTACACCGAGGCCGACGATCTGCTGGTCGACACCCACGGCGCCGCCGTGATCGATCCGGTGTGGACGCTGCTCGACCAGACCTACCGCCTCCACGGCGTCGTTCCGACGCTGCTGGAGCGCGACTTCAACATTCCGCCGCTGATTGAGCTGGTGCGCGAGGTCGAGCAGATCGCACGCATCCAGGCCGCACATCGGGCCATCGAGCATGCCGCCCGAGCTTCCTGAATTCCAGCGCTACCAGCTCGCCTTCACCGCGCACATTCGCGATCCAAAGGCGCACCCGCGTCCGGCCGGCGTCGAGGCGCGGCGCATGAAGGTCTACAACGAATTGCTGTTCAACAATATCGAGGGATTCCTGCTGGCGTGCTTTCCGGTTCTTCGGAGCGTGCTCGGCGCACGCAGGTGGACGAAGCTGGTGCGCGCGTTTTTCGCCACGCACCGCAGCCGCACGCCCTACTTCCGGCAGATTCCCGACGAGTTCATCCAGTTTCTGCAGAACGAGTGGACGTCTTCCGCAGACCATCCGCCCTTCACGCTGGCGCTGGCGCATTACGAGTGGATCGAGCTGGTGCTGTCGGTGTCGACCCGCAGCGCGGAGCGCGGCGTCGATGAATCAGGCGGCCTGCTCGACGGCGTGCCTCTGTTGAATCCGGTGCTGGCCAACCTGCGTTACGACTGGCCGGTGCATCGCATCGCACCGCGCCGCAAGGTGCCGCCAGCCGAGACGTTTCTGCTGGTATTCCGCGATGCCGAAGACCAGATTCAGTTCAGCGAAATCAACGCTTTCACCGCACGGCTGCTGACACTGCTGGAGCCCGCTACGCTCAGCGGGCGTGCCGCGCTGGAGACGATCGCAACCGAAAGCCGTCATCCCGATCCGGCGCTCGTGATTCAGGCCGGCAGCGCGCTGCTGGAGGATTTGCGCGCGCGCGGCGCGATCCTCGGCGTGCTGTCCTAACGATGGTGGTGCTGCATGGTGCCGCCGCCCATGGGTGAGCGCGCCTCGGCCTGCACTTCGACGTTCTGCCGCTTGCCGCCCGATTCCACCACCAGGGTCAGGGGGATCACGTCGCCTGCGGCGATCGGTTTCGGCAGGTTCATCAGCATGATGTGAAAGCCGCCGGGTTCGAGCGACACCGTCCTGCCTTTCGGCAGTTCTATCGCCTGCACCTCGCGCATGCGCATCACGTCGCCGTCCATCTTCATCTCATGCACCTCCACCCGCGGCACCGCCGGGCTCGATGCGCCGAGCAGGCGCGCATCGACGTCGGACTGGATCTGCATGTAGGCGCCGCTGACCTTCTGTCCCGGCATGGTGGCGCGCGCCCAGGCGTCGCTGACGGTGACATTGGCGGCCCCGGCGACCGGCACGGACAGGAAGCCGACGGCGGCGAGTATCAGTATGTTCTGTTTCATGGGTTTCCTCGTTAAGCGGAAGCGTTCATGCGGGCTGTACACGGCGTTCAGGATGCATCCGTGCCTGCACGCAGGTGGATAACGATAGGCAATCGCCGCGCGGATTGCCATGCGTCATATTGCCGCATCGCCGTCAGCTGCTGCCTCCCGGACCAGGATGCATCGGCCATTGCGTCAATTTGCCACATTCCCGCGCGCGATGGACCTGCCTAGACTCGCGAAGTTTTCACAATTCCGAGAATAAGATGCCGTTCATCCGCAAGCCGCTTCCCCTCGCCGTCCTTCTCGCTTCGTCTGCCGCGGCGAACAGCGCCGCTGCGCAGGAGCCCGCGCCGGTCCCGGACACGCCTCTGATGACCGTCATCGTCGTGGGCACGCCCGACTCAGGCAGCGCAGAACTCGGCGGCATGACGCTCGACCCGGCCGCGCAGCTGTCGATGCGGCCCGCCACCAGCGACACCGCAGCGCTGCTGCGCGATATTCCCGGCCTCAGCGTCTACGGTGCCGGCGGCGTGTCGAGCCTGCCGGTGATCCGCGGCCTGGCCGACGACCGCCTGCGGATCAAGGTGGATGGCATGGATCTGATTGCCGCCTGCCCCAACCACATGAACCCGGCGCTTTCCTACATTGACCCGACCCGGGTCGACAGCATCAAGGTCTATGCCGGCATCACTCCCGTCAGCGTCGGCGGCGACAGCATCGGCGGCGCCATCATCGTGGAATCGGCCAAACCGCAGTTCGCCAGGCCCGGCGACCCCCTCCTGACGAAGGGGGAGGCAGGCGCCTTCTACCGCAGCAACGGCGACGCGATGGGCGCCAACGCATCAGCGACGCTCGCCGGCGAGAACGTGAGCGTGACCTATACGGGCTCGACGGCGCAGTCCGACAACTACACCGCAGGCGACGACTTCAAGACGACGGCAGCGACCGGCCGGCTCGGGCATACCCTGCCGCTCGACGAGGTCGGTTCGACCGCCTACAAGTCGATCAATCACGCGCTCGACTTCGCGTTGCGCAGCGGCGCCCACCTGTTCGACCTCAAGCTCGCGCACCAGAAAATTCCCTACGAGAATTTTCCCAACCAGCGTATGGACCTGACCGACAACGAGAGCAGCCAGGTCAATCTCGGCTACACGGGCAAATACGAATGGGGCGTGCTGAAAGCGCGCGTCTACCACGAGCGTACCGACCACGAGATGGACTTCGGCGACGACAAGCGCTTCTGGTACGGCGCCGCGTCGGGCGGCGCCATGGCAGTCGACGGCCTGCCGTGCTCGCCGATCTC
Organism: Thiobacillus sp.; assembly: GCA_018262815.1. Lineage (GTDB taxonomy): Bacteria > Pseudomonadota > Gammaproteobacteria > Burkholderiales > Thiobacillaceae > Thiobacillus. The sequence continues at coordinate 12,036 of JADFDN010000052.1, forward strand.
CAGCACCTGCGCCGCCGGCATGCCGATGTTCACCGAGGGCCGCACCACCGGAGCCTCGGTCAGCGCCGAACTGCCCCTGTCCGGGCGCGACACCCTGCGCGTCGGCACCGAATATCAGGCCTACCGCCTCGACGATTGGTGGCCGCCCTCCGGCGCTGGCATGTGGCCGGGCACGTTCTGGAACATCAATAACGGCCAACGCGACCGCTATGCCGCGTTCGGCGAGTGGGAAGCGAAGCTCAATCCGCAGTGGACGAGCCTCGTCGGCGCGCGCCACGAGACGGTCAGGATGGATACCGGCGACGTGCGAGGCTACAGCACTGCTGGCGGCCCCACCCTCGCCGAAGCCGCTGCATTCAACGCCCTCGACCACGGGATCACCGACCGCAACTGGGATCTCACCGCGCTGGCGCGTTACGAACCGGCGGCGACGCAGACCTATGAATTCGGCATCGCGCAGAAGACGCGCTCGCCCAACCTTTACGAGCGCTACAGCTGGTCGAGCTGGACCATGGCCGCGGTCATGAACAACTTCGTCGGCGACGGCAACGGCTACGTCGGCAACATCGAACTCGATCCGGAAGTGGCCCGCACCGTCAGCCTTGCCGCCGACTGGCACGACGCCGGCAAGAAAGTCTGGAGCGTACGCGTTGCGCCGTATTACACCCATGTCAGGGACTACGTCGACGCAGTCTGCGCGACGGCAGCCTGCCCCGACGACCAGTTCAACGTGCTGACCTACGCCAACCAGTCGGCGCGGCTATATGGCGTCGACCTGTCCGGCCACGTCCTGGCTGCGCGAACGGCCGCCTTCGGCGACTTAAGCGTCAGTGGTCTGTTGAGCTACACCCGCGGCGAGAACCGCGACACCGGCGACAATCTCTACAACATCATGCCGCTCAACGCCAAGCTGGCGCTGACGCAGAAAACGGGCCGCTGGACCCATACGGTCGAAGGCGTGTTCGTCGCCGCGAAGACCGACGTCTCGGACGTCCGCAACGAAATCGAGACCGCCGGCTACGGCCTGCTCAATCTGCGCAGCAGCTACGAATGGAAGCGGGTACGTCTCGACGTCGGTGTCGACAACGTGCTCGACAAGGGCTACGCGATGCCGCTGGGCGGCGCCTACCTCGGACAGGGCACGACCATGTCGATCACCGGCGTGCCCTGGGGGGTCGCAGTGCCCGGCCCCGGCCGCTCGCTCTATGCCGGCGTGAACGTGAAGTTCTAACGGGCCGCGCCGGAATCCGCCAGCAAGCCTCGTGCTGGACGCGCGGGGCTTTTTTTGGCGCGCAGACGCGACGGCGCCAGACAAAAAAATCCCGCCGGGTAGGCGGGAAAAAAGGTCGATGTGCGATGAACGCGATTCGACTGTAGGCCGCGCAGACCTCTCACGCAATTGGACAAATTGCCGCAGCCCGCAAAGCGGGTACGTCCCTCGCATTACAATGCGGCCATGTCGTCCCGAGCGGATCCCACCCTGCTGTCCACCCTGCCCGCGCGCGCGCTGCTGGGTCGGCTGCTGGCCGTACGGGTGTCGCTGATCGCCGGCTGGACCGCCGGCATCGCCTGGCTGCACTGGGGCCTTGCGATTCCGATGCCGCTGTTGCCGATGGCGGCGGTGCTGCTGCTGATGGGCCTGTTCGCGCTGTCCACCGCGTGGCGTCTGCGGCTCGAGGTGCCGGCCACGCAGATCGAATTCATGGCGCACCTGCTGGCGGATCTCACCGCGTTCGCGGTGCTGGTGTTCTTCAGCGGCGGGGCGACCAACCCCTTCGTCTCGCTGATGCTGGTGCCGGTCATCATCGCCGCGATCACCCTGCGCCCGCGCTGGGTGTGGCTGCTGGCGGCGGTGGCGGGCGGCTACTACGCGCTGCTGCTGTTCTATTTCCAGCCGCTTGCGGTCGCCGACCCGGTCGCCGCCGCCGCCATGCACCTCGGCGGCATGTGGTTCAACTTCCTCGTCAGCGCCGCATTGATCGCCTTCTTCGTCACCCGCATGCATGCCGCGCTGCGCGCGCGCGATCAGGAACTCGCCGACCTGCGCGAAAAGCAGTTGCGCGACGAGCGCATCGTCGCGCTCGGCACCCAGGCGGCGCTGGCGGCGCATGAGCTCGCCACCCCGCTCGCCACCATTCAGACCACCGCGCACGAGCTCGCCGCCGAGTTCGCCAACGACCCCGAGATCGGCGAAGACTGCCGCCTGCTCGAACGGCAGGCGCAGGCGTGCAAGCGCATCCTCACGCAGCTCGCCGCCCGCGCGCAGGACACGCCGCCAGTCGCGCAACCACTCGACGCCTGGCTGAACGCGGTCATCGAACGCTGGCAGGTGCTGCGCCCCGACGCCCGCATCAGCGTGCGGGTGCCCGCCGACCCGCGCGACTTCAGCCCGCCCGACGGACTGGAGCAGGCGATCCAGAACGTGCTGAACAACGCGGCCGATGCCGCGCCCGATGCCGTCGAGTTCGTCGCGGAAATCCAGAATGACGCACTCGTCATCGACATCGCCGACCGCGGCCCGGGCTTCACCCCCGAGCAGAAAGCGCAGGCAGGCCGCGTGCTGTTCAGCGGCAAGCCGGGGCGCGGCTGGGGCATGGGGCTCGCGCTCACCCATGCCACGCTGGAGCGGCTCGGCGGCAGTCTCACCCTGACCGAACGCGACGGCGGCGGCACCCGTGTGCGCATCCGCCTCCCCTGGAGCCCGACATCATGAACGCTGCTGCGATGAAACTATTGATCGTCGAGGACGACGCCGATTTTGCCGCGGTCCTGGCGCGTACGATGACGAAACGCGGCGCCGAGGTGGCCCTGGCGCACGACGCCATGGAAGCGCGGGCCGTGGCGGACAGTTTCGGGCCCACCCATGCCGTCGTCGACCTCAAGCTGCCCGGCGAATCCGGACTGAAAGTCGTCGAACAGCTGGCCGCGCGCAACCCTGCACCCGCCATCGTCGTGCTCACAGGCTACGCCAGCATCGCGACGGCCGTCGAGGCCGTGCGCCTCGGCGCGCGGCATTACCTCGCCAAGCCGGCCAACGCCGATGAGATCCTCGCTGCGCTGCTGCGCGATCAGCCCGACGCGGCGCTGGAAGTCAGCCCCGAACCGCTGTCGGTGGCACGGCTGGAATGGGAGCACATCCAGAAGGTGCTGAACGAGCACGGCGGCAACATCTCGGCCACCGCGCGCGCGCTGAAAATGCATCGCCGCACGCTGCAGCGCAAACTCGAAAAAAATCCGCCCAGGACGGGTTAAGCATACGGACGTTCGCACGCACGGCTCACGCCGCGCGTCATTCTGCTGACAGATTCCGGGAATACGGTGGCACCGTCGGCCTCGCCGATCATCCCGTCCATCTACAGAGGAGTCCCCATGTTCCCCACCCTTGCTTCCCGTCAGGCCGCCGCTTCTGCCGCCCTGCTGGTCGTCATCGCCGCACCGGCCTGCGCCGACGACCGGCACGAACGCCACGACCATCGCGGATCCATCCGCACCGCCCACAGCGTCCAGCTCGGCCCGCGCCCCTTCTTCCTCGTCGAGGACATGCAGGACGGCGCGCTCAAGCGCACGCTGCAGCGATGCGCCAACGGCCCGTTCCGCAAGCGCGATTTCTCGATCGGCCACCGTGGTGCAGCGTTGCAGTTTCCCGAGCACACGCGTGAATCCTACGAGGCCGCCGCGCGCATGGGCGCCGGCATCGTCGAATGCGACGTGACCTTCACCAGGGACAAGGAGCTGGTGTGCCGCCACGCGCAGAACGACCTGCACACCACCACCAACATCCTCGCCACGCCGCTGGCCGCCAAGTGCACCCAACCGTTCACGCCTGCCGCCTTCGACGCGGACGGCAAGCTGATCGCGCCGGCGTCGGCCGAATGCCGCACCAGCGACATCACCCTGGCCGAGTTCAAGACGCTGCGCGGCAAGATGGATGCGTCGAACCCGCGCGCGCGTACCGTAGCCGAGTATCTCGGCGGCACTGCCAATTTCCGCACCGACCTCTACGCCGGCCCGACCAGCGGCACGTTGATGACCCACAAGGAGAGCATTGCGCTGTTCAGAAAGCTGGGCGTGAAGATGACCCCCGAACTGAAGAGCGCCAGCGTGCCCATGCCGTACGACAGCGACGGCGACGGCGTCGGCGACTACACGCAGGAAGACTATGCGCAGCAGATGATCGACGAATACAAGGCCCAGGGCGTGCGTCCGCAGGACGTATGGGCGCAGTCGTTCGACATCCGCGACGTACGCTACTGGATCGCCAAGGAACCCGCCTTCGGCAAGCAGGCAGTGTATCTGGACGACGCCAATACGGTTGCCGAACTGCCGGGTGCCGCGGAACTGCACAGCTACAAGGATGAAGGCATCAACATCGTCGCGCCGCCGCTGTTCGCGCTGCTCGACGTCGACGGCAGCGGCACGATCGTGCCCTCGGCCTACGCGCAGAACGCCAGGTCCGCCGGTCTCGGCATCATCACCTGGACGCTGGAACGCTCGGGCATCCTCGCCGACGGCAACAACGGCTTCTACTTTCAGACCGTCGATCCGGCGATCCAGCGTGAAGGCGACGTGATGACGGTGCTCGACGTGCTAGCGAAGGATGTCGGCATCCTCGGCATCTTCAGCGACTGGCCGGCCACGGTGAGCTACTACGCCAACTGCATGAACCTGAAATAAGCCCGACGAGCGGCACCCGCACGAGGCTTTCCGCTTCGTCAAAACAAACCGGCCGCAATCGCGGCCGGTTATCATTGCATCGTCAAATCACGGCGCTCAGTGCGCGATGCCCCAGTCCACCAGCCCGCCATAGGCGGTGGCCAGCACCACGCCGCCGAACACGATGCGATACCAGGCGAACAGCGTGTAGTCATGGCGGCTGACGAACTTGATCAGCGTGCGCACCGCCAGCAGCGCGCTGGCGAACGAGGCCGCGCCGCCGATGGCGAACAGCGGGATGTCGCCGGCGTCGAACAGGTGCCAGTTCTTGTAGAGGTCGTACGCGGTGGCGGCGAACATGGTGGGAATGGCGAGGAAGAACGAGAATTCCGCCGCCGCCTTGCGCGACAGCCCGAGGAAGAGGCCGCCGATGATGGTCGCGCCCGAGCGCGAGGTGCCGGGAATCATCGCCAGCGCCTGCGCGAAGCCCACCGCCAGCGCGCGGCGCCAGTTGAGGTCGTCGACCGTTTCGGTGCTGACGACATGCTTGCGCCGCTCCGCCCACAGGATCAGCAGGCCGCCGACGATCAGCGCCGAGGCCACCACGAGCGGGTTGAACAGGTAGTGCTTGATTTCCTTGTAGAACAGGAAGCCCAGCACCGCCGCCGGCAGGAAACCCGCCATCAGGTTGATGGCCAGCCGCCGTGACGCCGGCTCGGTGTGCAAGGTCGTCGCCACGTGCGAAAGCCGCACCCGGTATTCGAACACCACCGCCAGGATCGCCGCCAGCTGGATCGCGATCATGAACACCTTGGCCTTTTCGCCGTTGAAGCCCAGCAGCTGTCCCGCCAGGATCAGGTGGCCGGTGCTGGAGATCGGCAGGAATTCGGTGATGCCCTCGACGAAGCCGAGGATGAGTGCATGCAGGATCAGGGTCGGGTCGGCCATGGAGTCGGTTCGGACATAAAAAAAGGCGCACCCAGCGGGCGCGCCTGGAGATTATACGCGGGGTGAATCGCGCCTT
>JADFDN010000053.1 GCA_018262815.1 Thiobacillus sp.
GGATCATGCTGACCGCAATCTGGGTGATGGTCGCCATCGCGATCGTGATCGGCCTGGTGCTCGGCTGGTCGGCGATCCGCTTCAAGGTGGAAGGCAACCCGCTGGCGGAGAAGGTCGATGCGATCCTGCCGCAGACGCAATGCGGCCAGTGCGGCTTCCCGGGTTGCCGGCCGTATGCCGAGGCGATCGCCCGGGGCGAGGCCGACATCAACCAGTGCCCGCCGGGCGGTGAGGAAGGCGTGAAGAAGCTCGCCGAACTGCTGGGCGTGGAGTCCAAGCCGCTCGACGAAACGCACGGCACGCCGAAGCCGAAATCGGTCGCCTTCATCGACGAACAGACCTGCATCGGCTGCACGCTGTGCATCCAGGCCTGCCCGGTCGATGCGATCTCCGGCGCGGCCAAGCAGATGCACACCATCATCGCCGACGAATGCACCGGCTGCGAACTCTGCCTGCCACCCTGCCCGGTCGACTGCATCACCATGGTGCCGATCGTCGAGGACCTGCCGCACTGGAAATGGAAGCATCCGGTAGTCATGCTGAAGCAGATTGATGCCGAGGAACACGCATGAGCCGCGAGCTTTTCAGGTTCAAGGGAGGCGTGCATCCCCCGGAGCACAAGTCCGAATCGAACACGCGCCCGGTTCACGCCGCGCCGCTGCCCCGGAAACTGGTCATCCCGCTGCGCCAGCACATCGGCAACCCGGCCAGGCCGGTGGTCGAGGTCGGCGACCGCGTATTGAAAGGTCAGCTGATCGGCGCAGCGGACGGCTACATTTCGGCTGCGGTCCATGCGTCGAGCTCCGGCATCGTCAGTGCGATCGGCCCGGCCGCGATCCCGCATGCATCGGGCCTGCCGGACGAATGCATCACGATCGAGACCGACGGCCGCGACGAATGGATAGACCACGCGCCGATCGACTACCGCGCGCTGGAACCGGCGGAGCTGCGCATGCGCCTGCGCGACATGGGGCTGGCCGGCCTCGGCGGCGCGGTGTTTCCCAGCGCGGTCAAGCTCGACCCCGGCGCCACCCACCCCTGTCCCACGCTGATCCTCAACGGCGGCGAATGCGAACCCTGGATCACCTGCGACGACATGCTGATGCGCACCCGCGCCGATGACATCCTGCAGGGCGTGGCGGTGATGAGGCACTTGCTGGGCAGCACGGAAATCCTGGTCGGCATCGAGGACAACAAGCCCGAAGCGCTGGCTTCAATGCGCTTCGCTGCCGCGAAGCTGGACTTTGCGATCGAAGTCGTCGCGGTACCGTCGATCTACCCCGGCGGCGGCGCCAAGCAGTTGATCGAGACGCTGACCGGCAAGCAGGTCCCGTCCGGCAAGCTGTCCACCGACATCGGCATCCAAGTGTTCAACGTCGGCACCGCCTATGCCCTGGCGCGCGCCGTGCATCACGGCGAACCGCTGATCTCGCGGCTGGTCACCGTCACCGGCCATGTGCTGCGCCCGCAGAATGTCGAGGCGCTGATCGGCACGCCGATGCAGGTGCTGATCGATCTGGCGGGCGACCGCGACGGCACCACCGGCGTGCTGATGGGCGGGCCGATGATGGGCATGCCGATGCCCGACCTCGAGGTGCCGGTGGTCAAGGCCACCAACTGCATCCTGGTCAAATCGAAGGAGCTGTTCCCGCCGCTGCCGAGCGCGCTACCTTGCATCCGCTGCACCCGCTGTGCCGACGCCTGTCCGGCCGAACTGCAGCCGCAGGAACTGTTCCGTTTCGCCAAGGCGGGCGATTTCGGGCGCGCGCAGGAATACCATCTGTTCGACTGCATCGAGTGCGGCTGCTGCAGCTACGTCTGCCCCAGCCACATCCCGCTGGTCGATTTCTACCGCTACGCCAAGAGCGAGATCTGGGCGCGCGAGAAGGAAAAGCGCGCCGCCGACCTTGCGCGCGAACGCCACGAATTCCGCCAGTTTCGGCTGGAGCGCGAGAAGAAGGAAAAAGCCGAAAAGCTCGCCGCCAAGGCGCAGGCCGCGCGCGCGCAAGCCGCGCTGGATCAGGCACAGCGTGCCGAACTCGCCGCCACCCCGGCGGCCGAAGGCACGGCCCAAAGCGACGCCGATGCCAAGAAGGCCCTGATTGCGGCCGCGCTGGCACGCGCGCAGGCGAAGAAGGCCGAGGTCGCACCGAAGAACGTCGACCACCTGTCCCCCGACAAGCAGCGCGAGATCGAGGAAATCGAGGCGCGCCGGGCTAAAATCCGCGAACTGGCGCGCCAGCCGCTGGAAACCGACGAGAACAAATCCTGATGCCTTCACCGTTCATTCTCGACCGCAGCAGCGTCACCCAGGTCATGGCCTGGGTGCTGGCCGCCCTGCTCCCCGGCATCGCGGTCTACGTCTGGTTGTTCGGTCCGGGCATCCTGGTCACGCTGACGCTCGCCACCGCCACCGCGCTGGCGGCCGAAGCGGCGATGCTGAAGGCGCGCGGCTACCCGGCCAAACCGTTTCTCACCGATCTTTCCGCCATCGTCACCGCCTGGCTGCTGGCGCTGTCGCTGCCCTCGCTGGCCCCGTGGTGGCTGATCGTCACCGGCACGCTGTTCGCCATCGTGGTGGCCAAGCACCTGTATGGCGGGCTCGGGCAGAACATTTTCAATCCGGCGATGGTCGGCTATGCGGTGCTGATCGTGTCCTTCCCTGTGCAGATGACACAGTGGGCGGGCCCGCTCGAACTGAGCGCGACGCCGCTCACGCTGGCGCAAAGCGCGGGCGTGATTTTCGGCGGCGACGTGCCGAAGTCCACGCTCGATGCCGTGACGATGGCGACGCCGCTCGATGCGCTGCGAACCGGACTGCTGCAGCAGCACACGGTGGACGAGATCATGACGCAGCCGATCTTCGGCCACTACGGGGGCACAGGATTCGAGTGGCTGGCCGGCGCCTTCCTGCTCGGCGGCCTCGTGCTGTGGGCGCTGCGCATCATCAGCTGGCAGGTGCCGCTGGCCTTCCTGGCGGGCATCTGGCTGGCTGCGGGCTTTCTGCATTTCTTCGACGCCGGTCGCTTCGGCGCCCCATGGTTCCACCTGTTCGCGCCGTCGGTGATGCTGGGTGCCTTCTTCATCGCCACCGACCCGGTATCGGGCGCAACCACGCCGCGCGGCAAGCTGATCTTCGGCTTCGGTGCGGGCCTGCTCACCATCGTCATCCGCACCTGGGGCGGCTATCCGGACGGCGTCGCCTTCGCGATTCTGCTGATGAACCTTTCGGTGCCGCTGATCGACGCCTGGACCCAGCCGCGCATCTATGGCGGCGCCGGCCGCCGCGGCAAGGAGCCGCCCGCGTGATCAGCCTGATCAAGACCGCCGGCCGCAATGCCTTGCGCACCGGGGTGATCCTGTTCGTTTTCGCGCTCGTCGCCACCGCGCTGCTGGCCCTCACCTTCGGCCGCACGCAGCCCACCATCGAGCGCAGCCAGCAGGCGGAAAAACTGGCGCTGCTGAGCCAGGTGCTGCCGCCCGCGCTCTACGACAACGATCTGCTCGCCAGTCAGCGGGCCGTGCCGCCGGACGAACTGCTGGGCACCCGGCAGCCGTCGGCGATGTGGATCGCCCGACGTGGCGACAGCATCACCGCGGTGGTGCTGGAGGCGATCGCCCCGGACGGCTACAGCGGCAACATTGCCCTGCTGATCGGCATCGACATCGACGGCAACGTCACCGGTGTGCGTGTCACCGCGCACCGCGAAACCCCGGGGCTGGGCGATTACATCGACCGCACGAAAAGCCCGTGGATCGAGCAGTTTGTCGGCAAGTCGCGGATGGAGCCGGAACCCAAGCACTGGAAAGTCGCCAAGGACGGCGGCCGTTTCGACGCCCGCGCCGGCGCCACCATCACCCCGCGCGCGGTGGTCAAGGCGGTCGGCACCGCGCTCGACTATTTCGCCCGCAACCGCACTGCGCTGCTGACCGAAAAACCCGCACCCAACCAGGAGACGCCCCGATGATGACCCTGCAGGAGTTCCGCACGCTTTTCGGCAATGGCCTGTCGAAGCAGAATGCCGGTCTGGTTCAGCTGCTCGGCCTGTGTCCGCTGCTTGCCATCAGCACTACCGTGATCAACGCCCTGTCGCTGGGACTGGCCACCATGCTGGTGATGATGTCGGCCAGCGGCGCGGTGTCGGGCGTGCGTCATTTCGTGCCGCACGAAATCCGCATCCCGGTATTCGTGCTGATCATTGCCGCGCTGGTCACGGTCATCGACCTCCTGATGAATGCCTACGTGCATCCGCTGTATCTGGTGCTGGGGATTTTCATTCCGCTGATCACCACCAATTGCATCGTGCTGGCGCGCGCCGACGCCTTCGCCTCGAAGAACCGTCCGCTTCACAGCGTCGTCGACGCCTTCGCGATGGGCCTGGGACTCACCATGGTGCTGGTGGTGCTCGGCGGCATGCGCGAACTCGCCGGCCAGGGCACGCTGCTGTCGGGCATCGATCTGGTATTCGGCGCGGAGGCGAAATCGTTCGTGCTGCACGTCGTACCCGATTACCAGGGCTTTCTGCTCGCCATCCTGCCGCCCGGCGCCTTCATCGCGCTGGGGCTGCTGATCGCCGCGCACAACTGGCAGAAGGCCCGCGCCGAGCGTCGCGTCCATGCCGCCGCGCCGATGCCGGCATGAAGCCGCCGCTGAAGCGGCGCGTGCCGAAGCCGCGCAATCCCTACGTGCCGCTGGTGCTCGCGCGCAAGGCCGGCGAGCATGAGAAAACGCCGGGGGCCAAGCGTCAGGCCGAGAAACTGGCCCTGAAAAAGCGCCTCGCGGAACAGTGAACCGGGCACGATGAGCCACGCCGCACCATGAATCCAGCCAAGCGCCGCGAAATCTTCAGCCGCCTGCGCGCAGCCAACCCGCACCCCACCACCGAGCTCGAATACACGACGCCGTTCGAACTGCTGGTGGCGGTGGTGCTGTCGGCCCAATCGACCGACAAAGGGGTGAACCTGGCGACGCGCAGGCTGTTTCCGGTGGCCCATACGCCCGAAGCGATCTACGCGCTGGGCGAGGCGGGCCTCGCCGATTTCATCAAGACCATCGGCCTTTACAAGAGCAAGGCGAAGCATGTGATCGCCACTTGCCGCATGCTGATCGAGCAGCACGGCAGCCAGGTCCCGGCCGACCGCGCCGCGCTCGAGGCGCTGCCGGGCGTCGGACGCAAGACGGCCAACGTGATCCTCAACACCGCGTTCGGCCAGCCGACCATGGCGGTCGACACGCATATCTTCCGCGTCGCCAACCGCATCGGCCTGGCGCCCGGCAGGACCGTGCTGGAAGTGGAAAAGAAGCTGCTGAAGACCATTCCCGACGAATTCCGCGTCGACGCACACCATTGGCTGATCCTGCACGGACGCTACGTCTGCCAGGCCCGAAAACCCAAGTGCGGCGAGTGCATCATTGCGGATCTGTGCGAGTTCAAGGGCAAGACTTGGCCCGCCACTGACGAGGGGAAGAGGAAACGCGGAGCGCGAACCCTCTCCCCAACCCTCCCCCCGAACGGGGGAGGGGGCAAACGCTAAGCCCGAACCGATTCATGTTCAACCCCAGCCGCGATCAGGTTCGCCAGTTCTTCTTCGACGTGTGGGCAAAATACCGTGCCGGCCAGCCGCTGGCAGGTGCGGAGCAGCCGGCGCTGGATGCGGTGCTGGCGCACCCAGAATACCACGCCCTGCTCGATCAGCCGGAGCGTTACAGGGTGCGCGATTACCTGCCCGAGGCCGGCGAAACCAACCCCTTCCTGCATCTTTCCATGCACCTGGCGATCAGCGAGCAGCTGTCGGTCGACCAGCCGCCGGGCATCCGCGAACGCTATCGACTGCTGCTCCAGCGCTACGGCAACGAAATGGACGCCCAGCATGACCTCATGGACTGTCTGGGCGAAATGATTTGGCAGGTGCAGCGATACCAGACGGCATTCGATTCGGCGGCCTATCTGCGCTGCCTGGACCTCAAGCTCGGCAAGACCTGACCGGCGCAGGTCGGTCTTCATTTTGCCGGGATTATGTCGATATCCCTATTGGACGCCTGTGATGGGCATCGGTCTGCCCGTTCCGCTGCGTCCCCCCATGGCCTTTCGCTCGGCTGCATCAGCCGAAGGTGCAACACGTCCTGTTGTCATCGAATATGGGCAGGATCCGCATTCACGGCATGCGTGCGCGCGTGCCTCGGCTTCACAGAAACAGGTTGATTGATGACACAGCTTGAACAACTCAAACTCAGCGGGCAATTGCCCACGCCTCGCGGAGTCGCGCTGGCGATTCTTGAGTTGACCCAGCGCGAGAATGCAACGCTGAGCGAAATTGCCCGGGTGGTGCAGACCGACCCGGCGCTGTCCGGACGTCTGATCAAGCTGGCCAACACCGCCTCGCACATCACCCGCCCGGTGGTGTCCGTACAGGAGGCCGTGGTACGCCAGGGAATGGCCACGGTGCGCCATCTCGCGCTGGGTTTTTCGCTGGTGGACCAGTTCCGCGACGGGACCTGCCAGGCATTCGACTATCAGGGCTACTGGTCGCATTCGCTGCTGATGGCGCTGAGCATGCAGGCGCTGGGCCTGCGGGTCCACGTGGCCTCTGCCGACGAACTGTTCGTCTGCGGCCTGCTGGCGCAGGTGGGAAAGCTGGCGCTGGCAACCGTCTACCCCGATGAGTACAGCAAGGTACTGACGACGCTCAGCGCCGATCCTGCGCAGCCGGCCATCGAACACGAACGGAAGCACCTGGAAATCGACCACATCGAACTGGGCATCGTCATGATGACGGACTGGGGCATGCCCCGGGTCTTCACCGGTCCGCTGGCGTTCTACGAGGATGCCGCCCACCCGTGCTACCCCCACGATTCGCGCTCCAACAGCCTGATGCTGATGCTGCGCCTGTCGCATCGCCTGGCCGACCTCGGGCTGGCCAACGCCGATGTGCGTCCGAAGCTGCTGAAGGAATGGATGACGCTGGCCGTCGAGCTCGACATTCCGGCGGAGGCTGCCGGCGCTTTCATCGACGAAGTGGTCAACAACTGGCGGGAATGGGCCGAGCTGTTGAAAATTCCGGCCACGGTGCTGCCGTCGTTCGCCGAAATCTGCCACGGCCACCACGAGGACGAGGACGCGGCGGAAACCGACATGCCGCTGCGCATCGTGGTGGCGGACGGCGATGCCATCCGCCGCCGCAACGCCATGGCCTTGCTGGCCGAGGACAGCGAACATACCGTCTATCCGGCCGAAAACGGCAATGCCGCGCTGGCGCTGGCGATGGAAATCCTGCCCCACGTCATCATCGCGCACGTCGACCTGCCGCTGCTCGACGGCCTGGAATTGTGCCAGGCCCTGCGTGCAACCGACGAGGGCCGCCGCATGCACATCCTGATGACGTCAGACGGGAACGGCGAAGAGCAGCTGAATCGCGCCTACGAATCGGGCGCCGACGGCTACCTGCCCGGCACCCTCAGCGCTAAGGGCCTGCGCATCCGGCTGCGCGCCGCGCAGCGTCTGGCCCAGCTGCAGACCGACTGGGAGAAGGATCGCGCGCAACTGCGCCAGATCGCGGCGGAACTGGCGGTGGCCAACCGCCGGCTGGCCAACGCCGCGCTGACCGACCAGCTGACCGGCCTGCCCAATCGCCGCTCGGCGATGGACCAGCTCGAACAGGCCTGGAGTGCCGCCTCGCGTTCGGGGCAGGCGCTGTCGGTCATGGTGATCGACATCGATCATTTCAAGCACATCAACGACACCTATGGCCACGCCGCCGGCGACCGGGTGTTGCGCGAGGCAGCGTCCATCCTGCGCAGTTCGGCACGTCGCGAAGACAGCGTCTGCCGCATCGGCGGCGAAGAGTTTCTGGTCATCTGCCCCAACACGGATCTCAAGTCCACGCTACAGTCGGCCGAGCGCCTGCGCGCCAGCCTGAGCACGAAACGGATGTCTCTCGGACAGGCGGAAAAAACCCTGACCATCAGCATCGGCGTGGCCACCCGCGAACCCGGCACCACCGACATCGATGCGCTGGTCAGCACGGCCGACCAGGCGCTTTACGCCGCCAAGGAATCCGGACGCAACCAGACCTGCACCCGGCAGCACATCCCGCTTCATTGACCCCGACCCACCCGCACGACGAACCGGCCGCCGCCTGAGCGGCACACTACAGTGCGCGCGAAATCCTGCGCACTGCGTCATCCTCGGGATGCGGCTCGATGTCGAAGCCCAGCGCTTCGACCAGCTTCAGCATGGGGCGATTGGTTTTCAGCACTTCGCCTTCCATCACCTTCAGGCCTCGCGCGCGGGCCACGTCCATCAGCACATCCATGAGCTTGTGGCCGATCCCCTGCTTCTGCCACTGGTCGTTGACCACCAGGGCGAACTCGCAGGATTCCCCGTCCGGATTGACGGCGTAACGCGCCACGCCGAGCTCGACTTCGCGGCCATCGACCACGGTCAGCGCCAGCAACGCCATTTCGCGCGTGTAGTCGATCTGGGTGAGGCGCGCCAGCGCCACCGGCGAGAGCTCGCTCACCGCATCCATGAAGCGGAAATAGCGGCTTTCCGCCGACAGGCTTTTGACGAAGCCCTGGGTCAGCTCGGCATCCTCCGGCCGGATCGGCCGGATCAGCACATTGTTGCCGCTGGGGAGCTGCCAGTGCGTCACCAGATGCGACGGATAGGGGTGGATCGCCATGTGATCGTAGCGGTCGGCCGTCGGCACGCGCGGGGCGATGACGATGCGCGCATCCAGCGCCAGCGCGCCGTGTTCGTCCACCAGCAGCGGGTTGATGTCCATTTCCGCCAGCCAAGGCAGTTCGCAGACCATTTCCGACAGCCGCAGCAGCACGTTCTCCAGCGCATCCATGTCGACCGGCGGCCGATTGCGGAACGGGCCCAGCAGGGTCGCGGTGCGCGTACGATGGATCAGATCGCGCGCCAGGTAGCGATTGAGCGGCGGCAGGGTCACCGCGCGATCCTGCAAGGCTTCGACATCGACGCCGCCGGCGCCGAACACGATCACCGGTCCCAGCACCGGGTCCGAGGTCATGCCCAGCAGCACTTCGCGCGCGTGCGGGCGCGTCACCATGGGTTCGACCACCATGCCGTCGAGCGTGGCGTCGGGGCGCAGGCGCTTGATGTCGGCGAGCATCTCGCCGAAGGCGGCGCGCACCGCCTGCCCGCTCGACAGCCCCAGGCGCACGCCGTTGACGTCGGACTTGTGGGTGATGTCCGGCGAGTTGATTTTCATCGCCACCGGGAAGCCCATCTGCTGCGCCATCAGCATCGCTTCCATCGGATCGCGCGCGATCAGGGTCTGCGCGATCGGGATGCGGAAGGCCGACAGCAGCGCCTTCGATTCCACCTCGTTCAGCAAATGGCGGCCGTGCGCCAGCGCACTCTCGATGATCAGCCGCGCGCCCTCCACGTCAGGCTCGATCTGCTGCGACAGCGGCCCCGGCGTCTGCATCAGCTGGCGCTGGTTTTCGTAGAACGCCGAAAGGAAGGAAAACACCTCGACCGCGGGCTCCGGTGTGGTGAAGTAGGGAATGCCCGCCTGCTTGAACAGGCGGCGGCCTTCGTGCACCTGTGCCTCGCCCATCCAGCAGGTCAGCACCGGCTTGCTCGAGGTCTTCGCCACGTCGATGACGGCCTCGGCCACTTCGGTCGGCCGGGTCATCGCCTGCGGCGTCAGCATCACCAGCACGCCGTCGACGTTGTCGTCGGCCAGGCAGGCAGCCACCGCCGTGCGATACCGTCCGGCCGTGGCGTCGCCGATGATGTCGAGCGGGTTGGCCTGCGACCAGTTGGCCGGCAGCACACCATTGAGCATCTCGATCGTGGCCGGCGACAGGTCGGCCATGCGCACGCCCATGTCCACCGCGAGATCGGTGGCCATGACGCCGGGGCCACCGCCGTTGGTGACGATGGCGAGCCGGTTGCCGGTAGGCTGGATATGGGTGGCCAGCGCCCGCGCCGAGGCGAACAGCTGCAGGATGGTGTTGACCCGTACCACGCCGGCGCGCCGCACCAGCGCGTCGAACACAGCATCCGATCCCACCAGCGCCCCGGTATGCGACTGAACCGCGCGGGCTCCGGTGGCGTGGCGTCCCACCTTGACCATGACGACGGGCTTGAAGCGGGCGGTGGCGCGCAGCGCGCTCATGAAGCGGCGTGCGTCGCGGATGCCCTCGATGTAGAGCAGGATGCCCTTGGTCTGCGTATCGTAAGCGAGATAGTCGAGGATCTCGCCGAAATCCAGATCGGCGGATGCACCGGTGGAAATCACGCTGGAAAAGCCGATGCCGTTGGTTTCCGCCCAGTCCAGCATCGCGGTGCAGAGTGCGCCGGACTGCGACACCAGCGCGAGATCGCCGGACAGCGTCGCGCCCTGGCTGAAGGTGGCGTTCAGTCCGATCGACGGCCGCTGGATGCCCAGGCAGTTGGGGCCGATGAAACGGATGCCATGCTTTCTGGCGACTGCCATCACGGTCTCTTCCAGCTCCGCGCCCTTCGCACCCACCTCGCGAAAGCCGGCCGACAGCACGATGGCGTGGCGGATGCCGCGCTGACCGCATTCCTCCATGATCTGCGCCACGGTCGGCGCAGGCGTCGCGATCAGCGCCAGTTCCGGGATGACCGGCAATTCGCTGGCGGAGGCATGGCAGCGCACCCCGAACACCGTCGCGTGCTTGGGATTGACCGGATAGACCTCGCCCTTGTAACCGGCATTGCGCAGATTCCTGAACAGGATGCCGGCGACCGAGTCCTCGCGTTCGCTGGCACCGAAGACCGCTACCGAGCGGGCATTGAACAGGGGATGCAGATAGTGTTGGGGCATGGCTTCTCAGGGAGGATCGCAACGGCGATCCGTTCGGACCGGTGTCGGCCTATCCTAGGCCATCCCACGTTACAGTGCCATCCTGCCGGGCTATAGTGGCCCCATTCCCTCAGCCGCTCCGCCATGCATACTGCCTACATCACCCATCCCAGTTACCTCCTGCACGACATGGGTGCCTGGCATCCTGAAAGCCCGATGCGCCTGCGCGCCATCGACGACCGCCTGCATGCCGCCCACCTGTTCGATTTCCTGGCGCATCGCGAAGCGCGGCCGGCCACGCGCGAACAGCTGCTGCGGGTGCATGACGCCACCTACCTCGATGCCATCGCAGCTGCGTCGCCCCGCGAGGGTTTTCACGCGCTGGATCCCGACACCGGCATGAACCCGCACACCCTGGACGCCGCCTTCCATGCCGCCGGCGGCGCCGTCATGGCGGTGGACCTGGTGCTGCGCGGCGAGGTGAACAACGCCTTCGTCGCCTGCCGCCCGCCCGGCCATCACGCCACCCGCAACCAGGCCATGGGTTTCTGCTTTTTCAACAATGTCGCCGTGGCCGCTGCGCACGCGCTCGAACAGCACGGACTGGAACGGGTCGCCATCGTCGACTTCGACGTCCATCACGGCAACGGCACCGAGGACATCTTTCGCGACAACCCGCGCGCGATGTTCTGTTCCACCTTCCAGCATCCTTTCTATCCGCACTGCGGCGCCGACACCGCCAGCGACCACATCGTCAACGTTCCGCTGCCCGCCGGCACCGCCGGCCCCGCCTATCGCGACGCCTTCACCGTCCGGGTCATGCCGCGCCTGGAAGCCTTCCGCCCGCAAATGCTGTTTTTTTCCGCCGGCTTCGACGGCCACCGTGAAGACGACATGGCGCAGTTCGGACTGGTCGAAGCGGATTACGCCTGGATCACCGGGCAGGTGATGGAGGTGGCCGCACGCCACGCCGAAAACCGCATCGTCTCGGTGCTCGAAGGCGGCTACGACCTCAGCGCCCTGGGGCGCAGCGTGGCGGCTCACATCAAGACGCTGGCGGAGCTGTGAACGCGCTTCGCGGAACGCGCCTGCAAACGCCGCAGACCGGGGCACGCGATCAGCAGGTGACGAGGTCTGTGTGTCCGAAGCCTCTGGAATAATCGAGCACGGAGATGACCATGGGCGTCACGCGGAAGATCCGGACGTCCTCCGCTGTCGGCATCGGTATCGGGACGGCAATCTGTTCAGGATATTTCAGCGGAAACATGCGCAGGATTCTGTTCGCTTCGTCCGCATCGACGACCGCCCGGGCGTGTGCCGCCATCGACAGGCCGGTGATCGCCATCAGATCCGGCGTGTCGTGATCGATGGCCAGCGAAACCCGGTCATCCCGCGCGAGGTTCGCGGCTTTCTGGCTCTCCAGGCCGCAGAGAAAATAGAGGGTGAGACCTTCGTTCACGTAGCCGACGGTCGTCGCCTGCGGCCAGCCGTCCGGCCTCAGCGTGGCAATCGTCATGATCCGGTGCTGATCCAGCAACGCCAGAATCGTGTTTCTGATGGCTTCGTCCATCTGCTGTCTCCATCGATTGCGTGCGATTCAATGCTCCCTGCCTCTGTTGAGTCTAGGCAAAAACCAGTCCCGGGCACACCATAAAAAACGGGCGCGGCCTGTTCAGCCGCGCCCGTTCCGGTTGGAACGCGCAATCAGTACTTCAGGGTCAGTCCCTTCTGCTTGGAGAAATACATCGCCAGATCGAGCATGTCGGCATCGGACAGGTTCTGCACCTGGCCTGCCATCAGCGGATTATTGCGTTTGCCCGACTTGTAGTCCTTGAGGGCGTGATACAGGTAATCGCGGTGCTGGCCCGCCAGCTTGGGAAAGGAAGGCACGCTGCTGACGCCGTCCGCACCATGGCACGCGGCACACGCGGTCGACTTGGCCTTGCCGGCCTCATAGTCGCCCTTGGCGTGGACCGGCATGGAGAAACCCAGCGCAAGCGTGGCGAGGATGAACAATGTCTTTTTCATGGTGTTGTCTCCCCTTTCAATCGGCCGGGCCGCTGTACGACGACGCGTAATAGGCTGCCAGATCTTCCATGTCCTGTTCGGACAGGCTGCCCGCGATGCCTTTCATGCTGGGATGGCTGCGTTCGCCGCTCTTGTAGGCCTTGAGCGCCGCAACGATATAATCGGCGTGTTGTCCGCCGAGCTTGGGTACGCTGTATACGCTGGGATAGGCGGTACGCCAGCCGGCGATGCCATGGCAGCCGGCACACATCGAGGTTTTGACTTGTCCGGCCTTGGGGTCGCCCGCCGCCTGAACCGGCAGGGCCAACGCCAACAGCACGGACGCGCACAGCGTCATCGTGGTGGTTTTCATCTTCCTCACTCTCTCTGGTTGAGTTGTCGTTAGACCCCGTCTGACGCAGGGTTTGGGGCTGATTATAAAATGGGCAGCCAGTCCGACGAACACCCGGACGGGAAAAAATCCTTTTATACCAACGGGTTATAGTATTATTCGCTAATATGCTACTGGAGTTTGCATGATCGATCTCAAGGCCTGTCCGCTGTGGCTATACCGACTGCTGCCTTTCCTGCGCTGGTGGCCCAATGTTACGCAGCAGACCCTCAAAGCCGACAGCATCGCCGCGCTCACCGGCGCGATGATTGTGCTGCCGCAGGCGGTCGCGTTTGCCACCATCGCCGGGCTGCCACCCGAATACGGCCTCTACGCCGCGATGGTGCCGGCCATCGTCGCGGCCTTGTGGGGATCGAGCTGGCATCTGGTATCGGGGCCGACCACCGCGATCTCGATCGTGGTGTTCGCCTCGATCAGTCCGCTGGCCGAACCCGGCAGCCCGCAGTTCATCGGCATGGTGCTCACGCTCACGCTGCTGACCGGACTGATCCAGTTGGCGATGGGCCTGGCGCGTCTCGGCGCGCTGGTCAACTTCATTTCGCACACCGTCATCATCGGCTTCACCGCGGGTGCCGCCATCCTGATCGCCGCCAGCCAGATCAAGAATTTCTTCGGTCTCGACATGCCGCGCGGCGCGCATTTCCACGAAGTGCTGTTCCATTTCGGCACGCACATCCCCGACATTCAACCCTGGGTGGCGACCGTGGGCGCGGTCACGCTGATCTCGGGCATTCTTGCCAAACGTTATCTGCAAAAGCTGCCCTACATGATCGTCGCCATGGTGGTCGGCAGCCTGGTGGCAACGCTCATCAATTTTCAACTCGGTGCCGAACAAACCGGCATCCTCACCGTCGGCGCGCTGGTGGCCTCGTTCCCGCCGTTTTCGGTGCCGGATTTCTCGCTCACTGCGATCAAGCAGACCCTGTTCCCCGCCACCATCATCGCAATCCTGGCGCTCACCGAAGCGGTGGCGATCGCACGCTCGGTCGCAACCAAATCCGACCAGCGCATCGACAGCAACCAGGAATTCGTCGGCCAGGGTCTCTCGAACATCGCTGGCAGCTTTTTCTCCGGCTACGCGGGCAGCGGGTCGTTCAATCGCAGCGGAGTGAATTACGCCTCGGGCGCCAGGACGCCGCTGGCCGCCGCCATGTCGGCGGTGTTCCTGCTTCTGATCGTGCTGCTGGTCGCGCCGCTCGCAGCCTATCTGCCGGTCGCGTCGATGGCGGCCATCCTGTTCATCGTGGCATGGAGCCTGATCGACTTTCACCACATCGGCGAAATCATCAAGCGCCACAAGCGCGAGCGCATCGTGCTCATCCTTACCTTCGTCGGCACCCTGGTCGATCTGGAGAAAGGCATCTTCCTCGGCATCCTGGTATCGCTGCTGTTCTACCTCTACCGCACCTCGCAACCGTCGATCCGCGAACTGGTTCCGTCCGCTGCCGGCCGCGAAAATCCGCGCCGAAAATTTGTGCCGTTCGACGACAACAACCCCGGCTGTCCGCAGCTGACCATGCTGCGCGTCGAAGGATCGATCTTTTTCGGGGCGGTCGAACACGTGCAGAAATTCTTCCGCAACGTCGACGAGGCCGACCCGCAGAAAAAGCACTTGCTCGTGACTGCCCGCGCAATCGGCATCATCGACCTGGCCGGCGCCGAGCTGCTGGCCAAGGAGGCCACGCGCCGGCGCCGGATGGGTGGGGGCTTGTATCTGGTGGGGGTGCAGCCTGACCTGTGCGAAATGCTGCGCCGCAGCGGCCAGGTCGATACCGTCGGCGAGGACCAGATCTTCCGCCACAAGGGCGACGCCATCCAGGCCATCTATCCGCGACTCGACAACGAAATCTGCCGTAAATGCACGGCGCGCGTCTTCCATGAATGCAACATCGCGCTGCCGGACGGCACGCCGCGCGACGTCGCGGACAGGCAGCTTCTTCAATAATCGGACGAGGCCCGCGCGCGCCGCCATGTCCATGGCGGTACCGGCGCGGCGTCGCGCCACAGCCCGCGCCGCGCATGCTGCGCCTCGTTCTGCAGCGCCAGCAGCGCATCTCGAGACCCTGTCCTGTCGGGTTCCGATCCGCGGCGCGCTGAAACGCGTGGGGAACCGTATGCCCAGGCATGGCCGCGCTTCACCAGTTCCGCGTTCACCGCGAGCGTTCCCACGCTGAGCCGCCCCAGCTTGCGGCCATAGTGGTCGGTGGCGATGACCTCCAGCGTTGCGCGCTGCTTCAGCAACATGTCCTTGAGCGCGCGGGTCGCTGCCTCGCCGTGCGGCTGCGCCGCTTCCGGCGCATCGATGCCGGCCAGCCGCACCTTGAGGAAAGCGCGCGACGAGGGATGGTAGTGATCGGGTCTGAACAGCACGGTATCGCCGTCGATGACGACAATGACCACCCCCCGCAAGGTGTCCGCCCAGGCTGAACCGGCGAACAGAAGCCAGACCGCCAGCAGAAGTCTCACCCTGCGAGCATCTCCGCGGCGTGCTGCCGCGTCGTCGCCGTGATCTTGAGTCCGCCCAGCATGCGCGCGACTTCCTCCACTCGCGCCTCCGCATCCAGCGATTCGATGTTGGACGTCACAAAGCCGCCATGGGCCTGCTTGGCCACCCGCAGATGCCGGGTGCCGCGCGCCGCCACCTGCGGCAGGTGGGTGATGACCAGCACCTGCCGGGTTTCGCCCAGCTTCGCCAGCCTTCGCCCGACCGCTTCAGCCACGCTGCCGCCGATGCCGACGTCGACCTCGTCGAAGATCAGCGTCGGCACCCCGGCCACGCCCGACAGCGCGGTCTGGATCGCCAGGCTGATGCGCGACAGCTCGCCGCCCGAGGCCACCTTGCCCAGCGGGCCCGGTGGCAGGCCGGGATGACTGGCGACGAGCAAGCTCACGTCTTCCATCCCGTGCGCGCGCGGCTCGCTGACGGGCGCCAGCTGGATCTCGAGGTGGCCGCCGGCGAGCGCCAGCTCGTGCATGGCGGTGGTCACCTGTTTCGACAATGCAGCGGCGGCCTTGCGGCGCGTGTCGCTCAGCTTGTTCGCCGCCTTCCGGTACTGCGTCAGGGCGGCCTCCTCGGTCGTTTGCAGCGCGTCGAGGTCGTCGCCCGCTGCGAGTTCGGCCAGCCGCGCCTCGAACTTCATCAGGAGATCAGCCAGCGCCTCGGGCTGCACGCGGTGCTTGCGCGCAAGCCGGTGCATGTCGGCGAGCAGGCGGTCGAGCTCGCCCAGGCGCTCGGGATCGAGGTTCAGATTGTCGGCGTAGCGGCGCAGCGCATGCACCGCTTCGGCAAGGTCGGCGCTGGCCGACTCCAGCAGCGTGGCGACCTCCTTCAGACTGTCGTCGACGGCCTGCATGGCGCCGAGCCGCGCGCTCATTTCGCCGAGCTGGCCGGACACGGCCGACTCGCCGTCGTTCAGACCCTCGATCAGCGCGTGGCTGCCTTCGAGCAGCGTGGTGACATGCGCCAGCCGCGCGTGCTCGGTCTGGATCTCGTCCCAGCGCGCGAGGTCGTCGCCCAGCGCGCGCAATTCCTCCACCGCCAGCGTCAGGCCTTCGCGTTCGATCTGCCGCGCCTGGCCGTGGGTTTCGGCCTCCAGCCGGCGCTGCCGTGCAGCCTGCCAGGCGTGCCAGGCGTCGCTCACGGCAACGGCCTGCGCCTGCGCGCCGGCATAGGCGTCGAGCACCTCGCGCTGGGTCTGCGGGCGCAGCAGCGCGTGATGCGCGTGCTGGCCATGGATGTCGAGCAGGAATTCGGCGGCCTCCTTCAATTGCGTCAGCGGCGCCACGCTGCCGTTGATGAAGGCCCGCGAGCGGCCGCCGGCGTCGATCACGCGGCGCAGGATCAGCGTGCCGTCGTCCGAGGCAAAACCGGCTGCGTCGAGCCAGGCTGTCAGCCCAGGCAGGTTCCCGATCGCGAACTCGGCGGAAATTTCGGCGCGCGGCGCTCCGCTGCGAACCACGCCGCCCTCGGCGCGATCGCCCAGCGCCAGCGCGAGCGCATCGACCAGAATGGATTTGCCGGCACCGGTCTCGCCGGTCAGCACGGTCAACCCCGGCGCGAAATCGAGCTCGACCGATTCGACCAGCAGGTAGTTGCGGATGGAAAGATGCGACAGCATG
>JADFDN010000054.1 GCA_018262815.1 Thiobacillus sp.
AGGTCGAGCAGCTCGAACGCTCGGCCTGCCCGACCTGCGGCTCGTGCTCCGGCATGTTTACCGCCAATTCGATGAACTGCCTGACCGAGGCGCTCGGCCTCTCGCTGCCCGGCAACGGTTCGCTGCTGGCGACCCACGCCGACCGCAGGAACCTGTTCCTCGCCGCCGGCCGCCTCATCGTGAAGAACGCGCGGCGCTACTACGAGGACGGCGACACCCGTGTGCTGCCGCGGGCGATCGCCAGCTTCGACGCGTTCGAGAACGCGATCGCGCTCGACATCGCGATGGGCGGCTCGACCAATACCGTGCTGCACCTGCTGGCCGCGGCGCACGAGGCCGGCGTCGACTTCACCATGGCCGACATCGACCGCATGAGCCGCCGCGTGCCGCATCTGTCGAAAGTCGCGCCGTCGATCCAGACCTACCACATGGAAGACGTGCATCGCGCCGGCGGCGTGATGGCGATTCTCGGCGAACTCGAGCGCGGCGGGCTCGTCCACCGCGACGTGCCGACAGTGCTGATGAAGACGCTGGGCGAGCAGATCGACGTCTACGACATCCGCCGCACCACGAACAAGGACGTGAAGGACTACTTCCGCGCCGCGCCCGGCGGCGTGCCGACGCAGACCGCGTTCTCGCAGGACCGCCGCTTCACGAAGCTGGACGACGACCGCGTCAACGGCTGCATCCACGACATCGAGCATGCCTACTCCAAGGACGGTGGCCTCGCGGTGCTGTACGGCAATCTTGCGCTGGACGGCTGCATCGTCAAGACCGCAGGCGTCGACGAGCACATCCTCAAGTTCTCCGGCCCGGCACGCGTGTTCGAATCGCAGGACGCCGCGGTCGAGGCGATTCTCGGCGACCGGATCGTCGCCGGCGACGTCGTGGTGATCCGCTACGAAGGCCCGCGCGGCGGCCCCGGCATGCAGGAAATGCTGTACCCGACCTCGTACCTGAAATCCAAGGGCCTCGGCAAGGCGTGCGCACTGATCACCGACGGCCGCTTCTCCGGCGGCACCTCGGGCCTGTCGATCGGACACGCCAGCCCCGAAGCGGCCGAAGGCGGCAGCATCGGCCTGGTCGAAGAGGGCGACATGATCGACATCGACATTCCCAAGCGCAGCATCAACGTGCGCCTGGACGACGCCGAACTCGAACGCCGCCGCGCCGCGATGGATGCGAGGGGCGCGCAGGCCTGGAAACCGGTCAACCGTGCGCGCGAGGTCTCGCCTGCGCTGCGCGCCTATGCGGCGATGGCGACCTCGGCCGCCTTCGGTGCGGTGCGCGACGTCAGCCTCGTCGAACATCCGACCGACGCGCAGATGCACGCCGACCCGCTTGCGCGCTTCGCCATCCCCGGCCAGCTGAGCTTCAGAACTGGAGCGGGCGGCCTGACCTATGCCGATATCGACAATCACGGCGGCCGCGCCACGATCTGCCTGCAGGGTGCGCACGTCGTCAGCTTCCGCCCCAAGTCGCAAGCCACCCCGGTGGTGTGGGTGTCCGACGCCGCCAAATTCGCCGCAGGCAAATCCATTCGCGGCGGCGCGCCGGTGTGCTGGCCGTGGTTCGGCGCGCACGATACGGAATCCGGCTATCCCGCGCACGGCTTCGCCCGCACCGTGCCGTGGACCGTGACCGGCAGCCGCAAGCGCAACGAGGCCAGGACCGAAATCACCCTGCAGCTGGTCGAGAACGAGCAGACCCGCGCGCAGTGGCCGCATGCCACGCGACTCACGCTGACCGTGGTCGTCGGCGACAAGCTGGAAATGCATCTGGCCACCACCAACACGAGCGACGCCCCGGTGAAGATCGGCGAGGCGCTGCACACCTATCTGCAGATCAGCGACATCGGTAGCGTGAGCGTCGCGGGCCTGGAAGGCTGCGACTACCACGACAAGGTCGACAACTTCGCACGCAAGACGCAGCGCGGCGAAATCGGCTTCGACGGCGAGGTCGACCGCGTCTACGTCAATACGCCGGCCGACTGCGTGATCGTCGATGCCGGCCTCAAGCGCCGCATCCGCATCGCCAAGACCGGTTCGCAGTCCACCATCGTGTGGACGCCGTGGACCGAGAAGGCCGACAAGATGGGCGACATGGGCCGCGGCAAATCCGGCTCCGGCTGGCGCGAGATGGTCTGCGTCGAGTCGGCCAACGCAATGGACAACGTCGTCACCGTGGCGCCGGGCGAGACGCACACGCTGACGGTGACGTACAGCGTCGAAGCGTTGTGATTTTTTGTCCGCGAAGGAACGCGAAGGCATTCATCGAAACCCCAAGTTGATTTTGAGGGTTTCGTTCGTGCCTGTTCGCGTCCTTCGCGGACAAGTGTTTTTCGATCAGGAGACAGCATGCGCGTGATTCTGGTGGCCAACCCCAAGGGCGGCAGCGGCAAGTCCACGCTGTCGATCAACCTCGCCGGCTATCTGGCCTCACAGGGCAAACGGGTGGCGATGCTGGATCTCGACCGCCAGAAATCCGCGACCCAGTGGCTGGCGATGCGCGGTGCGGGCCTGCCGGATATCGCCCTGCTGCGCGAAGGGCAAAAGGGCAGCAGCGACTGGCTGGTGATTGACTCCCCCGCCGGGTTGCACGGCAAGAACCTCGAACGTGCGCTGAAACTTGCGCACAAGGTGGTGGTGCCGATCGCGCCGTCGCTGTTCGACATCCGTGCCAGCCAGGAATTTCTGGCCGCGCTGCATGCCGAGAAGGCGGTACGCAAGGGCCACGCCTTCGTCGGCGTGGTCGGCATGCGTGTCGATCCGCGCACCCGCGCCGGGGTCACGCTGGAACAGTTCATGGAACAGCAGGATCTGCCGGTGCTGGCGCATCTGCGCAACACCCAGCATTACGTCAACGCCGCGTTCGAGGGCAAGAGCCTGTTCGACCTGCCGCCCCATGTCGCCGAACGCGACGTCGAGCAGTGGCAGGGGCTGATCGACTGGCTCGACCGCTGATTCGTTCGTCATCCCGGCGGGTACCCCGAGGGCACAAGTGCCGGAATGAGGGATGTGGGATTCAGTGCGTGGTCGGCTTCATCAGGTTGACCACCTGCGGCTTGACCACGCTCTTGGTCGACGAGCACGAGCCGTCTTCCTGCACGCCGAGCTGGCGTTCGGCTTCGGTCAGCAGGTTGATCACGTCGACGTAGAACTTGTCGTTCGCCATCAGGCGCGCGGTGCGGCCGCCCTCGTTGGTCGCGAGCACGTCGGCGCCGTTGTTGATCAGCCATTCCACCACCGGGGCGTCGCCGCCGCCGGCCGCCAGCATCAGCGGCGTGATGCCGAAGAAGATGCGCGCGTCGAGCGCGGCGCCGGCCTCATGCAGCACTTCGATCACCTCGACGTAACCCCGCTCGGTGTCGCCGTTGTAGGCGGCCTTGGCCAGCGCGGTCCAGCCCTGCGGTGACTGGGCGTTGACGTCGGCGCCGGCGGCGATCAGCACCTGCACCGCAGCGATGTGGCCGCCGTGCGCGGCGTGCATCAGCGCGGTTTCGCCGGCCTCGTCGGCAGCAGCATGGTCGGCGCCGGCTTCAAGCAATTTCTTGATCTGGGCGGCATCGCCCTTCCGGGCGGCGGCGAATAATTCCTGGGACATGGGGCGCTCCTGCGTTTTGTTCGATTGGCAGCAAGCGTACAATTGTTGACCAATTTAATCAACTATTAGGCCTGCGCCATGCCGAACCGTCTCGCCACCGAACCCAGCCCCTACCTGCTGCAGCACGCCGACAATCCGGTCGACTGGTACCCGTGGGGCGCTGAAGCGCTCGAAAAGGCGCGCCGCGAGGACAAGCCCATCCTGCTGTCGATCGGCTATTCGGCCTGCCACTGGTGCCACGTGATGGCGCACGACTGTTTCGAGGACGCCGAGGTGGCGGCGGCGATGAACCGGCTGTTCGTGAACATCAAGGTCGACCGCGAGGAGCGCCCCGACCTCGACCAGATCTACCAGGCCGCGCACCAGCTGCTGGCGCAGCGCGGCGGCGGCTGGCCGCTGACGGTGTTTCTGACGCCGGACCAGACCCCGTTCTTCGCCGGCACCTATTTCCCCAAGACGCCGCGCTACCAGCTGCCGGGCTTCATCGACCTGATGGAAAACGTCGCCCGTGCCTGGCACGAACGGCGCGGTGAGGTGCTGGCGCAGAACGAGGCGGTGCGCGGCGCGCTGACGCAGCAGCAGCCGGAAGCGGACCGGCAGGCCGTGTTGGGCGATGCGCCGCTTGCCGAAGCGGTGCGTGATCTCGGCGCGGCTTTCGATCCGGTGTGGGGCGGGTTCTCGCGCGCGCCCAAGTTTCCGCGTCCGGGCGAACTGTTTTTCCTGCTGCGGCAGGCGCAGGGCGGCAATGCGCAGGCGCGCGAGATGGCGCTGTTCTCGCTGCGCAAGATGGCGGCGGGCGGCGTGGTCGACCAGCTGGGCGGCGGTTTCTGCCGCTACTCGGTCGACGAACAGTGGGCGATCCCGCATTTCGAGAAGATGCTCTACGACAACGGTCCGTTGCTGCACCTGTATGCCGACGCCTGGGCGATGAGCGGCGAAACATTGTTTGCAGAGACGGCTGAGGGCATCGTCGACTGGCTGCTGCGCGAGATGCGCGCATCGGAGGGCGGCTTCTATTCCGCGCTCGACGCCGACAGCGAGGGCCACGAGGGCCGGTTTTACGTGTGGACGCCGGACGAGGTGCGTGCGGTGCTCTCCGCCGAGGAGTATGCCGTGGCGGCGCCGGTGTATGGCTTCGATCTGCCGCCGAATTTCGAGAACACCCACTGGAACCCCATCCTCGCGCGGCCGTTGAATGACGTCGCCGCCGAACTGGGGCTGACCGAAAGCGTGGCGTCGGCGCGGCTGAAAAGCGCGCGCCAGATGCTCTTCGCCGCGCGCGAAACCCGCGTGCGTCCCGGTCGCGACGACAAGCAGCTGACCAGCTGGAATGCATTGATGATCGGCGGGCTGGCGCACGCCGGACGGGTGATGAACCGGCCCGACTGGATCGCCGAGGCCCAGGCCGCGGTCGATTTCCTGCGCCGGAATCTCTGGCGCGACGTACGCCTGCTGGCCAGCTTCAAGCGTGGCGAAGCGCGGCTCAATGCCTATCTCGACGACTATGCCTTCCTGCTCGATGCGCTGCTGGAAACGCTGCAGGCCGGCTACCGCGAGCCCGATATGGCGTGGGCCCAGGCACTTGCCGACGCGCTGCTGACGCATTTCGAGGATACGCAGGCGGGCGGCTTCTTTTTCACCAGCCACGATCACGAAGCGCTCATCATCCGGCCCAAGCCCGGCTACGACAATGCCACGCCGTCGGGCAACGGCGTGGCCGCGCTGGCCTTGCAGCGGCTAGGCCATCTGCTGGGCGAGCCGCGTTATCTCGACGCCAGCGCACGCTGCCTGCGCCTGTTCCATGCCCAGCTGACCGAGCAACCGATTGCCTATCCCACGCTGCTTGCCGTCCTCGACGAGGCTTTGGCGCCGCCGCGCGTGATCCTGTTGCGCGGCCCTGCGGACGCGCTGAGCGAATGGATGACTGCGCTGGGCCCGAAGCTGGGTGCACGCGATCTCGTGTTGGCGCTGCGCAATGGCCTGGACCTGCCGGCAGCGCTGGCAAAGCCCGAATCCGATCGCCCCATGGCCTGGATCTGCAGCGGTACGGCGTGCCAGCCGCCGATTGGCGAACTGTCGGCCCTGCCCGTTTGAATCGCGTATCAGCATTTGCTATTAGGAATCTGCGACAGCGCCTGCTATCAAAAAAACGTCTGTTTGATATCAGGAGCCATCATGAGCACCCATACAGAACCCGCCGTGTTTCATCCGCAGGCCGCCCGCATGAATCTGCCGGGCATCCGCAAGGTGACATTCGATCAGCCCCTGCATTGGCTGCGCGACGGCGCCAGGGACATGGTCAAGGCGTGGCCGCTGAGCCTGTTCTACGGCATCGTGTTCGCGCTTCTGGGCTACGGCCTGGCGCACGGCGCGTGGGGCAAGCCGCATCTGGCGATGGCGCTGACCTCGGGCTTCCTGTTCGTCGCGCCGCTGCTGGCCACGGTGTTCTATTGCGTCAGCCACCGGCTGGAGCACCACCACAAGTTGCCCAACCTGTGGGTCCCCCTGATTTCGTGGCGCGCCAACCCGGCTTCGCTGGGATTGTTCGCCCTGATGCTGGTGTTTGTGCTGTCGGTGTGGGAGCGCATTTCGGCGATCCTGGTCGGGCTGTTTCTCAGCGGCTCCGGCATCAGCAGCCTGGCCGATTTGCTGAGTATTTCCGCAGTACAGCAGCACACCGACTTCGTGCTGGCCTATCTGGCCTTCGGCGGCGTGCTGGCGCTGATGGTGTTCAGCCTTTCAGTCGTGTCGCTGCCCATGCTGCTGCATCGCAAGGTCGATTTCGCCACCGCGCTGGTCACCAGCTTCATGGCAACCCGGCTCAATTTCATCGTGATGCTGTGGTGGGGCGTGTTGATAGCCGGTCTGATCGCGGTCGGAATGGCGACCGATTTCATTGCCATGGCGGTGATTTTCCCCTGGCTGGGGCACGCCAGCTGGCATGCCTACCGGGAGTTGGTCGAGCGCGAATAAGTTCAAAAAACAAAATGCCATGGGGGGTTGGTAGCAAAAAACCAAGCTCCCGGCTTGCGCAAGGGGGGTTTTCCCTTAATATTGCAAGCGCGATAAGCACGCTTCCAACCCGACCCCTCCTACGGAGATTTTGTGATGAAGAAATTGATGATGACGGCCGCTTCCGTTGCACTGTTTGCGCTGTCCGGTGCAGCGGCCGCCGACCAGATGCTCGCGCAGAAGAATGCCTGCATGTCCTGCCACGGCGTCGACAAGAAAATCGTCGGGCCCGCCTTCAAGGAAGTGGCCAAGAAATATGCGGGCGACAAGACCGCGCACGACCGTCTGGTGGCCAAGGTGAAAACCGGCGGCAAAGGCGTATGGGGCCAGATTCCCATGCCGCCGAGCCCGCAGGTGAAACCGGAAGACGCCAGCAAGATCATCGACTGGGTGCTGAGCCTGAAGTGATCTGACTGAAGCGACCAGACAAGGCCGACCTCGTGTCGGCCTTTGTTTTTGCAGCGAGCGCGTATCGGCGGCAATTTTGCTATTGTTGCGGCAATAAATAATGCAATAAGGGGCGCAGGTGACAATTCATCCTTACTTCTTGGTCGTGGCCGCGGGACTGTTTCCGCAACTCGCACTGGCCGCCGAGCCCGGTCGGATCGACGCCTTCTTCGGCACCCTCAACGGCTATCTTGCCAGCGTCATCTTCTATGACGTCTTTCCCGGCGAGCCGGTCATGCCCTTCATCGTCGCCTGGCTGATCGTCGCCGCCGTTTATCTCACCTTCCGTTTCAGCTTCGTCAACCTGCGCATGATGAGGCACGCTTTCCAGGTATTGCGCGGCAAATATCACACCGCCGACGACAAGGGTGAAGTCAGTTCCTTCCAGGCGCTGACCACCGCGCTGTCGGCCACGGTCGGACTCGGCAACATCGCCGGGGTGGCGATCGCGATTTCCATCGGCGGGCCGGGCGCGACGTTCTGGATGATCGTCGCGGGCTTTCTCGGCATGACTACCAAGTTCACCGAAGCCACGCTGGCGCAGCGCTACCGCGAAGTACGCCCGGACGGCCGCATCATGGGCGGCCCGATGGAATACCTGTCGAAAGGCTTCGCCGAATTCAATCTGCCGCGCACCGGCAAGCTCCTCGCCGGCATGTTCGCCGTCTTCACCGTGCTGGGATCGTTCGGTGCCGGCAGCGCGTTCCAGGTCAGCCAGTCGCTCGGCGCCGTGCAGGAGCAGCTGCCCTTCTTCAACGACATGCCGATCGCCTATGGCCTGATCATGGGCGTGGCGGTAGGCGTGGTCATCATCGGCGGCCTGCGCCGCATCGCCCACACCGCCGAGGCCGTGGTGCCGAGCATGATCCTGATCTACCTGGCGGCCTGCCTGTGGATCGTCCTCGGCAATATCGAGCAGGTGCCGCAGGCCCTGACCAGGATCGTCACCGAAGCCTTCGCGCCGATCGCGGTGGCGGGCGGCATGGTGGGGGCGCTGGTGCAGGGCTTCAAGCGTGCGGCGTTTTCCAGCGAGGCGGGCCTTGGCTCGGCAGCCATCGTCCACTCCACCGCGTCGGTCAAATATCCGATTCGCCAGGGCATGGTCGCGCTCTACGAACCCTTCATCGACACCATCGTCATCTGCACCATGACCGCGCTGGTCATCGTCATCACCGGCGTCTACAACGACCCGGCCACGCTGGCGATCCGCGAGGCCAGCAAGGGTGCGGCGCTGACCTCGGTGGCGTTTGCCACGGTCTCCGACTGGTTCCCCATCATCCTCACCCTGTCGGTGGTACTGTTCGCCTACAGCACGATGATTTCGTGGTCCTACTATGGCGAACGCTGCTGGGCCTACCTGTTCGGTGAGCGCACCTCGATGATCTACCGCGTGCTGTTTTTGCTCTTCATCGTTGTCGCCTCGGTGGCGAGTGCGGCCAACATGGTCGACTTCACCGATTTGCTGGTGCTGGCGATGGCCTTCCCCAACCTGCTTGGACTGTATTTGCTGAGTGGCAAGGTGCGCCGCATGCTGACGGACTATCAGGACAAGCTGAAAAGCGGCGAGCTCGATCGCGAGAAACAGCCGGGCTGAACGTCAGGCCAACTGGTCGGACCGTCCCCTCCGGCAGTATGCGGCGCTAGGCGCGGCTTGAGTTGAAGCGGTACAGCTGGCGTTCGGTCAGCACCGCGTCGAGCGGCATGTCCCACGGCTCGTGCGGCAGCGTGTCGACCCGCTGGCATTCGTAGGCGATCCCCACCAGGCGCGGCTTGCGCCACAGGCGTCGGTGCTGCATGAAGGCCAGCGTCGCATCGTAATAGCCGCCGCCCATGCCCAGCCGGTAGCCCTCGCGATCGAAGCCCACCAGCGGCATCAGCAGCAGATCCATCTGGCGCGCACGCAGCGGTTTCGCATCGATCGGTTCGGGAATGCCGTAGCGGTTGGCCTTCATGCGCGTGTTGCGGCCCACCCGTCCGAAGCGCATCACCCGCCCGCGGCGCGGCAGCACCGGCAAATAGCATTCGCGCTGCATGCACAGCGCCTGGTTGAGCAGGGGGTGGGCGTCGAATTCACCGCCTTGCGGCAGATAGAAGGCGATGCGTTGCGCGCGCAACAACAGACCATGGCGCAGCGCCAGCCGCAGCGAGGCGCGCGCAGCCTGGCGACGCGCGACTGGCCGCAGCGCATTGCGCGCGGCCTTGAGCTGGCGTCGTAGGGTGTATTTGTCCATCAGGAATAAGTGCTCCCCGCCTGTGCCGTGACTGGCTGCGGACTCTTGAACCTGGGTCCAAGACGGCCGCGCTCAAAGACGCTTTGGGCACATGAGACGTGTCACGCGCACACCCGCATCGGAATAGATCGCAGCCTTGCACGTATGCATTGGTTCAGAGAAATTGCAACCAGCCTCGAACACCGCAGGGAGCATGACTAGTGTAGTCCTTTTCAACCCGAAAAGGCCACCAGCACCCGAAGCCCAACGAGGCTGCCGCAAGGCAGTGGTCCGCACTCGCCGCGAGCAGAAACGCGATTGCCCATCGGGGATCAGAACAGCGTGTCCTGATCCTCCAGCACCGTGTCCAGCAGGGCATTGCAATGATTCAGCCGGGTGCGCGCCGCCTCGATCTGACCGCCGCCGCCCTGGGTCAGCAACTCGTGCGCCAGGTTCAGCCCCGCCATGATGGCGATGCGCTCGGCGCCGATCACCTTGCTGCTGTCGCGGATCTCGCGCATTTTCTCGTCCAGATAATCGGCCGCAGCGATCAGCGCCGATTCCTCCTCGCGCGAACAGGCCACCTTGTAGGCACGGCCCAGGATGTGGATTTCGATCGAGCGCGGCCCGGCCATCAGACGTCCTCCGGCAGGGTGTCGAGCAATGCCTGCAGCCGCGCCTTGGCGGCATCCAGCCGGGTCGTCAGCTGCTTGTTGTCCTGCTGGCTGGCCAGCAACTGCTGGCGCAGCGCGATGTTGTCCTGCCGCAGCGCGTGGCACAGCTCGGCCACCTGGCGGATCTTCGCTTCGAGCGTATCGAGTTCGGCATGCATGGCGCGACTATAGGGGGCGGCGTGCGGACGGTCAATTGGCCGACGGGACGGCGCGTACGTACACCGCATGCGTGGTTATAATGCGCGGCTTCAGGTGCCGACGCGGCTTTCCGCCGCCGAGGATAAACGGGAAACAGGTGCGTGGCCGCAAGCCATCAAGCCTGTGCTGCCCCCGCAACGGTCAGCGCTAAACGGTGCATCACACACGCCACTGGGTCCGCCCGGGAAGGCGATGCACTTCAAGCGCGAGCCCGGATACCGGCCTGGACCCGGCATGGCGAAAGTCATGCTGCGGATCGTGCAACGCGCCTGCGGGGAAGCAGGCGCCCAAACCGGACCTCATCATGCGTCAAACTCCTCTCGCGCTCGCCCTGGGCGTTGCCTTCATTGCCTCCGTCCACGCGGATACCCTGCCGGAATTCGCCGGCGAAACCATCGTCGTCACGCCCACCCGGTTTCCGCAGGCGCTTTCAGGCCAGTCTGCCAACACCACGGTGATTACCCGGCAGGACATCGAAAACAGCCCGCAGGCCACGTTGCCGGAAATCCTGGCGCAGCAGGCCGGCATCGGTATGCGCGACCTCTACGGCAACAATGCCGCTGCCAGCACGGTCGACCTGCGCGGCTTCGGCGCCGCGGGCGACCAGAACACCCTGATCCTGCTGGACGGCCGCCGTCTCAACGACATCGACCTCTCGGCGATCGACTGGGCGGCGCTGCCGCTGTCCACCATCGAACGCATCGAGATCGTGCGCGGCGGTTCCAGCGTGCTGCATGGCGCGGGTGCCGTGGCCGGCGTCATCAACATCATCACCCGTTCCCCGCTCAGACAATCCAATCAAGCTGTCGGCAAGCTGCAATGGGGCAGTTTCGGCACCCGGGACGCCCAGCTGACCGGCAATCTGGCGGGCGACGCGGCGGGCGTCCGCATCACCGCCGACCATTTTCGCTCCGACGGCTGGCGCGACAACAACGAGAGCA
This sequence comes from Thiobacillus sp., assembly GCA_018262815.1. Classification (GTDB taxonomy): domain Bacteria; phylum Pseudomonadota; class Gammaproteobacteria; order Burkholderiales; family Thiobacillaceae; genus Thiobacillus. The sequence goes on from JADFDN010000054.1 coordinate 11,086, forward strand.
TGCAGCGCAGCCTGAACGGCGACGCGCGCTGGAAACACGACCGCGGCGAGCTCGTCTTCAAGTTCGGCGGCGCATCGCAGACGACGCGCCTGCCCGGCCCGCGCACGGTCGAGCCCGATATCGGCCTTAACGAATTAGCAACCGATCCCGAAGGCACCAACATGCCGCTCGACTGGGCCAAACGCAAGGGCTACCAGGCCGGCCTGAGCAACAGCCTCGAATTCGGACGCACGCACGTGATGCTCGACCTGGACTACCGCAACAAGCAGCAGTTGGCCTACTTCGACTTCGGCGGCTTTCCCGAATACAAGGATGCCGATCTCGACATGTGGAGTGTCTCGCCGCGGGCGCGGCTGCCGTTCGAAACCGGCGCCATCGCGCACAGCCTGGTTCTGGGCGCCGACCTGCAGCGCTGGGATTACCGGCTGCTCACCTCGAACGCGCCGGCCAACATCGGCACCCCGATCAATCGGGTGACGGCCGAGCAGAATTCGGCGGCCCTGTATGCGCGCGACGAAATGCAGCTGAATCCGGCCACGACGCTTTCGCTGGGCGGCCGCTACGAATGGTTCGAGATCGACGCGGACGACCAGTTCGACGCGACGGCGCCGGGCGGCCTGTTCGGCAGCGGCGCGCTGGCCGGCAGTCAGGACGAAGCCGAATATGCCTGGGAACTGGGGGTGAACCACCGCCTGAATCCGCAACATGCACTGTTTGCGCGGGCCGCGCGCAGCTTCCGTTTCGCCACCGTCGACGAGGTGTATGGCTTCTCGCCCGGCTTTGCGCACGAATTCCAGTTTATCCGGCCACAGACCTCGCACGATGTGCAGGCCGGCTGGGAGTGGGGCAGCGGCGTCAGCCGGCTGCGCACCGCGGCGTATTACCTGCGGGTGAAGGACGAAATCCATCTCGACATTTACACGACCGGCATCGGCAATACCAATTTCGCGCCGCTCGAACGCTACGGCGTGGAACTCGAAGCGCACCGCCGCCTGGGTTCGGTGGATGTGAATGCGGCCTATACGCTCGCCTTCGCGGAATTCACGGCCGGCACGCTCGACGGCGTCGCGCTGGACGGCAAGCAGGTTCCGCTGGTCCCGCGCCACAAGCTGTCGCTCGGCGCCGTGTGGCATATCGACGGGCAGACCCGGCTGTCGGCCGACGCCCATTACGTCAGCAGCCAGCGCATGGAAAACGACGAACCCAATCGATTCGGCCAGAAGATTCCGGCCTATACCCTGGTCGATCTCAAGCTGGTGCGGCGGATCGGCAGCTGGCAACTGGCGGCGGCGCTCAACAACGTGTTCGACGAGGACTATTACACCTACGCCGTGCACAGCCCGACCAATGCCGACCGCTTCAATGCCTATCCGCTGCCGGGCCGCAGCGGCTGGGTGAGCGTCGAATACACGTTCAAATAAGCGGTGTGCGGGGCGATAATGCGCGGATGCGTGAATTTCGTTCACCTGTCGACGGGGGGTGGGGTGAGCACTGAATCGGTTCCGTCCGATCGCAGTGTCCGCCATGCCGCCCGCATGGCCCGCAAAAAAGCGCTGGTCGACGCCGCGATCGCCGCCGCCCGCGACGAACGCGGACTGCTGCTCGTCATCACCGGCAACGGCAAGGGCAAGAGTACCTCGGCCTTCGGCATGGTGGCGCGCGCGCTCGGCCACGGCATGAAGGTCGGCGTGGTGCAGTTCATCAAGAGCCGCACCGACACCGGCGAGGAAGCTTTCCTCGGCCGCCAGCCCGGCGTCGAATGGCACGTCACCGGCGACGGCTTCACCTGGGACACGCAGAACCGCGAACAGGACATTGCCACCGCCGAGCGCGGCTGGGTGATCGCCGCGCGCATGCTGGCCGATCCCTCGTTCAATCTGGTGGTGCTGGACGAACTGACGTATCTGCTGAGCTACGGCTACCTCGACAGCGATGTCGTGCTCGACGCGCTGGCGCACCGCCCGGCCATGCAGCACGTCGTCGTCACCGGGCGCGCCGCGACCGACGCGCTGATCGAGCTGGCCGATACGGTCTCGGTCATCGCCGACGAGAAGCACGCGTTCCGCGCCGGCGTGAAGGCGCAGCCCGGCATCGATCTTTGATCCGGCGACGTGCCGGATCGCGGCGCGAGCACGTGTCGGGGTCCGCGCGGCATAATGGCCGGGTGAATCCCGTACCCTATGTCGGGCGTTTTGCGCCATCGCCTACCGGTCCCCTGCATGCCGGTTCGCTCGTCGCCGCGGTCGCCAGTTTTCTGGATGCCCGCGCGGCCGGCGGGCGCTGGCTGTTGCGCATGGAAGACCTCGACCGCCCCCGCTGCGAAGCCGGAGCGGCCGACGCCATCCTGCGCCAGCTGGAAGCCTATGGCCTCGTCTGGGACGGCGCGGTGCTGGTGCAATCGCAGCGCGACGACGCCTATGCCGCGGCCCTCGACGCGCTGAAGGTTCAGGGTGCGGTCTATCCCTGCGCCTGCACCCGCAGCCAGCTTGCCCGCACTCAGCTCAATCAGGCGCCGCGCAACCCCGAAGGCGAAATCCTCTACCCCGGCACCTGCCGCAACGGCCTGCCGCCCGGCGCGGTTGCGCGAGCCTGGCGCGTGCGTGTGCCGGATGTGAGCACCCGCTTTCACGACCGCATCCACGGCGACCTGCAGCAGAACCTGGCGCATGATGTCGGCGATTTCGTCGTCAAGCGTGCCGACGGCCTGTTCGCCTACCAGCTGGCGGTGGTGGTGGACGATGCCTTCCAGGGCGTCACCCACGTCGTGCGCGGTGCCGATCTGCTGTGGAACACCCCGCGCCAGATCTATCTGCAAACCCTGCTTGGGTTGCCGACGCCGGCCTATGCCCACGTCCCGCTCGTCACCAACGCCGCCGGGCAGAAGCTGTCGAAGCAGACCCGGGCGTCCGCGCTCCCCGAGACCGGCCGCGGCGCCGTCATGGCGGAGGCGCTCGCCGTGCTCGGTCATCCGCCGCCGGCCGGACTCGCAGGGGCCGAACCCGCCGAACTCCTGTCGTGGGCAAGCGCTCACTGGCAAATCGAGAACGTGCCGGCAAGGCCAGCAGTTGCCAACGCCGCTGCCTGACCGGACAATCCCCTTCATCCTTCACCCTTCACCCTTCACCCTTCACCCTTCACCCTTCACCCTTCACCCTAAAATGGCCCAACTGCCCTCCGCCGTCGAACAAGTCCTGCATGTCCACGCATCCTTCATCCATACCGTCGTCAATGCGCTGCGCGACCGCAGCCAGCTGCCCGATCTGATGAAGCAGCTCGACGCTGCCGAGCAGGCCGGCTGGGCGCGGCTGGTCGGTGCGCTGCGCCACGTCATCAACGGCCGGCGCGATCCCTCGATCAAGCTGGGGCTGGACGAGGAAGACAGCATCCTGCTCGACGCCATCCTGCGCGGCTTCGACAACCCCGCCACCCTGCCGCCGCTGAATGCCCAGCCCGACGGCAGCAGCGCCGCCCCCGGGCTGGCCGCGCTGATCGACGCGTCCGCCCGTGGCGACGCGCAGGCGATGTCAGTGCTCGCCAACATGGCCGAACAGATGATGAAGGCGGGTGGCGACATGGCGCTGCTCGGCGGCCGCATGCGTCGGCTGGTTAACGGCGAGCGCGACGCAGACCAGCTGGTCGCCGGCATGGGTCCGCTGGGACGGGAGCTTCTGATCAGCCTGCTCGACGAACTGGCGAAGCTGCGACCGCAGTAATTCCGGGCAAACCCGACATCGCCGATTTGGCGACGGGCGGGGCGCTTTGACAGTGCGCGCCGCAATCAGCTAAAATGCGCGCCTTTTCGGCGGTCCATAGCCGGGAAAGCAATCCCCAAGGTGATGTAGCTCAGTCGGTTAGAGCATCGGATTCATAATCCGGGGGTCGGTGGTTCAAGTCCACTCATCACCACCACATTTCTCATTTCGTGGCTGCGGCAACATTGCAGCGGCGAAATCCCCGCCCCCAGTCTATTCACTGTCCCGGCACCCATGAAAAAGATTTACATCAAAACCTTCGGCTGTCAGATGAACGAGTACGACTCGGACAAGATGGCCGACGTGATGGGCGCGTCCGAGGGGCTCACCCCGACGTCGACCCCCGAAGACGCCGACGTAATCCTGTTCAACACCTGCTCGGTGCGCGAGAAGGCGCAGGAAAAGGTGTTCCACGACCTCGGCCGGGTGCGCCATCTGAAGCAGGCCAATCCCAATCTCATCATCGGCGTCGGCGGCTGCGTCGCCTCGCAGGAAGGCGCGGCGATCGTCGCACGCGCACCTTTCGTCGACGTCGTGTTCGGCCCGCAGACCCTGCACCGCCTGCCCGAACTGATCGCCAAAAAACGCGAGACCGGTCGCGCCCAGGTCGACATCAGCTTTCCCGAAATCGAGAAGTTCGACCACCTTCCGCCGGCGCGCGTCGAGGGGTCGTCGGCCTTCGTTTCGATCATGGAAGGCTGCTCCAAGTACTGCACCTTCTGCGTCGTCCCCTACACCCGCGGCGAGGAAGTCTCGCGGCCGTTCGACGACGTCATCGCCGAGGTCGCGCGTCTGGCCGAACACGGCGTCAAGGAAGTCACGCTCCTGGGGCAGAACGTCAACGCCTATCAGGGCGCGCTGCACGAGGGCGGCACGGCCGACTTCGCTTTCCTGCTGGAAATGGTGCACGAGATTCCCGGCGTCGAGCGCATCCGCTACACCACCAGCCACCCGCGCGAAATGACGCAGCGGCTGATCGAGTGCTACGGCAAGCTGCCCAAGCTGGTGTCGCATCTTCATTTGCCGGTGCAGTCCGGCTCCGACCGCATCCTGGCGGCGATGAAGCGCGGCCATACTGTGCTCGAATTCAAATCCATCGTGCGCAAACTGCGCGAGCAGCGTCCCGACCTCTGCCTGTCCTCCGACTTCATCGTCGGCTTTCCGGGCGAGACCGAGGCTGATTTCGAAGCGACGATGAAGCTGATTAAAGAACTCGACTTCGATGCCAGCTTCTCCTTCATCTACAGCAAGCGCCCCGGCACGCCGGCGTCGGACTACCCGGACGATGTCAGCGCCGAGCTGAAGACGCAGCGGCTGATGCGGCTGCAGGCGCAGATTGAGGCGCAGGCGCAGCAGGTGAACCAGGCCATGGTGGGCACCGCGCAGCGCGTGCTGGTCGAAGGCCGCGCCCGCAAGAACGCCGACGAGCTCGCCGGCCGCACCGACAACAACCGCATCGTCAATTTCGCCGGCCAGCCGCGCCTGGTCGGGCAGTTCGTCGACGTCACCATCACCCAGGCCCTGCCGCACAGTCTGCGCGGCGAAGTCGCCCTCACCGAGACCGTAAGCGCTTGAAAACCGACGTCGTTGAACTGCGGCTGGCCCCGGAAGACAACCGGCGCCTGGCCAACCTGTGCGGGCCGCTGGACGAGAACCTGCGGCAGATCGAGGCGGCGTTCGACGTCACCATCGGTCGCCGCGGCTCGAGCTTCCGTTTCGGCGGTGACGCCGCACAGGCCGAGAAGGCCGGGCAGGCGATCGAGCATTTCTACAACCGTGCGCACGACGAGTTGAGCCTCGACGACATCCAGCTCGGCCTGGTCGAGCTCACGCGCGGCCGCGCCGACGAGGAAGGCCCCGCGCTGCGCACCCGCCGCGCCGACCTGCGCGCGCGCACCCCG
>JADFDN010000055.1 GCA_018262815.1 Thiobacillus sp.
GACGCGGTCGAGCGCGAGGCCGACGCGGCGCCAGGCGCGATCGAAATTCTCGTCCATTTCCAGCGTCGGTGTGGCGGCATCGCCGACGATGCGCGCCATCTCCGGCGTCTGCTGCTTGGCCAGCAGGGTCTACGCACGGCTTTCCTCGACGCCGAAGCGCAGCATCAGGCGACGCAGCATCTCGGCCTCGAGCTCGGGATCGGAGGGACGGGGTTGCCAGACCGTCTTGTCCTTGCCCTCGTTGGCATAGACCTCCATCATGCCGCGGTGGCTGATGTAGATCTCGGTGCCGCCCTGTCCCGCTTCGATACGGGTGCGGAACTTGTCGCGCTCGGCGGTCGAATACAGGCCGTCGAGCACCTTGCCCAGCGTGCGGCGAATCACGTCCTGCGGGATGTTGGCGCGGTTTTCCGCCCAGTCGGTTTCGATTACGCCGGTTGCGGGCGATTCCAGATTGACGATGAAGCCGGTCTCCTGCCAGAAGTCCTTGATCACCGGCCAGACCTGTTCCGGGGTCGCCTGCACCACCAGCCAGCGCTGGCTGCCGGCACGCTCGATGCGCGCCTTGTCCTGCTGCGGCAGCAGGGTCGTCGAGGTGGCCGGCGTGGCCTTGCGTTCCTGGCTGTAGGTCGACAGGGTCGCGGTGCCGCTGCCCTGGGTATCGGGAACGGCGTAGCGATTGTCGCCCGTCGGCGCGGTGAGATCCGGCGGGATTTCCAGCGTCGGTGCCTTGGTGGCCGATTTGTAGTCGATCTTTTTGGATTCGATGATGCCGCAACCCGAAGCGGCCAGCGTAACCATCAGAAACAGGGGCAATAAACGCATAAAGTGTCCTAAACGAAGGCTTGGATCAAACCGGCATGGCGCAGCGCCACGCTAGATCAAATTGGCGTGGCGCAAGGCGTCACGCACCGTGTCGTGCAATCCGGCAGACAGCGGGGTCAGCGGCAGGCGCAGGCCCGGGGAAATCAGCCCCAGCTCGGCGCATGCCCACTTGACCGGAATCGGGTTGGCCTCGACAAACAGCCTGCTGTGCAGCGGTAGCAGAGCATTGTTGAGTTCGCGCCCGCGCGCCAGGTTCCCGGCGAACGCCGCCTCGCACATCTCGTGCATCAGCTTCGGCGCGACGTTGGCGGTGACCGAGATCACGCCATGGCCGCCCAGCAGCATGAAGGGCAGCGCCGAGGCATCGTCGCCGGTGTACAGCGCAAAATCCTTCGGCGCACGGCGCAGCAGATCGGCCGCGCGCTCCATGTTGCCGGTGGCGTCCTTGATGCCGACGATGCCGGGCACCTGGGCCAGACGCAACGCGGTGTCGTTGGAAAGGTCCGTGATGGTGCGGCCAGGCACGTTGTACAGGATCAGCGGCAGGTCGACCGCTTCGGCAATCTTCCTGTAGTGTTGATAAAGGCCTTCCTGGGTCGGCTTGTTGTAGTACGGCACCACCGACAGGCCTGCCTGCGCGCCGGCGCGCTTGGCGCATTCGGTCAGTTCGATCGCCTCGGCGGTCGAATTCGCGCCGGTGCCGGCGATCACCGGCACCCGTCCGGCAACCTGTTCGACCGTGGTGCGGATCAGCAGGCAATGCTCGTCATAACTGACGGTCGGCGATTCGCCGGTGGTGCCGACGACGACGATGCCGTCGGTCCCTTCCGCGATATGCCAGTCGATCAGGCGGCGCAGCGCGTCGAGATCGAGCGCGCCGTCGTCCGACATCGGGGTGACGATCGCAACCAGGCTGCCCCGGGCCATGTTCATTTCTGCCATCTTGTTTCCGCCGCTGTTATTTCTGTGCCGCGCCGGGGGTCCGGCGAGTGAACGATAAATCGCAGCATTCTAATCTATCTGACCGCGCCCCGCCTTAACTCGCGGCGAGACTCATCTCGCCGCGAGCAGGCCGAGCCAGCCCGCCAATTGTTCAATGCCCCGGCCGACGCCGTGCGCCACCAGCGGCGCCGCCCACACCCAGGCCGCCATCAGTCCCAGCGCGGCGACGCCCAGCCCGGTCGAAAACATGTCCAGCCCCGGCGTGGTGCGCGCCACGATGCCGAGCGCCAGCTGGATCAGCAGCGCCAGCGCCACCAGCGGCAGGGCCAGCTGCACCCCGGTGGCGAATAGCCAGCCGGCCGCTTCGGCCAGCTGGCGCAGATCAGCCGCGGCGGGCAGCACCGCAAGCGGCATCGCGACGAAGCTGTCGCGCAGCGCATCGACGACCAGCAGATGACCGCTCGCACCCAGAAACGCCAGCGCTGCCAGCCATCCCGCCAGCGCCCGCCAGGCCGCATCCGCCGGCGCCGCCTGCTCGGGGGTCAGCGTCAGCAGGCCGCCGGTCGCGGTGTGGCCGGTCCACACCAGCACCGCGCTCACCGCGGCAAACACCAGCCACACGCAGAGCGCCAGCGCCGCGCCCCACACCGCTTCCAGGCTCAGCGCCAGCAGCCCCTGCACGGAGAAGGGAGCGAGGGTTTCGATCGCCAGTCCCGGCGCCAGCACCGCAGCCAGCACGGCCGCCAGGAACACGCGCAGCAGCAGCGGCAGACGGCCGGTCAGCGGATCGAACAGCACCCACCCCGCGAGGCGGGCGAAGGCGAACAGCCAGACCGACAGACTCGCTTCGCTCAGGGGCATGCGTCGCTCATTCGAGGAGAACAGGGAAATCGGTCAGCAGCGTGCGGGCAAATTCCACCAGCTGGTCGCCCATCCAGCTGCCCAGCAGCACCAGCACCAGCAGCATGACAATGAGCTTGGGCACGAAAGCCAGCGTGGGTTCGAGAATCTGCGTCGCGGCCTGGAACAGGCTGATGGCGAAGGCCGTCAGCAGGCCTGCCAGCAGTACCGGCGCTGCGATCAGCATCACCAGCCAGAGCGCGTCGCGGGCCAGGCCTTCCATCAGAAGCTGCCCAGTAATGAACCGACCAGCAGATGCCAGCCGTCGACCGTGACGAACAGCAGCAGCTTCAAAGGCAGCGACACCAGCTGCGGCGGCAGCATGATCATCCCCAGCGCGGTCAGCACCGCGGCGACCACCAGGTCGATCACCAGGAAGGGCAGCACCACCATGAAGCCGATCTGGAACGCGGTCTTCAGTTCGCTGGTGAGGAAGGCCGGCGCCAGCGCGGCGAGCGGAACGCTCTCGACCTTTTGCGGGTCGATGGTCTTGTCGTCTTCGGTGAACAGGCTCAGGTCCTCGGCACGCGTCTGCCGCAGCATGAAGGTTTTGAGCGGCTGCGCCGCCTGTTCGGCGGCAGCGTTGAAAGTCAGGCTGCCTGCAAGGTAAGGCTGATAGGCCTCGGCATTGATGGTCTTCAGCGCCGGCGACATCACGAAGATCGTCAGCAGCACCGCCAGCCCCATCAGCACCAGGTTCGGCGGCGCCGTGTGGCTGCCCAGCCCCTGCCGCAACAGGAACAGCACCACGGCGATGCGGGTGAACGCGGTGAACGCCAGCAGCAGGGCCGGCAGAAACGGGAACAGCAGCAGCCACGGCAGGCTCGCGCCCGGCACGCCGATCACCTGCCCGCCCGCGCCGGGCGTCACGCTCAACAGCGGCACGCTCGACTCCGCACCGAGTGCAGGCGCGCACAGCGCCAGCGACGCCAGCAGCCACAGCGCCCTCATTGCACGCGCTCCGGACCTTGTTCCGGTTTCGGCAGCGTGTGTAGCAGCCGCACGTTGCCGCCGCCCACGCCGAGCAGCAGCCAGGTGCCGTCGACCTCGACCACCACCACGCGCTCGCGCGTGCCCACCGGCGTCGTCCCCACCACCTTGACCGCGCCCTGTGCGCCCATGCCCGGCAGATAGCGGCGGGCAAACCAGGCCACCGCGACGAAGCCGCCCAGGATCAGGCCCAGGCTCAGCAGCACCGTCAGCACGCTGCCGGCCGTGTCGGGCGCGGCCAGCGCCGAAGTCGGAACCAGCAGCAGCGCGCCCGCTGCGAAAAATCTAGCCATGCCGTATCACTCCTTGCGCCCAGCGCGTCATGTCGGTTGGTGGGTGCGGCAACTGCACGGCGAGCGTTGCCTGCATGAAATCGGTTGCGAGGCGCCATGCCAGCGCGGGAGGCAGCGCGGCCGGCGCGGGCGCATCCAGCCAGCTTTCCGCGAGGACGGCATCGAGCGTCCGGATCAGGGTGTGCGGCACAAAGGCGGCGCTGGCGCTGCCCATCAGATGCTGTCCGCCCAGGCGGCGCGTCAGCCACACGCCGCACAAGGCCGTGTCGGGCTGCCAGGCCGGCGTTGCAGGCGCCCCTTTCGATGCGGCGGCCGGCTGCGGCGTGACGCGAACCGGCAGCCGCAGCCGCGCGGTCAGCGTCGCCGCCAGCCTGCGGCTCAGGCGCGTCTGAAACGCATCTTCCGCGCCGGCGGATGTCGTCAGAAAAGCGCTTTCGGCAGGCGTCAGTTCAAGCAGCATCAGGGTCTCCGCAGCCCCGACTCGCGGCGATGCGTCAGTTCCACCAGCTCGTCGTGCTCGCGCTGTTCGCTGCGCCGCTGCACGACGGCCGCCTGGGCGAGATAGCGCTGCTCCAGCAGCCGCAGCGCCTTCACCCGCTGTTCGACCTGCAGCCATTCGGCGAGCCGTGCCTGCCAGTCGCGATGCGCGGCGTCGATCGCCTCCTGCGCCGCCCGCATTTCCGCCGCCTGTGCCCGCTGCAGTCGGTTCGTCTCCTGCAGCTGGGCAGCCGTCACGCCCTCGCGCAATTCGCCCGCCAGCTGGGCGATATGGGCGTCGCGCAGCGCGGTCAGCTGCACCTGGCGGCCGCGCGCGCGCAGCCAGACGCCATGCGCGAGCTTGACCGTGCGCGCCAGCGTTTCGCTGCGCCGCTCGGCCAGCTGCAGCACGCGCGCCAGCGCAAACGGTTTCAACTCAGCACCTCATCGAGTCCGGTGCGGGCGGCCTCCAGCGGCGCGCGTTCGCGCATGCCCTGCATCAGGTAGCCCTGCATCCGGGGATACAGCCGCACCCCCTCGTCCAGAACCAGGTCGGCGCCCGGCACGTAGGCGCCGACGGCGAGCAGGTCGCGGCTGCGCATGTAGCGCGAATACAGATACTTGAAACGGCGGGTGCGTTCGAGCGCATCCTCGGACAACAGGTCGGGCTGGGCCCGGCTGATCGAGGCCTCGATGTCGATCGCCGGGTAATGACCGGCGTCGGCCAGATCGCGGGAGAGCACGATGTGGCCGTCGAGAATCGCGCGCGCCGCATCGGCGATCGGGTCCTGCTGGTCGTCGCCTTCCATCAGCACGGTGAAGAAGGCCGTGACCGAGCCGCTGCCGCTGCGACCGTTGCCGGCGCGTTCGGCGAGCTGCGGCAGCTTGGCGAACACCGACGGCGGATAGCCCTTGGTGGCGGGCGGCTCGCCGATCGCCAGCGCCACCTCGCGCTGCGCCATCGCGTAGCGGGTCAGCGAGTCCATGATCAAGAGCACGTGTTTGCCCTGGTCGCGGAAGTATTCGGCGATCGACATCGCATACGCCGCGCCGTTCAGCCGCATCAGCGGCGGATGGTCGGCGGGCGCCGCCACCACCACGGCGCGCGCCATGCCCTCGGTGCCGAGGATGCGGTCGATGAATTCCTTGACCTCGCGGCCGCGTTCGCCGATCAGCCCCACCACCACCACATCGGCCTCGGTGTAACGCGCCATCATGCCGAGCAGCACGCTCTTGCCGACGCCGCTTCCGGCGAACAGGCCGAGCCGCTGCCCGCGTCCCACCGTCAAGAGGCCGTTGATCGCGCGCACGCCGACGTCGAGCGTCTGCCGGATCGGCGCGCGTTCCAGCGGGTTGATCGGGCGGCTGTACAAGGGCACCCGGCGCTCCAGCGACAGCGGGCCGAGACCGTCGAGCGGCCGTCCGGCGCCGTCGAGCACGCGGCCCAGCAGGCGATCGCCGACCGGCACCTGCCGCACCCGGTCCTGCGCGCGGCGCCGCGGCACGTAGCGCATCCCCAGACGCGGCGGCTGCGCGGCCATCGGATTGTCGGGAACCACCCGCGCGCCCGGCATCACGCCATAGATGTCGGTGGCCGGCATGATGAACAGGCGATCGCCGGCGAACCCGGCCACCTCGGCCTCGATGCTCTGTCCGCCGGGAATCTGCACGTGGCACTGACTGCCCACCGGTAAACGCAGGCCGACCGCTTCCATCACCAGACCGGACACCCGCGTCAGCCGTCCGCTGCTCGCGATCGGCGTCGCCCAGGCCACCGCGCGCCGGCAGTCGGCCAGGTATTCGCGCAGGCGGACGATTCGGTCCATCATTCGATCCAGTTCTGGTTGCTGCCCAACACCTGCACCACCTGGCGCCAGCGCGCCGGCAGCGTGGCGTCGAGGTCGCCCTGCCCGGTTTCGATCAGACAGCCGCCGCGCACGATGCGCACGTCCTCGACGATGCGCAGGCGATTCTTGTCCAGCACCTGGTCGAGATGCGGACGCACCAGCGCGGCATCGTCCGGATTCAGCAGCAGGCGCGCTTCGCGGCTGGTCTCGGCCATCTGCTTCAGCGCCAGGTTGACCACGTCGAGGATGCGCTCGGGTCGCGCGGCGAGCTCGCCCGCCACCACCTGGCGCGCCACGTCGAGCGCCAGTTCCAGCACCATGTCGGCCAGGCGAAAATCGAAGTTGTCGAGGGTGTTGCCGAAGCTTTCGGCCAGCTGTTTCATGCGGCCGCAAGCCTGCTCACCCTCCACCCGGCCGGCAGCCAGACCATCGGCGTAGCCTTCGGCACGCGCGGCTTCGCGCAGCCGGGCGCGTTCGGCTTCGGCGTCCTCGACGGCCGCTGCCGCGTCGCCCGCGGACGCGGCCAGTTCCACCACCTCCCACTGCTCGAATGCCGTGGCGTCATTGGCCGTGGGGTCGTCGTGCGTGCTCATGCCGCCTCCTCTTTCAGGACGATGTGCAAGACATGGGATAGCGCGTCGGCGGCGGCCGCATTCGCGGGCACTCGCACGTGCCGAGGCTCGCTGCTCATGCGGCTGCCTCCTCTTCCGGGTACAGGATCGCACCCTCTGCCGCCAGCCGCCGCAGGATCGCGCCGGCTTCGTCCTGCGCGGCCTGGATCGCGGTGACCGGCACCGCGCCAAGCGTATCAAGATCGACGCGCATGCGCTGCGCGGCGGTCGGACTCATCACCGCCGCGAGCGCATCGAGCACCTGCCCGTCGCTGCCCTTCAGCGCATGCAGCAGGGTGCGCGCGCCGACATTGCGCAGGAAAGTCTTGCGACTCGCCTCGGGCAGCCGCGCCAGATCCTCGAACGCGAGGTTGCGCACGCGCAGCCGCGCCGCCAGTTCGGCATCGTTCTGGTCGAGCTGGCTCAGGGCGGCGGCGGCACTGCCTTCGCTCATCTGTCCCAGCAGGCTGGCGACCGCAGCCTCGCCCTGCGCCGGCACCGCCGGCTCCAGGCTGGCCAGCCAGTCGTCCAGTTCGGCCAGCATGTCGGGGCTGGGCGCATCGCTGTGCGCCAGGCTCTGCAAGGCGTTCGCACGCGTCGTCCCGGGCAGCAGTTCGAGCACGGCGGCGGCGACGTCGCGCGGCAGCTGGGAAACCACCACCGCGATCAGCTGCGGCGCTTGCGTTTCCAGCAGGCCGGCGATCTCCGGCGGTTCGCGCCAGGCCAGTTTCTCCAGTGCCTTCACACCCGACGCCCCCATACGCTGCAGCATCGCCTGCGCCCGCTCCGGGCTCAGCGCCCGCTTGAGCGTCTCGTCGAGAAAACGTCCGGTGTCGGCGGCGAATCCGGTCTGCTCGGCGGCCTCGGCCGCATAGTCGCGCAGGATGGCGCGCACGCGTTCGCGCGGCACCACGTCCAGTTCGCGCATCGCGCTGCCCAGCCGGCTCACCTCCAGCGGACTCAGGAAGCGGAATACCGCGGCCGTGGCCTCTTCGCCCAGCGCTAGCAGCAGCACGGCGGCTTTTTCGATCCCGGCCTGGCTCATGCGCGCGTCCTGGCTTGATTCATGCGGCTGCTCATGCGCGCATCGGGGCTTGATTCATGCGGCTTGCTCATGCGCGCATCCAGAGCTTGATGACGTCCGCAGTCACGCGCGGATCGGCCAGCACCCGATTGCGGGCGGCGTCGAGTTCGGCGTCGAAATCCGCGGCCGGCGCTTCGATCGCAGGCTCACGACGGCGACGCCGCAGGCCTGCCATCGCGACCAGAAGCAGAACCACGGCGGCCGCGGCCACCACCCACGGCGGAATTCCGTGGACAGGCGGCGCCGGCGGCGGGCTGGCCGGCTGCACCCGCGGGATCGACGCGGGCGGCGACTGCGCCACCAGCGGCTCGACCGGAAGCTCGGCCTGCGGTTCGGGCGTCGCCGCCGGCAGCGCGTACACGTTGAGCGAATCGCCGCGCGCCGGCTGCAGGCCCAGCGCCTGCCGCGCCATCTGCCCGGCACGCCTGATCGCTGCGGCGTCGGCGTCGAAGTTCAGGATGACGATGGCGTTGACGCGCCGGATACGGCCTTCCGGTTCCAGCGTGGTGCGCACGGTTTTCTCCAGCGGCCGCGCCTGCCCGCCGATCACCACGTTGCGTACCCGCTCCACGGTCTGGCGGATTTCGCTGTCTTCCAGCGTGGCGGTCACCTGCACGCTCACGCGGTCCCTGCCCAGCCACGGCTCCAGCACCGCCAGCACCCGCCGCGCCAGATCCTGCTCCAGCGCCATGCGCTGCGTCGGCTCGGCTTCGGCCACTGCGCCGCCGAGCAGCACGCCCCGCGGGTCGAGCACCTGCACCTCGGTCCGCTTCATGCGCGGCACGCCGGCCGCCACCAGGGCCTGGATCGTCGTCACCTGCTCTGTCGTCAGCTGCGCGCCCGGCCGCAGCCGCACCAGCACGGCGGCCGTGGCGGGCGGCGCATTGCGCAGGAACGGCGACACCTTGGGCAGAGCGAGATGGACACGTGCCAGCTCGACCGCTTCGAGCGACTGGATCGAGCGCGCCAGATCGATTTCGAGCGCGCGCTGAAAACGCTGCTGCTCCTGCAGCGAGGAGGCGCCGAAGCGCGGCGCGCGATCGATCTCATCCTGCGCGTCGGCGTCGGATCGTGGCAGGCCCTGTGCCGCCAGGCGGTAGCGCGCCGCGTGCAGCTGCCCGACCGGCACCTCGATGGTGCCGTCGGCGGCCGACAGGCGATAGGGAATGTCGAGCTGGTCGAGCGCGGCGATGACTTCGCCGCCGGCGCGATCAGACAGCTGCGTGTACAGCACCCGATAGACGGGCGGGTTGAACCACAGATAGGCGGTGGCCAGCGCGGCCAGAGGCAGCAGCACCAGCAGGGCAAGCATGAAGCGGCGCAGGGGGCTCGCTTCCGCGATCAGTTCGCGCAGACTGCTCAGCCAACCCGGCACTGGACGCACCTCGTCTGCGTGGCCGGGTTCAGCTGGATCGCTTCATGCTGATTAGGTTGTGTAGTCACGCACAGATTATAACCAGTCAGGCGCGGCCACAGCGCGCAAGACCACCTGCAATTCGCCCGCCCGCTCGCGGCCCTGGAACCACCAGATCGCGCCTTTCTTGATCGCCAGGTCGCCCATCTGCCCCGTCAGCAGCCGCATCGCCACCCGGCCCAGCGTGGGCTGATGGCCGACGAGCAGCACCGGGGCGGGCGCATGCGGCCAGCCTGCGGCGGCCAGCACCGTTTCCGCACGGGCGCCGGGCGCCAGCGCGGGTTCGCGATCGTAGTAGCGACCGAGCGCCTGCGCGGTTTGCAGGGTGCGGGTCGCCGGACTCGCCAGGATGCGGATATCCTGCGGCAGCCGCGGATTGAGCCAGTCGGCCATGCGCGCCGCCTGCTTGCGGCCCTTGTCGGTGAGTTCGCGTTCGAGGTCGGGGATCGCATCCTCCGCCTCGGCGTGTCGCCACAAAATGAGTTCCATGCATTCTCCTCGTATCGATTCGATTCAATATTCGTCCCGGCGCTACCCCTGCCAATAAGGCTTCAACGCCAGGAAATCGTGCAGGTGCGCGGCGCTGTCGCCGTTGCCGGCCCCCGCTTCCTGCGCCGCCAGCCAGCCGAGCGCGAATTCGCGCATCGGCCCCGTCTCCGCCGGCGCCGTCTCCAGCAAGCCCTTCGCAATATGGGCATCGTTGGCGCGGCCGAGGCTGTCCTGGGCGTCGCGCAGCAGGGCCAGATAGCGCGCCTGCCGCCGTCCATGCCCGGGAAACAGCGTCTGGAAAAACTCCGCCGCATAGCGCTGGCGCTTGATCGCGATGCGCAGCGCGTGGCGCTCTGCCGGCTGCAGCTCGGCGAAACTGCGCGCGCCGCGCACCACATGGCGATGTCCCTTCTTCAACGCCCGGCGCGCCCATGCGTCCAGCGGCGACATCTGGGCAATGCGCTGTTCCTGCGTCGCCGTCCGCCAGCCATGCTGCTGCAGCCAGCGCTGCATCGCCAGCAGCCAGGCGCCCGGCTGTCCCTGCATCAGCGCGGACCGCATGGCCATCCGGATTGCCGCGCGCTGCGCGTCGAGCGCAGCGGCGCCGTCTCGCCAGCCTGACTGATCCGCATAGTGCGGGGCCATCGCCGGCAGCGTCTCGCTGCACAGCACGTCCCAGTCGCGCGCCGGCCCGAGCGCTGCGACCAGCGTGCGCAGGCCGCCCATCAGGTCGTCCGGCAGCACGCACACGCGACGAAACAGCCGCAGCGCCGCGCGCAGGCGCCGCAGCGCCACCCGCGCCTGATGCACGTACTCGATGTCGTCAATCGGTTTGGGCTCAGCGTTTGCCCCCTCCCCCGCCCCGGGGGGAGGGTTGGGGAGAGGGGAAAGCACGCCCGGCAGATTGGCCTGGAACTGCGTGAGGCAGGCCTGGACGATCGCGGCAAAGCCCTCCTCCACGCTGACGCCGTCTTCGAGCACCAGCGGCACCGCCTTCACCGGCGCATCCGCCACGCCGTGCGCCAAGCGCACGCCGCGCTCGGCCTTGCTGACGTCGAACGGCAGGCAGTCGAAGGCGCCGGCCCATTCCAGCGCCAGCGCGAACAGCGCATCCGGCTGGCCGGCTTTCAGTTCGAGCTCGATCTCGCAGATCGGCTGGCGGGATTCGCCCGCCATCAC
The DNA here is from genome assembly GCA_018262815.1 of Thiobacillus sp. GTDB lineage: Bacteria > Pseudomonadota > Gammaproteobacteria > Burkholderiales > Thiobacillaceae > Thiobacillus. The sequence continues at coordinate 11,052 of JADFDN010000055.1, forward strand.
CTCGCCAATGTCCAGCGCCACCTCGATCTGCGCCCCGCCCCTGCCTTTCAGCAACCAGGCGGTGCGCCGGAAGCGCGTCTCGAATACCGGTCCCACCTGCTCGCGCAGGGCCGCCGGCACATGGACCAGCGCCTCGGCGGGGAACCGTGCCCAGTCCAGCGCACCGCCCGCGACCGACATTTCGAACTCGATGCGGCGCGACAGCCCGCCCTGCCGCTCGCCCTCGGTCTTCAGCGTCTGCAGCCAGCGCCGCCCCGCCCGCCGCACCCGCAGCGCCACGCCCGCGGCGCTCAAGGCAAAGTCCGGCGTGTCGAAATACCGGGTGGCGAGGTCCATCTGCACCGGCGTACTGCGCCGCCGGGCCATCCGCTTGAGGAAGGCATCGGCCTGCCCGGGCGGCAACGCCAGCTTGAGCTCGATTTCCTGCGGATGCGGAGTTGTCATTTAAGTGTCATATTGGAAATGCGGCGTCCACTTATCATTCAAGCACGCCATGGATATTAATACGATGACACAGCCCAGCCCCGACACCCTGATCAATCGCGAACTCGGCATTCTCGAATTCCAGCGCCGCGTGCTGGCGCAGGCCGACGACCTCAGCGTGCCGCTGCTGGAGCGGCTGAAATTCCTCTGCATCGTGTCGAGCAACCTCGACGAATTCTTCGAGGTGCGGGTGGCCGGCCTGAAGGAACAGATCCGCGCCAATTCCACCGGACGCTCGCCCGACGGCATGACGCCGCGCCAGCAGTTCCGCGCGGTGTCGGACATGGCGCATGCGCTGGTGGCGCGGCAGTACGAGCTTCTCAACGACGACATCATTCCGGAACTGGCCGAACAGGGCGTCCACTTTTTCCGCCGCACGCAGTGGAACGAAACCCAGGCGGCATGGATCCGCGACTACTTCTTCCGCGAACTGATGCCGGTGCTCACCCCGGTGGGGCTCGATCCCTCGCACCCCTTCCCGCGCGTGCTCAACAAGAGCCTCAACTTCGCGGTCGAACTGTCCGGCCGCGACGCCTTCGGCCGCAATTCCGGTGCCGCCGTGGTGCAGGCGCCGCGCGCCTTGCCGCGCGTGATCCGCATGCCGGAGGAAATCGCCGGCTGCGAATACGGCTTCGTGTTCCTGTCGTCGATCCTGCATGCCCATGTCGGCGAACTGTTCGCCGGGATGACGGTGGAAGGCTGCTACCAGTTTCGCGTCACCCGCAATTCCGATCTCTTCGTCGACGACGAAGAAACCAAGAACCTGCGCCAGGCCCTGCAGGGCGAACTGCCGCAGCGCCACTTCGGCGCCGCGGTGCGGCTGGAGGTGGCCGACAACTGCTCGTCGTCGATGGCGGCCTTCCTGCTCGAACAGTTCGAGCTCGAGGCCGACGACCTCTACCAGGAACACGGCCCCGTCAACCTGGTGCGGCTGATGCAGGTGCCCGACTGGGTCGACCGCCCCGAGCTCAAGTTCGCGCCTTTCGTCCCCGCGCTGCCCGCGCGGCTGGCCAAGCAGGACGACATCTTTGCGCACATCCGCAAGGGCGACGTTCTGCTGCACCACCCGTACGAGTCCTTCCAGCCGGTGATCGATTTCATCGAACAGGCCGCCACCGACCCCCACGTCGTCGCCATGCGGCAGACTGTCTACCGCACCGGCACCGACTCCAAGCTGATGCAGGCGCTGATCCTCGCCGCGCAGTCGGGCAAGGAAGTCACCGTCGTGGTCGAGCTGATGGCGCGTTTCGACGAAGAGGCCAACATCAACTGGGCCGCCCGGCTGGAGGAAGTCGGCGCCCATGTCGTCTACGGCGTGGTCGGCCACAAGACCCACGCAAAACTCGCCCTGGTCATCCGCCGCGAGGAAGGCGAGCTCAAGCGCTATGCGCACCTGGGCACCGGCAACTACCATGCCCGCACCGCGCGCCTGTATACCGATTTCGGCCTCTTGACCGCCGACGAAACCATGACCGCCGACGTCGCCAGCCTGTTCACCCAGATCACCGGGCTCGGCAAGGCCGGCAAACTGAAGCAGCTGTGGCAGGCCCCCTTCACCCTGCACAGCGAAGTCATCGCCGCGATCAACCGCGAGACCGAGCTGGCCGCCGCCGGCAAGCCCGCCGCCATCATCGCCAAGATGAACGCGCTGTTGGAGCCGCAGGTCATCGCCGCGCTGTATGCCGCCAGCCAGGCGGGGGTGAAGATCGACCTCATCGTCCGCGGTGTGTGCGCGCTGCGTCCGGGCATTGCCGGGCTGTCGGAGAACATCCGGGTGCGCTCGGTGGTCGGGCGCTTCCTCGAGCACTCGCGCATCTTCTATTTCAGGAACGGCGGCGACGAACGGGTCTATCTGTCCAGCGCCGACTGGATGGACCGCAACTTCTTCCGCCGCATCGAAACCGGCTTCCCCATCCTCAACCCCAAGCTGAAGAAGCGCATCATCAACGAGGGCCTCAAGCCCTACCTGCGCGACAACGTGCAGGCCTGGGACATGCAGCCCGACGGCAGCTACCGCCGCCGCAAGGCGCGCCGCGCCAAGCGCTACAGCGCCCAGGACGTGCTGCTGGAACTGTTCTCGCGCTAGGCCTTTCATGCCCCCGCGCGGGGCAGGAGGCGTCACCAAAGCTTCACCCGATCGCCACGCCGCCGTCACATGCGCGTGGCCTGATGGCGGCATGCTGAATCGCGTCACGAATCTGCTCCGCGCGCGTCCCGATGGCTCCGCTCCGCTGCCGTCCTGCGCAGGCTTCTACCCCTCGGGGCAGACGGCCAGCCTTCCCCCCGAAACACCCCCGGCCGAACCTCCTTCCCGCCACTACCGCACGCTGTGGATTTCCGACATCCACCTCGGCACGGCCGGCTGCCAGGCGCGCTACCTGCTCGACTTTCTGAAGTACAACGAATCCGACACGCTCTATCTGGTCGGCGACATCATCGACGGCTGGCAGTTGCGCCGCGGCTGGTACTGGCCGCAGTCGCACAACGACGTGGTGCAGAAGCTGCTGCGCAAGGCGCGCAAGGGAACCCGGGTCATTTATTTGCCCGGCAACCACGACTCGATGGCGCGGCAGTTCATGGGCCTGGCCTTCGGCGACATCGAAGTGGCCGACGAGGTGATCCACGTTACCGTCGACGGCAAACGCCTTCTGGTCACCCACGGCGACCTCTTCGACGGCGTGATGCAGCACGCGCGTTGGCTGGCCTATCTGGGCGACACCGGCTACACCATGATCCTGGTGCTGAACCGCTGGTTCAACGGCCTGCGCACGCGGATGGGCTACCCCTACTGGTCGCTGTCGCAATACATCAAGCACAAGGTCAAGAACGCGGTCAGCTTCATCACCGCGTTCGAGAAGGTGATGACCGACGAAGCGCGCCGCCGCGACTGCGACGGCGTCATCTGCGGCCACATCCACAAGGCCGAGATCCGCACCCTCGACGGGCTGCTGTACTGCAACGACGGCGACTGGGTGGAAAGCCTGACCGCGCTCGCCGAAACCGCCGACGGCACGCTCGAAATCATCCACTGGACCCACTGCCTGGACGCATCCGGCGCCCCTCGCAAGGCCACCGTACTGGAGACACCATGAAAGTCATGATCGTGACCGACGCCTGGTCACCGCAAGTCAACGGCGTGGTGCGCACGCTCACCACCACCCGCCGCGAAATGCAGGCCATGGGCCACGAGGTGGAGATCCTCTCGCCGCTGGAATTCCGCACCCTGCCCTGCCCCACCTATCCCGACATCCGCCTGTCGGTGCTGGCCGGCAACGCGGCCCGCAAGCGCATCCGCGACTACGCCCCGCACGCGCTGCACATCGCCACCGAAGGGCCGCTCGGGCTGGCCGCGCGCCGCTATGCGCTGGACAACAAGCTGCCGTTCACCACCGCTTACCACACCCGCTTCCCCGAATACGTCAAGGCCCGCACCGGCATTCCGCTCGCCTGGACCTACCGCTTCCTGCGCTGGTTTCACGGCCCCGCCCGCGCGGTGATGGCGCCCACCCCCGCGGTAAAGTCCGACCTCGAGGCCTTCGGCTTCGACAACGTCGTGCTGTGGTCGCGCGGCGTCGATCTCGACGTGTTCAGGATGCAGGACTCGCATCGCCTCGATACCGAACGGCCGATCTTCCTGTACGTCGGCCGCGTCGCGGTCGAGAAGAACGTCGAGGCCTTCCTGCAGCTGGATCTGCCCGGCTCCAAATGGGTGGTGGGCGACGGCCCCGCGCTGGCCGGCCTGCGCGCCCAGTATCCCGATGCCCACTACCTCGGCGTGATGAAGCAGCCTGAACTGGCCGAGGTCTATGCCGCCGCCGACGTTTTCGTCTTCCCCAGCAAGACCGACACCTTCGGCCTCGTGCTGCTGGAAGCCATGGCCTGCGGCCTGCCGGTGGCCGCCTACCCGGTCACCGGGCCGATCGACGTGCTGGGCGACTCGCCCGCCGGCGTCATGCACGAGGACCTGCGCCAGGCCTGCATGGCCGCTCTCGACATCGACCGCCGCACCGCGCGCGCCCACGCGGAGAAATTCTCCTGGCGCGCCGCCACCGAGCAGTTCGTCGGGCATCTGCATCCGGCCACGCAAGGCAAGCCCGCCTCGCTCGATCCGGCCGCCGTCCAGGCAAGATAAGTCTCAACCCCGTCATTCCGGCGGTGCGTGGTTGTTGCCGCTTCAGTGGCTTTACAACCATGGCCTGCCTCTTGCGGGTGGACGCCGGAATCCAGTCAGGCTAGAACCGCGAAGCGGACAAATTCTGTCCCGCTTGCGCGGGGTCTTTCAATCTGCTGGATTCCGGCGTCCGCCGGAAAGACGGCCGCCGGGGCTTGAAACCGGCCGCCTCCGCCCCCA
>JADFDN010000056.1 GCA_018262815.1 Thiobacillus sp.
ATGCCGCTGTCGAGCAGGTTGTTGCGCAGACGCGCGGAATGGCGGCCCGGCGCCCAGTAGATCAGCCAGCCGAGCACGATGCCGATACCGTGCAGCAGCGGCAGCGGCAGGCGGGCCAGCAGCTTGAACAGGAACATCACGCGGGATTGACGCTGGAGGAGAATGCGCGGCACAATGCGCGGGCCGCCGCGTTAATCTTGACAACTTGCGGGCGGGATACAAATACAGCTAAAGCGTCGCCGCTCTGTTGGTCCCCCGAGCCGGTTACGCAGTCGGTAATCGGGACTACAACAGGAGCTGTCATGCAAAAGGATTTCATTTTCACGTCTGAGTCGGTGTCCGAAGGGCACCCCGACAAGATGGCGGACCAAGTGTCGGATGCGGTGCTCGACGCGATTCTAACCCAGGACAAACATGCGCGCGTGGCGTGCGAGACGTTGCTGACCACCGGTCTGTGCGTCATCGCCGGCGAGATCACCACCTCGGCGGTCATCGATTACAACCAGATCGCGCGACAGACCATCAAGCGTATCGGCTACGACTCGTCCGAGATCGGTTTCGACTACAACACCTGTTCGGTGCTGGTGACCGTCGGCAAGCAATCGCCCGACATCGCCCAGGGCGTGGACCGTGCACACGACGATTACCTCGACCAGGGAGCCGGCGATCAGGGCCTGATGTTCGGCTATGCCTGCAACGAAACGCCGGTGCTGATGCCGATGCCGATCCACCTCGCGCACCGCCTCACCGAGCGCCAGTCTGAACTGCGCAAGGACGGCCGTCTGCCGTGGCTGCGCCCGGACGCGAAATCGCAGGTGTCGATTCGCTACGTCGACGGCAAGCCGCATTCCATCGACACCGTCGTGCTCTCCACCCAGCATCACCCCGAGGTCTCGCACGCCCAGTTGTCCGAGGCGGTGATCGAGGAAATCATCAAGCCGGTGCTGCCCAAGGACATGCTCACCGCCGACACCCGCTATCTGGTGAACCCCACCGGCCGCTTCGTCGTCGGCGGGCCGATGGGCGACGCCGGCCTCACCGGCCGCAAGATCATCGTCGACACCTACGGCGGCGCTTCGCCGCACGGCGGTGGCGCATTCTCCGGCAAGGATCCGTCCAAGGTCGACCGTTCCGCCGCGTATGCCGGGCGCTATGTGGCGAAGAACATCGTCGCTGCCGGCCTGGCCGACAAGTGCATGGTGCAGGTGAGCTACGCGATCGGCGTCGCCAAACCGACTTCGCTGATGGTCGACACATTCGGCACCGGCAAGATCCCCGAAGCCCGGATCGTCGAACTGATCCTGGCGCACTTCGACCTGCGCCCCAAGGGCATCGTCAACATGCTCGACCTGCTGCGCCCGATCTACACGCGCACAGCGAGCTACGGCCACTTCGGACGCGACGAGCCGGAGTTCACCTGGGAAGTCACCGACAAGGCTGCTGAACTCAAGGCCGCAGCCGGACTGTAAATCATGCTGATGCAGGTGCTGATGTTCGTGCTGGGGCTGGCGGCACTGGTCGTCGGCGCAGAAGTCATGGTGCGCGGCGCCTCGCGGCTGGCGGTGTCATGGGGCATTTCGCCGCTGGTGGTGGGGCTCACCGTGGTGGCCTTCGGCACCAGCGCACCGGAAATGGCGGTCTCGATCGACGCGGCGCTGTCCGGTTCGTCCGATCTGGCGATCGGCAATGTGATCGGCAGCAACGTCGCCAACATCCTGCTGATCCTGGGCATCTCGGCGCTGGTGGCGCCGCTGTTGGTGGCCGAGCAGATCATCCGCCAGGAAATCCCGGTGATGATCGGCGCCTCGCTGCTGGTGCTGGTGCTGGCGCTCGACGGCAGTATCGGCCGCGCCGAATCGGCGCTGCTGTTCGTGCTGGTGATCGCCTACACCGTCTATCTCGTCGTACAGTCGCGGCGCGCGTCGCAGGCAACGTCGGACGAATTTTCCACCGAGATTCCGGCCAGCCAGTGGGACCGTCACTGGAGCGTGCAGGCGGCGCTGGTGCTCGGCGGCCTGGCGCTGCTGGTGCTCGGCGCCGACTGGCTGGTAGGCGCTGCGGTGGTGTTCGCCAAAATGATGGGCGTGAGCGATCTCGTCATCGGCCTCACCGTCGTCGCGGTGGGCACCTCGATGCCGGAAATCGCCACCTCGCTGATCGCCGCGCTGCGCGGCCAGCGCGACATTGCGGTCGGCAACGTGGTCGGCAGCAACATTTTCAACCTGCTGGCGGTGCTGGGTGCGGCGGGCGTGGTGTCGGCGAGCGGGCTCGACGTGCCCGAGGCGGCACGCAACTTCGACTTGTGGGTGATGCTGGCGGTCGCCTTCGCGTGCCTGCCGATTCTGCTCACCGGACGCGAGATCGCGCGCTGGGAAGGCGCGGTCTTTCTCGGCTACTACGCCGCCTACCTGCTCTATCTCATCCTTGCCGCGCAGCAGCACGACAGCCTGCCCGCGTATTCCAGCATGATGCTGAGCTACGTGATCCCGCTTACCGTGGTGACGCTGGTGGTGAGCTTCATGCGGCGACGGCGTGCCGCAGAGTAGGGCGGGTTGAGGAAATGAAAAAGAGCCGGTTTGCCGGCTCTTTTTCATTGAGGATTAACTGGTCAAAGCTGTGTGCGGTGACGGGCGCCCAGCAAACCCAGCAAGACCACGCCGACCAACCACGCAGTGCCCGGTTCGGGAACCGTCGCCCTGTCTTCAAGGGTCGCAATGCCTTCAAAGTGCATGATCAAGCCTGAACCGTTCCAGCCTGGCAGGATGGCGAGCGTGTTGAGATCATATACGTCATCGTTGAATACATGGGTCCAGTCAGCCGTATAGAAATAGTGTGTGGCGTCGATCATGGAGACGGACGTCACAAGTGTGGATGGATCGGGCGGGGACGGAAATGCCGTATTGCCAAGGTTGAATTCAGCAACCAACCCAGATAAATCGAGCGTCATTGAACCAGCTGTAACCGTGCCGCTGGGCGCACTTTTGAGAGTGTTGAACTCAAAATGATTGCTGCCGCCCCAATTGAATCCACTCGAAAAGGCACCATTCGCCTGGGGGATTCCCATGACAAGCGCGCCATCGGTGCCGTCACTGGTAAAGAAAGCGGGCGGTGCCATGTATGTGCCGTCGCCGGCAAACCAGTTTCCCCAGCCCCCGCCATTTGCAAGCCCGGATGTGCCGAGGCCACCCGACGCAACCCCGATTTCTTCGATGGTCATGCTTTGAATGAACGCAGCCTGAGCCACGCTGGCCGCCATGCAGCAGCCCATAGCAACCCCACATAGCAGGCTTGTGGTTGTTTTCATGTGTTCCCCCTCTTTTGTTGTTGGTTTGAACCCGGCGTGGTTATGCAATATGTGTGCCATTAATGCACAAGGCTGTTATCCATTAAATAAAACAATCTGTTGCGTTGGTCATGGGGATGGCGGGCCATTTGATGCGTAAAGAAAACCGACATGGCGGCAGTTCCCCCGCCTTCCCCTAATACACTACATTCACATTCGATAATTGCCGCTTCCGGGTTAGAATGCCGCCTCGGTTCTGAGGAGCGCTGCGACGGATCACCCGCCAGGCTCAGGACGCTTCCTTTCAACGGCGCTCACGTTTTCTTTTTTGTGAACAGAAAGGAGGGCGTGATGAACGCCACCAATTCCACCGCCGATTACGTTATTGCCGACCTTGCGCTTGCCGACTGGGGTCGCAAGGAAATCCGCATCGCCGAAACCGAAATGCCCGGCCTGATGGCCATCCGCGAGGAATTCGCGGCTGCGCAGCCTTTGAAGGGCGCGCGCATCACGGGTTCGCTGCACATGACCATCCAGACCGCGGTGCTGATCGAGACGCTGACCGCGCTCGGCGCCGAGGTGCGCTGGGCCTCGTGCAACATCTTTTCGACCCAGGACCATGCCGCGGCCGCGATTGCCGCCGATGGCATCCCGGTGTTCGCCGTCAAGGGCGAATCGCTGGAAGACTACTGGGATTACACCCACCGCATCTTCGAATGGAAGGACGGCGGTTATTCCAACATGATCCTCGACGACGGCGGCGACGCCACGCTGCTGCTGCATCTCGGCGCGCGTGCGGAAAAGGACATTTCGGTGGTGGCCAATCCGACCAGCGAGGAAGAGCGTGTGCTGTATGCCGCGATCAAGGCCAAAGTGGCTGCGCAGCCGGGCTGGTATTCCAGCCGTCTGGCCGCGGTCAAGGGCGTCACCGAGGAGACCACCACCGGCGTGCATCGCCTGTACCAGATGCACGCGCGCGGTGAACTCAAGTTCCCGGCGATCAACGTCAATGATTCGGTGACGAAGTCGAAGTTCGACAACCTGTATGGCTGTCGCGAATCGCTGGTCGACGGCATCAAGCGCGCGACCGATGTGATGGTCGCCGGCAAGATCGCCGTGGTCGCCGGTTACGGCGACGTGGGCAAGGGCAGCGCACAGGCGCTGCGCGCATTGAGCGCCCAGGTGTGGGTGACCGAAATCGACCCGATCTGCGCACTGCAGGCGGCGATGGAAGGCTATCGCGTGGTGACCATGGAATATGCTGCCGACAAGGCCGACATCTTCGTCACCGCCACCGGCAACTTCCACGTCATCAACCACGACCACATGGCGAAGATGAAGGACCAGGCGATCGTCTGCAACATCGGCCACTTCGACAACGAGATCGACGTCGCCTCGATCGAAAAATACCAGTGGGAAGAAATCAAGCCGCAGGTCGACCATGTGATCTTCCCGGACGGCAAGCGCATCATTCTGCTGGCCAAGGGGCGTCTGGTGAACCTCGGCTGCGGCACCGGCCATCCCAGCTATGTGATGTCCTCCTCGTTCGCCAACCAGACCATTGCGCAGATCGAGCTGTGGCAGGAGCGCGATTCCGGCAAATACCCCGTCGGCGTCTACACTCTGCCCAAGCACCTCGACGAAAAGGTCGCACGCCTGCAGCTGAAGAAGCTCAACGCGCAGCTGTCCGAGCTGACCGACCAGCAGGCGTCCTACATCGGCGTGCCGAAGCAGGGACCGTACAAGGCCGAGCACTACCGCTATTGATTGATTTCACCTGAAAGGAGCGCGCCATGCGTTTGCTGCTGCTGTGGATCCTGAATGCCGTCGCCCTGCTGGCGGTGACGTATTTGCTGCCTACCATCCAGGTGTCGGGCTTCGGCACGGCGCTCGTCGCCGCGCTGGTGCTCGGCTTCATCAACACGCTGGTGCGGCCGGTGCTGGCCCTGCTTACGCTGCCGATCACGGTGCTGACGCTGGGGATTTTTTACCTGGTGCTCAACGGCCTGCTGTTCTGGTTGGCCAGCGCGCTGCTGCCGGGATTCCAGGTGCAGGGCCTCGTTTCGGCGATGGTCGGCGCGCTCCTCTACGGCGTGATTGCCTGGGCGCTATCCGCGCTCATCCCCAACAAAAAAGGTTGATTCATGACCGAACGTACCTACAGCTTCGAGTTCTTCCCGCCGAAGACGGCAGAAGGCGCGGAGAAGCTGCGCGCCACGCGCAGGCAGCTGGCGCAGCTCAATCCCAAGTTTTTTTCCGTCACGTTCGGTGCCGGCGGTTCCACCCGCGACCGCACCCTGGAAACCGTGCGCGAGATTCAGGCCGACGGTAGCGAGGCGGCGCCGCATCTGTCGTGCATCGGCTCGACCGAGGAGAGCATCCGCGACATCCTCGACGAATACAAAAGCCAGGGTATTCGTCATCTGGTCGCGCTGCGCGGCGATCTGCCCTCCGGCAGCATGGACGCCGGCGCATTCAACTACGCGAATGAACTCGTGGATTTCATCCGCAAGGAAACCGGCGACTGGTTCGAGATCGAAGTGGCGGCCTACCCCGAAGTCCATCCGCAGGCGCGCTCCTACACCGAGGATCTGGCCAACTTCAAGCGCAAGGTCGACGCCGGCGCGAATGCAGCGATCACGCAGTATTTCTTCAACGCCGACGCCTACTTCAACTTCGTCGAGGACGCGCGCGCGCTGGGCGTTTCCATACCCATCGTTCCCGGCATCATGCCGATCGGCAACTACGTACAACTGGCGCGTTTTTCGGACGCCTGCGGCGCGGAGATCCCGCGCTGGCTGAGGAAAAAGCTGGAGACCTACGGCGACGACCTGCCGTCCTTGCGCGCCTTCGGCCTGGACGTGGTGACCGACCTGTGCGACCGCCTGCTCGCCGGCGGCGCGCCCGGACTGCACTTCTACACCATGAACCAGGCGGGCCCGACCACAACGATCTGGCAGCGGCTGGGATTGTAAGCCCCAGCCTGCGCATGACGGCAGCAGGCGAATCTGCCCTTCTGCTTCGCCCCATCCCTTGCCGACAGCCTGCCTTGCAAGGCAGAGACCTTTATGGATCCGAAACGCAAGCGTTCGCTTTCAGCGGATGCCTTCCTGCGCATCGGCCAAATCCTACGTACCTGTCCGGATAAATCGGCCACGATGACAGTGCCTTTCCCCGGCTGAGCCCGGGAAAGCAAAATGCCCATCGAACCGATTTCCAAAGTGCACAGGAGACCAGCATGCAAAGAATCGCATTACAGGATGTGGAGGTGAGTAGTTTTTCGCAGGCGCGCTGCGCGGCCGTGGATAAGGCGAGCGAAATGCTGACCCGCCCCGCGATCGTCGCTTGGAAAGACGACAGGAATGGCAGGATGGCTCCCGAAATCCCGGGTGCAAAAGGCGACCGCTGGCATGACTATGGCGAACACAACAACGGAGCCCTGGAGTTGCAGATAGGCGATAGCTATCACTTCATCTTTGCCGAAGCCGACGGCTTCGTCGAACCCGATACCAACCTGGCCACGCTTGACGATAACGGCAGGACGTTCATGTGCCTGAACGACGCCTGCACCGAAGAGGACAAGCAGAAGCTTGGCTATTTTTCGGGCGGCGGGATCGGCGGCTAGTCCGTGATCACGGCTTGTGTCCCGGGGCGCATTTCGCTTGTTCCGGGTTGCGTTCACCCAGCACCGCTGTCCCATCTTTAGGAGTGAATCATGGGTATTGGAACCATACTATTGATCGTGTTGATCCTGATTCTGATCGGCGCGATACCCGTCTGGCCCCACAGCCGCAGCTGGGGCTACGGTCCGAGCGGCGGCATTGGCCTGCTGGTCGTCATTCTGATCATCCTGTTGCTCATGGGATTGATATGACGGCGAAAGGCTGGGGAGCGGGTGTTCCCGCAACCTGAACCGGGAGCGTCGCCCCGGCCGCAGGCTCTGCTTTCCGGGGGCGGGGGCGAAAGCCCCGAGCGTCGTGTGACCCCGCCCGCCGAAGCGATTCAGGGCAGACAGGCCTTCAGCGCCTTCAGGCAGTAATCGACGTTTTCCTGCCTGGCCGAGTAACCCATCAGCCCGATGCGCCAGATCTTGCCGGCCATGTCGCCGAGGCCGGCGCCGATTTCGAGGTTGAATTCGTTCAGGAGGCGGGCGCGGACCGCGGCCTCGTCGACGCCTTCGGGCACATAGATCGAGTTCAACTGGGGCAGGCGGGCGGACGCCTCGACCACGTATTTCAGCCCCATGCCTTCGAGCCCGGCCTTGAGCTTTTCATGCATCGCGCGGTGGCGCGCCCAGGCGTTCTCCAGGCCTTCCTCTTCCAGCATCACCAGCGCTTCGTGCAGGCCGTACATCGGGTTGATCGGCGCGGTGTGGTGGTAGGTGCGTTTGCCCGCCGACTGCCAGTAGCCGAGCACGAGATTCAGATCGAGGAACCAGCTTTGCACGGGCGTGGTGCGCGACTTGATGCGCTCGATGGCTTTTTCGGAGAACGAGACCGGCGACAGGCCGGGCGTGCACGACAGGCATTTCTGGCTGCCGGAATAGGCCGCGTCGATGCCCCACTTGTCCAGGTAGAGCGGGGTGCCGGCGAGGCTGGTGACGCAGTCCATGATGGTGAGCGCACCGAATTCCTGTGCGATCTTCGCCAGGGTTTCGGCGTCGCTTTGCGCGCCGGTCGAGGTTTCGGCGTGCACGAAGGCCAGCACCTTGGCGTCGGGATTCGCCGTGAAGGCATCGCGCACCTTCTGCGGGTCGACCGGCGCGCCCCAGGCGTCGTCGACGGTCACCGGCACGCCGCCGGTGCGCTTGACGTTTTCCAGCATGCGGCCGCCGAACACGCCGTTCCTGCACACGATCACCTTGTCGCCCGGTTCCACCAGGTTGACGAAGCACATTTCCATCCCCGCCGATCCCGGCGCCGAGACCGGGAAGGTCAGCGCGTTCTGCGTCTGGAACGCCATGCGCAGCATGGACTTGATCTGCTCCATCAGGTCGACGAAGGCGGGATCGAGGTGGCCGATGGTCGGGCGCGCCATCGCGTCGAGGATGCGCTGCGGCACGTCGGAGGGGCCGGGGCCCATGAGGATGCGCTTGGGAGGGATGAAGGAAGCCGTCATAACCTTGGTCTCAGTATGGAAATTTCAATTAAAACAAAGGCTTGATTCTAAGGGTAAACGGCAGCTGCCGGAAATCAGGCAGGGGGTTCGGCCATCAAGGGCCGCATCGCCGTCAACAGACTGTTGAAGATGCGTGGATGCTGTTTCTCCTGCTCGGCCAGCATCTGCTTCATGGCGTAGCGCTGTTGCGGCTTGGAGAAACAGGCGGGACAGTTCTCGAAAATCACCGGCAGTCCGGCATCCGCCGCGAACGCGCGGGTCTGGCGTTCGCGCACATAGGCGAACGGTCGGATGATGCGCAGATCGCCGGCGTCGTTGAGGTAGTGCGGCGACATGGTTCTGAGCTTGCCGCCGAACAGCATCGACATCATCAGCGTCTCGGCAAGATCGTCGAGATGCTGCGCCAGCGCGACGACGTTGCAGTTCTGTTCGCGCGCGACACGGTAAAGGATCCCGCGGCGCATCCTCGAGCAATACGCACAGTAGGAATCGGAATCCTTGGTCAAGGTCTTCTGCGCCTCGGCCACGATCGGCTGCGATTCCAGGAAATAGGGGACGCCGAGTTCTGCCAGATAGGCTTTCAGCGGCGACGGGTCGAACTGGTCGGACTGCGGGTCGACCGTGCAGGCGAGAAGCTCGAATTTCACCGGTGCTTTCTGCTGCAGATGGTGCAGCGTGTGCAGCAGCGACAGCGAGTCCTTGCCGCCCGACAGCCCGAGCAGGATGCGGTCGCCGTCGCGGATCATGCTGAAGTCGCCGATGGCGCGGCCGGCGGCGGTGACGAGCGAGCGTGACGGCTTGACCCAGCCGCTGGGAAGATCGTGGCTCATGCGGAAAACTGCAGCGCGTGCAGCTGGGCGTAGCGGCCCTGTTTGGCCAGCAATTCGGCGTGGCTGCCGATCTCGACGATGCGGCCGCCTTCCAGCACCACGATCCGGTGGGCACGCTCGATGGTCGAGAGGCGGTGCGCGACGACCAGCGTGGTGCGGTTCTGCATCAGGGTTTCGAGCGCAGCCTGAACGTGGCGTTCGGATTCGTTGTCGAGTGCCGAGGTGGCTTCGTCGAGTATCAGCAGCGGCGCGTTCTTCAGGATGGCGCGGGCGATGGCGATGCGCTGGCGCTGACCGCCGGAGAGCCGCATGCCGTTCTCGCCGATCAGCGTCTCCAGGCCATCGGGCATGGCCTGGATGAAGTCCCAGGCATGGGCGGCGACGCAGGCGGCGCGGATCTCGTCTGCAGTGGCGTCGCGCTTCGCGCCATAGGCGATGTTGTGTGCCAGCGTGTCGTTGAACAGCACCACGTCCTGCGACACCAGCGCGATGTGGCTGCGCAGGTTCTGCAGGCGGAGGTCGCGGATGTCGATGCCGTCGAGTTCGATCGCGCCGGTATCGGGATCGTAAAAGCGCGGAACCAGATTGGCCAGCGTGGTCTTGCCCGAGCCCGAGGCGCCGACCAGTGCCACGGTTTCGCCGGGTGCGATATCGAGCGTGATGCCATCCAGAGCGGGAACGCTTTTGCCGGGATAGGTCAGCGTGACGTCACGCAGGGCCAGCCGGCCCTCGATGCGCTCGAGCGTACGGGTGCCCGCGTCGCGCTCGGCCTCCTGGTCGAGCAGGGTGAAGATGGTTTCGGCGGCAGCCAGACCCCGCTGCAACTGGTCGTTGACGGCGGTGAGCCTTTTGAGCGGTGCGAACAGCAGCAGCATGGCCATGAAAAACGCGACGAAGCCGCCCACCGTGGTGGTGTTGCTCGATGCCTGTCCCGCTGCGATATAGACGATGATGGCCAGAGCCACGGCGGCGATGAACTGGATCACCGGCTCGTATACCGCGTTGGCGGCGACGCGCTTCATCTCGAACAGGCGCGCCAGATTGGCCGCGTGACGGAAGCGCGATTGCTCGTAGTCCTCGCCGCCATACAGCTTGACCACGCGGTGCCCGCCCACCGCCTCGTCGACCACCTGGGTGAGGTCGCCGATGTTCTGCTGCGCCTTGCGCGACAGGCCGCGCAGCCGCGTGCTGGCGACGCGCACCACCCACAGCGTGAGCGGCACCATCGCGAATACGATGAGGGTAAGCTGCCAGTTCAGCCACAGCAGATAGCCGAGCAAGCCCAGCACCGTGACCGTATCGCGCACCAGCGTGGTGAGCGAACTGGTGGCCGACTGCGTGACCTGGGTGACGTTGAAGGCCAGTTGCGCGATCAGTTGCCCGCTCGGATTCTGGTCGAAGTAGCGCGTCGGCAGCATCATCAGCTTGTCGAACATCGACGCGCGCAGATCCATGACCAGGCGGCTGCCCACCCAGGCCATGCAGTAGGTGCTGACGAAGCTGGTGACGCCGCGCACCAGGAACAGCGCGAGCAGCAGGATGGGTACCCAGCGTATGAAGTCCGGGTCCTTGGCGACGAAGCCTTCGTCCAGCAGCGGCTTGAACAGTGCGGGCAACAGCGGCTCGGTGACGGCGGTGAGGACCAGCGTCACGAGGGACAACGCAAACATGCGCCAGTAGGGCCTTACGTAGCCCAGCAGGCGCAGATACAGGGCCTTGCTGTCCGGGGCCGGCTTCACAGCAGCAGCAGGGTGGCGAGCCCGAGGAAAATGAAGAAGCCCATGCTGTCGGTGACGAAGGTGAGCAGCACCGATGAACCGATGGCCGGGTCGCGTTTCACGCGCTCCAGCGTCATTGGGATGAAGATGCCCGCCAGCGCGGCCACCAGCAGGTTCAGCAGCATGGCCAGCGCCATGACACCGCCCAGGGCCGGATTGTCGTACAGCAGCCAGGCGAAGACGCCGACCGCCGAACCCCACATCAGGCCGTTCAGCATGGCGACGCCGATTTCCTTCACCACCAGGCGGCGCGCATTGGCCTGCGTGATATGGCCGAGCGCCAGCCCGCGAATGATCAGCGTGATGGTCTGGTTGCCGGAATTGCCTCCGATGCCGGCGATGATCGGCATCAGTGCCGCCAGCGCGGCGAGCTTTTCGATGCTGCCCTCGAATGCGCCGATCACGCGCGACGCGACGAAGGCCGTGGCCAGGTTGATCGCCAGCCACATCCAGCGGTTTTTCGCGGCGCGCCACACGGTCGAGAACAGATCTTCCTCTTCCTTCAGGCCGGCCATCGACAGCATGTCGGCATCGGCCGATTCGCGGATGTAGTCCACCACCGCATCGACGGTGAGACGACCGATCAGCCGCCCCTGCACATCCACTACCGGCGCCATCACCAGGTCGTAGCGCTCGAATGCCTGCGCCGCCTCGTGCGCCTCGTCCTCGGGGTGGAACTTCACGAAATCCTCGACCATCACCGCCGCAACCGAGGCTTCGGGATCGGTCGTCAGCAACCGCTTCAATGGCAGCACGCCGATGATCGCGTCGTCGCGATCGACGACGAACAGCTTGTCGAGCTGGTCCGGCAACTCGCCCAGCCGGCGCAGGTAACGCAGCGCAACTTCCAGCGTGACGTCGGCGCGGATCGTCACCATCTCGAAATCCATCAGCGCGCCCACCGTGTCCTCAGGGTAGGCCAGCGCCGACTGCAGGTGCGCGCGTTTCTGCGCGTCGAGCGTGGTCAGCAGCTCCTGGATCACGTCGTGCGGCAGGTCGGCCGCGATGTCGGCGATCTCGTCGGTGTCGAGCGATTCGGCGGCGGCCAGCAGTTCCGCCTTGTCCATCGTCTGGATCAGCGACTCGCGAACCGAATCGGATACCTCCAGCAGGATTTCGCCATCGTGCTCGGCTCGGACCAGATCCCAAACCACCTTCCGCTCGTCCAGCGGCAAGGCTTCCAGGATGTAGGCGATGTCGGCCGGGTGCAGCTCTTCCAGCCGTCGCTGCAGCTCGGCCAGATTCTGCTTGTGCACCAGGTTCTCGACCAGATCCTGCCGTGGCCCGCCCTGCTTCTGGACGAGTTCCTCCACCAGCCGCATCCTGGCGAGCAGGGTCTGCACCTGCGCGAGATGGGTTTCCAGGTTGTCCTGCGACTGGTTTTCGAGGTTTTCGGTCATGGGGGCTTAAGGAAAAAGCCCCGCGATTGTAACGCGCCACTCCCTGTGTGGGCGTGCGGATTGCGTTGATGACGCTTTAACGCGGCACCTGCGAATAACCCATGTAACGCTTGATCAGGACAACGCGGCGCTGGTAGCTGCGCGAGCCGCGGTTGTTCTCGTACCAGCGTGGGTTGGGCACCATCGCCGCCATGCGCGCGGCCTGGTCGCGGTTGAGCCTGGCGGCGGAGGTCTTGTAGTAGCGGCGGGCGGCGGCTTCGGCGCCGTAGATGCCGTTGCCCCATTCGATGACGTTGAGGTAGACCTCGAGGATGCGCCGCTTGCTCCAGGTGGCTTCGATCATCAGTGTGATGACCGCTTCCTGGCCTTTGCGGATGAAGCTGCGCTCGCCGGAGAGAAACAGGTTCTTGGCCAACTGCTGGCTGATGGTGGAACCGCCGGCCACGAGCTTGCCCTTCTTCAGGTTCTTTTCAACGGCCTTCTGGATGCCCTCGACATCGAAGCCTTCATGCTCGAGGAACTTGGCATCCTCGGCGGCGACGATGGCGCGCTTCAGATGAATGGAAATGCGGTCGTAGGGCACCCACTTGTGGCGCAGTTCGGCGTCGGGATTCTTTTCCTGCTGGCGCGCGAGGCCGGCTTCCATGAAGGAGGTGGATTTGGGGTCGTGGTCGACCCACCACAACACGTGGGCGAATACCCATAACTGATACAGCAGCACCAGCCCGATGATGGCGGCAATCCCCTTGCCGATCCAGCCGAACACGGTTTTCATCATACTGCGCGCAGGCTTGCGATGACGGGCGCGGTGTCGGGGCGCACGCCGCGCCATACGAAGAACGCCTCGGCTGCCTGCTCGACCAGCATGCCGAGTCCGTCGGCGGTGGCGGCACCCTGCACGCGCGCAAAGGCGAGGAAGGGCGTGTCGCGACCGTACATCATGTCGTAGGCGAGCGTGCCGGCAGTAAAGATCGCGGGCGACAGCGGCGGCAGTTCGCCGGCAAGGCTGGCGGCAGTGGCGTTGATGACGAGGTCGAACGGACCGCCGGTGGTGTCGAAGCCGCAGGCCGTCACGCCGCGGCCGAACAGGTCGGCGAGTTCCTGCGCGCGACTGACGGTGCGGTTGGCGATGACGAGACGGGCCGGCTGCTGTTCCAGCAGCGGTTCAACCACGCCGCGTGCGGCGCCGCCGGCACCGACCAGCAGGATGCGTTTGCCGGCGAGCGCGCAGTGCAGGTTGCGAGTGAGATCGGACACCAGTCCGGCGCCATCGGTATTGTCTCCGAGTATGCCGTCATCGAACGTCAGGGTATTCACCGCACCGGCGCGCTCGGCGCGCCGACTCAGGCGGTTCGCCAGCCGGAAGGCCTCTTCCTTGAACGGCACGGTGACGTTGGCGCCGCGCCCGCCCGCCGCAATGAAGTCAGCGACGCAGCCCGCGAAGCCGTCGAGCGGAGCGAGGATCGCCTCGTAGGACATGTCCTGCCCGGTCTGGCGGGCGAACGCGGCATGGATCTGCGGGGATTTTGAATGGGCGATCGGGTGCCCGAATACGGCATAGCGGTCAGTCATGGCGCGCTATTCTAAAGCGCGCGCAGGGGATAGTGCTCAGCTTTGTGACCAGGGCAGGCCGCGCTGCTTCCAGCCGTTGAGTTCGTTGCGGTGGCCGGTGGCCTTATTGAGGTCGCCTTCGAAACCTTCCAGCACGTTGTAGCAGTTGCCGCGTCCGGCTTCGGTGCAGGCAGAAGCCGCGCGGTGCGAGCGCGGACCGCTGCGGCAAATGAAAAGCAGCAGCGATTCCGGGTCGGTGGCCTGCTCGAGCTGGGCGAGGAAATGCGGATTCGGCACCCAGCCGGGCCAGGACAGTAGTTCGACATGCACGGCATCGGGGAGGGTGCCGTTGAAATCGAGTTCGGCGCGCGAACGTACGTCGATCAGACGGGCCCCGGGTGCGATCTGCAGCAATTCGTAGGCTTCGTGCGGCAGCAACGCGCCCGAAAATGACCAGGAATGAGCCTGGCTGCGACTGTGGGCGGTATCGAGCAACTCGGTGATGCGTCCCATGGTGGTGTCCTGATTGTTTCAACTCAGTATATGAAAGCGGGAGGGTGATGCAATGTGCACCAAAATCGTGCGTTATGTCGGGTGTGTGCGCTAAAACGGTGCGCATGGTCGGGCACTGTATGCACTATCCCACGGCATGGGCCTTATGGCACAATGATCCGGGCTCGAATATATACATGGCACGGTTGCTGCTAAGTTGATTTCATTAGCGATGCTGCGGATGTGGTGTCGTCGTTATTTATCTATTTCAGTTTGAGGAGATTCAGCATGGCCGTGGCCGATGTGATCAAGAGAATTCAGGACGACGAAATCAAGTTCGTCGATCTGCGCTTTACCGATACCCGTGGCAAGGAACAGCACGTTTCGATTCCTGCCCGCATCGTGACCGAAGACTGGTTCGAGGATGGCCACCCGTTCGACGGCTCCTCGATCGCCGGCTGGAAAGGCATTCAGGCTTCCGACATGCTGCTGAAAGCGGACCCGGATTCGGCCTACCTCGATCCCTTCTTTGATGAACCCACGCTGATCCTGACCTGCGACGTGATCGAGCCGTCCGACGGCAAGGGCTACGAGCGCGACCCGCGCTCGGTGGCCCGTCGCGCCGAAGCCTACCTGAAGTCGACCGGCATCGCTGACACCGCCTACTTTGGCCCCGAGCCGGAGTTTTTCATTTTCGATTCGATCACCTGGCACGACGGCATGTCGGGCTGCGGGGTGAAGATCAATTCCGAGGAAGCATCCTGGTCGTCGGCAGAAAAATTCGAGAACGGCAACACCGGCCACCGTCCCGGCGTCAAGGGCGGCTACTTCCCGGTTCCGCCGGTTGACAGCCTGCAGGACATCCGTGCCGCCA
>JADFDN010000057.1 GCA_018262815.1 Thiobacillus sp.
AACACGCGCTCGACCCCAGCTACGCGCAAAAACTCGGCGTCGACGTCGACAACCTGCTGGTCTCGCAGCCCGACACCGGCGAACAGGCGCTGGAAATCGCCGACATGCTGGTGCGCTCCGGGTCGGTCGACGTGGTCGTCGTCGACTCAGTCGCCGCGCTGACGCCCAAGGCCGAAATCGAAGGCGAGATGGGCGACTCGCACATGGGCCTGCAGGCCCGTCTGATGAGCCAGGCCTTGCGCAAGCTCACCGCCAACATCAAGCGCACCAACACGCTGGTCATCTTCATCAACCAGATCCGCATGAAGATCGGCGTCATGTTCGGCAACCCGGAAACCACCACCGGCGGCAACGCGCTCAAGTTCTACGCCTCGGTCCGCCTCGACATCCGCCGCATCGGCGCGATCAAGAAGGGCGACGAGATCATCGGCAACGAAACCAAGGTCAAGGTCGTCAAGAACAAGGTCTCGCCGCCGTTCAAAGAAGCCTTCTTCGACATCCTCTACGGCCAGGGCATCTCGCGCGAAGGCGAAATCATCGAACTCGGCGTCGCCCACAAGTTCGTCGACAAATCCGGCGCCTGGTACGCCTACAACGGCGAGAAGATCGGCCAGGGCAAGGACAACGCGCGCGAATACCTGAAGGAGCACCCGGAAATCGCCCACGAAATCGAGGCCAAGGTCCGCGCCGCCGTCGGCGTCAACAACCCCATCGCGATGGCCGAGGCCGAGGATGAAATCGACGCCTGAACCCGGCGTCGAGCCCAACGCCGCAGACCTGCGCGAACGCGTCCTGCGTCTGCTGGCGCGGCGCGAGCACTGCCGCGCCGAGCTCGCCCGCAAGCTGGCAGCCGCCGGCTTCGACGTCGACGACGTCCAGCCGCTGCTCGACGAGTTCGAGGCGAAGAACTGGCTGTCGGATCGCCGCTTCGCCGAAAGCTGGGTCGCCGACCACCGCGCCAAAGCGGGCAGCGTCAAGCTTGCCTACGAGCTGCGTCAGCGCGGCGTGCGCGACGACGTCATCGAAGCGGTATTGGGTGACAACCGGGACAGCGAAACCGAACGGGCGCGCGCAGTGTGGGAAAAGAAATTTGGTGCCCCACCGGTCGATGCGGCCGGGAAAGCCCGGCAGATGCGCTTCCTGCAAAGCCGGGGATTTACTCCAGAAGCGATTCGGCGAGTGATTAAGGGAGACGGCACTCTCGACGGCAGCATGTAAGGCGCCGCCCCACGCTTCTCCCGCAACCCTCCGCTATAGATGCGCTGTGACGCCCTTCTGGCCTGGCGATTAAGGATACGTGCAAACACCCGTATTGTTCTGACAAGTAATGATGGTAGAAGCGTCGTCCGGAGCAGTCGCGGTGAAAGTGCCGCCTGCAGTCAGGAATGCGGTGGCATCATAGGTTTCAGTAGCGCACGCACCCCAAGAATCAGCCGGCATCATTCCAATGGTGCCATCAGCCGTAGCTGCCACGGCACCGCGCGCAATGGCCGTGGCCTCTGCCAGACAAGACTTGATCCTCGCTGTGTTCGTGTAAGCTTGATACGATGGCAGCGCGACCGCCGCCAGAATACCGATGATCGCCACGACGATCATCAGTTCGATCAGGGTAAAACCTCTCTGCACATTCGTCATTTCCGGTCTCCCGATGGAAGCCTTGCCAGCCCTCCCCCCCAAGTCGCGAGACTTGGCGAGTCAGGGTGATCTCTCGATGAATTAGCCGTTTCGCCGAGCAACCCTTGTATTGTCCAGTCAGCCCTACGAAAAAGCCCCTCCGCAGAGGGGCTTTTCAGTCAGCCAACAACAAGGCTTAGCTGCAGTTGGCGTCTGCAGTGCAGTTAATAGTGGTGGCCGAGCTGTCCTTTGCTGTAGCGGTAAAGGCGGCAAAAGTCGTGGTGCCCGAGCCCGCGGTGGCATGGTCGACAGTCGCGCATGCCGACGCGGTGGCGGGAGGAATGGTCTGGTTGTCGGATGCCTCGGCCAAAGCGATACGGGCATAAGCAACGGCCTCAGCCTTGCAGGCGCTGATCTTGGATTTGTCAACGTAATTGCTGTAAGCGGGGATAGCCACGGCGGCCAGAATACCGATGATCGCAACGACAATCATCAGTTCGATCAGGGTGAAGCCTTGTTGTACTTTACGCATTTGATATCTCCTTGGGTTGGGCAAATTGAACACGAGATTGTCGTGTCTGGTGCATTAACGAGCAGGGGATGTGCCAACTTTAGATTCCGCCCGCGAATTTGCGCACAAGGACCGTATCCGATTGATTCCGCTTGATTTTTAATCGACGAACCCGAGAGGACCAAAAAGGACGCCGCGCCCGACCCTGCCGCGGCACGGCACGAGGTGACATTTTTTGTCAGTCGACCGGCGGGAAATAGAAAAAGCCACGGCGAACCGTGGCTTTTTTTGTGTCTGGTGGGTCGGGCGAGATTCGAACTCGCGACCAACGGATTAAAAGTCCGCTGCTCTACCAGCTGAGCTACCGACCCGGGGATTGGACTTCTGCCTGCTGGTAGACGCCCTATCCGCGAAAGCCCGAGATTATAGCCGAAGCTGCGCGACCGGGTAAAGAGCCGCGACGCTTTTTTGGTGGGTGGACTGCCTGCACGAGCAGAAACCCTTCACGCTTATTTATATAGTGTGGGATCGACCACGTCGGCCTGTTCGAAACCTTGGCGGCGCAGGCGGCAGGCATCGCACAGGCCGCAGGCGCGGCCGTCGGCGTCGGCCTGGTAGCAGCTGACGGTCTGCGCGTAGTCGACGCCGAGTTCGATGCCGCGCCCGATGATCTCGGCCTTCGACAGGTGCTGCAGCGGCGCGTGGATGTTCAGCTGCGCGCCGTCGACGCCGGCGCGGGTGGCGAGGTTGGCCATGCGCTCGAATGCCTCGATGAATTCCGGGCGGCAGTCGGGGTAACCGGAATAATCGACGGCATTGACGCCGATGAAGATATCGCGCGAACCGAGCACCTCGGACCAGGCCAGCGCCAGCGCCAGCATCACGGTATTGCGCGCGGGCACGTAGGTGACCGGGATGCCGGCGGTCGGGCTTTCGGGAACGGCGATGGAGGCGTCGGTCAGCGCCGAACCGCCGATGTCGCCGAGGCCCAGCCGCATCACCCTGTGCTCGACGGCGCCGAGGCTTTTTGCCACACGCGCGGCGGCAGCCAGTTCGGCCGTGTGGCGCTGGCCGTAATCGAGGCTCAGCGCATGGCAGGCGTAACCCGCCTCGCGCGCGATGGCGAGCACGGTGGCGGAATCGAGGCCGCCGGACAGCAGGATGACCGCGGGTTTCATGGCAGGGGTCATTTTCCTGGCGTGTTCCCCCACAGCAGCTTGTGCAGCTGTACCTGCATCCGCACCGGCAGTCGGTCGGCGAGGATCCATTCCGCCAGTTGCGCCGGCGGCAGTTCGCCCTGCACCGGCGAGAACAGCACGGGGCAGATGCTCGCGAGCTTCTGCGCCTGCATCACCTCGCGTGCCCAGTCGTAGTCGGCGCGGTCGGCCAGCACGAACTTGATTTCGTCATGCGGCCCGAGATGGGCGATGTTGTCCCAGCGGTTGCGCGCCTCCTCGCCGGAGGCCGGCGGCTTGATGTCGACGATGCGCGATACCCGCGGGTCGACCGCGCTCACATCGAGCGCGCCGCTGGTTTCCAGCGACACCGAGTAGCCGGCGTCGCACAGCGCGGCCAACAGCGGCAGGCAGTTCTTCTGCGCCAGCGGCTCGCCGCCGGTGACGCAGACGGTCGGCACGCCATACTCGGCCACCCGCGCCAGCAGCGACGTCAGGGTGACGGTCTGGCCGCCCTGAAAGCTGTAGGGCGTGTCGCACCAGCGGCAGCGCAGCGGGCAGCCGGCGAGGCGGATGAACACCGTCGGCAGGCCGGCACGGCTGGTTTCGCCCTGCAGCGAGAGGAAGATTTCCGTGATGCGGAGCGTGGTTGTTGACGCTTTAGCGTCATTACAACCACGGCCTACTCCTTGCGGGTGGAGCGTCGTGGTCGTTGCCGCCGCGTTGACGTCGGCAACGCGGACCACCCCTTGCGGGTCGGGCGTGAGCGATTGCGGCACAGCGTTTACTTGAGTGCTGCCAGCCGGCGTGCGGCGAGTGTGGCGGCATTGGTGTCAGGGTGCTTCGCCACGATTTCCTCGAGCGTCTTGCGTGCGCCCGCCAGGTTGTCCAGCGCAAGCTGGTTGGAGGCGATGTTGAGCAACGCGTCAGGCACCTTGGGGCTGGCGGGATACGCCGCGACCAGCTTCTGCTGGTGCGCCAGCGCGGTCTTGTAATCCTTCAGGGCGTAATGCGAATAGCCGATCCAGTATTGCGCGTTGGCGGCCAGTTCGCTTTTCGGATGATCCTTGAGAAAGCCCTTGAAGCCGGCGATGGCCGCCGGATAGTTGGCCTCGCGGAACTGGGCCAGCGCCGCTTCGTAGCTGCGCGATTCGGCGGTCGATTCGGACGCCGCCCCGGCTGCGGGGGGAGCGGATGCCGAGGCGGCCGACTGCGCTTCATCGACCACGACAGCAGGCTTGGCCGCCTTGGCCAGGTCGGCGATGCGCTGATCGAGGTCGGCATACAGATCGTTCTGCCGCTTGCCCAGCGTCTCCAGCCTGTGTCCCTGGACTTCGTCCTGGCCGCGCATCCGGGCGAGTTCGGCCTTGAGCGTTTCGACTTCCTTCAGCAAACCGAGCAACTGCTCGTTCTGCTGCATCGCCGATTCCATCTTGCCGAGCCGCGCGTCGATCGCATCCACCCGCTGCTGCAGCGCCTGGATCTGGCGGGTGAGCTCGGCGCTATTACCGAACAACTGCGCCCACGCCGGCTGGGCCAGCGCGAGCGTGCATGCGAGAACCAGACCGGTGCGCCGCATCAGGACCTTACTCGTCGCCATACACCACATCGGTGCGGCGATTCTCGGCGTAGGCCTCTTCGGTGTCGGCCTCGTTGCGCGGCTTTTCCTCGCCGAAGCTGATCGCTTCCATCTGCGCATCGCTCACGCCCAGCACGGCCAGTGCCTTGCGAACGGCTTCGGCACGCTTCTGTCCCAGCGCCAGGTTGTATTCGCGGCTGCCGCGCTCGTCGGCATTGCCCTGCAGGATCACGCGCGCATCGCGCTTCGCCGCCAGATAGCCGGCGTGCGCTTCGAGCATCGGGCGGTATTCGTCCTTCACCACGTAGCTGTCGAAATCGAAATGGACGCTGCGCTTGGACAGCGGGCTGGCCGGATCCTTGCGCGGATCGCTGGCGTCGCCGGGCAGCGCGCTGCCCGCCACGCCGGCGCCGCTCACGCCGGTGCTTTCCGCGCCGGCAGACGGAGTGGTCGCTGCGGTGCCGCTGCCGGTGCGATCTTCGACGGTCGCTTCCTTACTGCCGGTGGTGCTGCATGCGGACACGGTCAGTGCAAGCAAAACGGGCCAGAAAATCTTGTTCATTTGTCTCTCCTTGTTGAATGAAAACACTTCATCATAGGCCGTCCGGGCCTGAAACCCGAACGTCCCGCTCCCTGCTCGTTAAGGTCCCCAGGCCGGCTCGCGAGCATCCACGCCCGATTCGGACAGGCGCGCACGGGTCTGGCCATCCAGGCTCACCGTACCCAGAATTCCGCGGCCGCCCAGCACCGTGGCATACAGTACCGCCTGGCCGTTCGGCGCGAAGCTGGGCGACTCGTCGCGCGTGGTATCGGTCAGCGCGCGTATCTGGCCGGAGGCCAGGTCGTGCAACACCACCCGGAAGCGCCCCTCGTCCCGGCTGATATAAGCCAGACTTTTACCGTCCGGACTGATCGCGGGAGACACATTGTAACTGCCGCTGTAACTCACCCGCCGGGGCTCGCCTCCGCTCACGGCCATCTGGTAAATCTGCGCGCTGCCGCCGCGATCCGAAGTGAAGTAAAGGGTTTTACTGTCGGGGGAGAATACCGGTTCGGTATCGAGATGACCGCCACGGGTCAGGCGGGCAAGCCCGCTGCCATCGGCATTGATTAGATAAATCTGCGAGGCCGCATCGCGCGTCAGCACCACGGCCAGACGGCGGCCGTCGGGGGCCCAGGCGGGCGCCGAATTGGAGCCCTTGAATGCGGCGACTTTGCGGCGGCTGCCGTCCTGCAGGGACTGCACGTAGACCACCGGCTTTCTGTCTTCGAACGACACGTACGCCAGGCGCTTGCCGTCAGGCGAGAAGCGGGGCGAAATCACCGACTCGCCGGAACGCACGATCGTGCGCGGGTTTTGCCCGTCGGCGTCGGCCACCTTCAACTCGTAGCGCTTGCCCTGCTTCTGCACGTAGGCGATGCGGCTGCTGAAGGCGCCCGGGGTTCCGGTCAGGCGTTCATGGATGATGTCGGCGATCTGGTGGGCCGTGGCTCGCCATTGCCCCGCAGAAATGTTGTAGCTGTAACCGGCAAGCTGGGTACGCTTGATCACGTCCAGCAGATAGAAGCGGACTTCGAAGCGCCCGCCGGGCAGCGCCGCGACCCGGCCGATCACCAGTGCGTCCGCGCCCTTGCCGCGCCAGACGCTGTAGTCGACCTGGGCGGGCGCGACCGGCTGCGGCGCCCCCTCGAGGCCCACTCGCCGGAATCGCCCGCTTCGCTCGAGATCGTCTCCCGCGATCTGCGACAAAGCCGGAACCGGCTGGCCGGGGGCCGCCTGAAACGGCACCATCGCCACCGCAATCTTGTTGGCCGCACCGCCGATCACCTGGATCTCCATCGCAGCGTGTGCGGAAAACGGCGCACTCAGCCATGCCAGACACAACAGGGGGAACAGCAGAACGGCACGCAACATGGGTGTGGGGTTCTCGATCATATGAACTCGATTTGCGGATGAGTTTAGCATGGGCCGGCATGGCCGGCCGGCGCTCCGGCAACGTGCCGGAAGCAGACTCGCTATTTGGGGCGATGAACGAAGGAAAGTTCCGGAACGAACGCCGCACGCGCATCGCGATCGGTCGGAAGCGGCAACGGCGAGGACTTTTCGATGGCGCGCACGACGGCCTCGTCATATGCCGCATTGCCGCTCGGTTTCGTCACGCGCACGTTCTGGACTTCTCCGGTGGGGAGCAGCTTCACCAGACAGCGCACTTCGGGATTGCCGACGAGGTTGTCGGGCAGGCGGGTGTTGCCGCGCACCGTGGCGCTGATCAGGTCGCGATACTGCCCGACCACGCTCGCCACTTCGGCCTGCCGCTTGCTGGCGGCGGCGCGCGCCTCCGCCTGTTTCGCCAGACGCGTCCGGTTGGCCGCCTCCTCGTCCGCCATCCGCTGGATCGCCTCCTCGTCTTCCAGCTGTCGCAGCAGTTCGCGTTTTTTCTGTTCGGCGACCTGCTTCTCGCGCGCCGCCCTGGCCGCTTCGGCACGCGCCTTTTCTTCGGCCTGCTGGATGGCCTGCTGCTTTTTGAGGCGCTCGGCTTCGGCCTTCTTTTTTTCCAGCGCAATGTCTGGAGCCTTGGGCGGTGCAGGCTCCTTCACCACCGGCGCGGGCGCAGGCTCGCGCTTGACCGGCCTGGGCGGCGGCCTCGGGGTTTTTTCCGCGACAGGCGGCGGAGGCGCCGGCAGCGATTCCCACACGTCGACCATCACCGGCGCAGGATGCTGGGTCTGCCAGGACACGCCGAACACCAGCAGCAACACGAACAGCAGATGCACGCCCAGCGCCAGGGCGCCGGCAGCGAGCTTGGGGACGGGGCGTGAGACGAGGGGCGCGTCTGCCTGTACGTTCATCGGGCCGGGCGGGCGAGCAGACCGATGCGGGTGATCTGCATCTGCTGCAAGAGCGCCATCGTGTTCATCACTTCCTCGTAGCGGACATCCTTGTCCGCCGCGATGACCACCGGCTGATCCGGCAGGGCGCTGTGAAGCGCTGCAATTTCCGCTGCCAGTTCCGACTTCGCCACCACCCGCTCGTCACCGGCCACCGCGCGGTTCTTCAGCACATATTCGCCCGACTTCCTGATGATGACTTCGAGCGGCTGCGCCGGAGACTGCGAGGTCTGGCCGACGCTGGGCAGCTCGACCTGGGCAGGATTGATGAAGGGCGCGGTCACCATGAAGATGACCAGCAGCACCAGCATCACGTCGATCATCGGCACGACGTTGATCTGGGCGACCTGTTTGCGGGTGCGCGCCATGAATCAGTCCGCCTTCGAGGTCACCTGGCGCTGCAGGATGTTGGAAAACTCCTCCATGAAGCTTTCCATGCGGTTGGCCAGGCGGTCGATGTCGTGAGTGAAACGGTTGTAGCCGACCACGGCGGGAATGGCGGCGAACAGGCCCATGGCGGTGGCGATCAGCGCCTCGGCAATGCCCGGCGCGACCTGCGCCAGCGTGGCCTGCGCCACGCTCGACAGCCCCATGAAGGCGATCATGATGCCCCACACGGTGCCGAACAGGCCGACGTAGGGCGATACTGAACCGACGGTGGCGAGAAACGACAGATGTGCCTCGAGGCCATCGAGTTCGCGCTGGTAGGTGGCGCGCATGGCCCGGCGGGTGCCGTCGATGATGACGTTGAGCGACAGGCCGGCCTGCTGCCTCAGCTTGATGAACTCGCTGAATCCGGCCGCGAAGATGCGTTCCATCTCGCCTGCCTCCGCGCGCTCGGCCGCCACCCGCTTGTACATGACGTTGATGTCGCCGCCGCCCCAGAACTCGCGCTCGAAGCTGTCGGTCACGCGCAGGGCGCGCTTCAGCGCGAACAGCTTGATGAAAATGAACCACCACGACAACAGCGAGGCGCCCAGCAGCAGCAGCATGACGAGCTGCACCGGCACCGATGCGTTGAGAATGAGATGGAAGAGCGAGAGGTCCTGGCTGAGTTCTGGATTCACGTCGAGTGGGTCAGTGCCTGAAGTATCGTTGCGGGCATTTTAACGGGTTTGAAATTCGCCGCGTCGACACAGGCCAGCGTGACCACGGCTTCTGCCAGACAGACGGAACCCCGCCTGAGTTCCTGCTTGACGCTGAGGCTGGCGCGCCCCGCCTCGCGCAGATTGACCGACACCTCGATCGCATCGTTGAAGCGCGCCGGCGACCGGTAATCGATTTCCACCCGCCGCACCACGAACACGACCCCCGCCTCGTCGCGCAACTGATCCTGCTCGAAGCCGAATGCACGCAGCCATTCGCTGCGCGCACGCTCCATGAATTTGAGATAGTTGGCGTAGTAGACCACGCCGCCCGCATCGGTGTCTTCCCAGTAGACGCGGACCGGCCAGTGAAACGTCATGCTCAGAACAGGTCCGCGCCGGATTCGCCGGATGGCGGAACAATGCCGAGATGACGATAGGCCAGCGGCGTGGCGATGCGGCCGCGCGGCGTGCGTTGCAGGTAGCCCTGCTGGATCAGGAAAGGCTCGAGCACGTCCTCGATGGTGTCGCGCTCCTCGCCGATCGCAGCGGCGAGGTTGTCCAGCCCGACCGGGCCGCCCATGAATTTCTCGACCACGGCCGACAAGAGCTTTCTGTCCATCACGTCGAGGCCGGCCCGGTCCACATCGAGCATCACCAGCGCCGCATCCGCCACCGCGCCGGTGGCCTGGCCGCCGGCTTTCACTTCTGCGTAGTCGCGCACCCGCCGCAGCAGGCGGTTGGCGATGCGCGGCGTGCCGCGCGAGCGTCTGGCAATTTCCAGCGCGCCGGCCTCGTCCAGGTTCATCTGCAGCAGGCCCGCCGAGCGGTGCACGATGTAGCCGAGCTCCTCAGCCGAATAGAATTCCAGCCGCGCGACGATGCCGAAGCGGTCGCGCAGCGGGTTGGTCAGCATGCCGGCGCGCGTGGTGGCGCCGACCAGCGTGAACGGCGGCAGGTCGAGCTTGACCGAACGCGCCGCCGGCCCCTCGCCGATCATGATGTCGATCTGGAAATCCTCCAGCGCCGGGTACAACACTTCCTCGACCACCGGCGAGAGGCGGTGGATCTCGTCGATGAACAGCACGTCGTGCGGTTCGAGGTTGGTCAACAGCGCCGCGAGGTCGCCCGCACGTTCCAGCACCGGCCCCGAAGTCTGGCGCAGGTTGACCCCCATCTCGCGCGCAATGATGTGCGCCAGCGTGGTCTTGCCCAGGCCCGGCGGACCGAACAGCAGCACGTGGTCGAGCGCCTCGCTGCGATTGCGGGCGGCGTGGATGAAGATTTCGAGCTGTTCGCGCGCCTTCGCCTGTCCGACATATTCGGCCAGCGTGCGCGGGCGCAGCGCGCGCTCGATCTGTTCTTCCTGCGGACTGACGGCGGCGGGGGCAATAAGACGGTCGGTTTCGATCATGGCGCCGGAGGCTAGGCTGCGTGTCGCACGAATTCTACCCCGTGCCGTCGGCGCCCGGCTCGACATGCTGGACCAGTTTGCCGCGGCCCTGCGCCTTGGCCTGATACAGCGCATGGTCGGCGCGCATCAGCGCATCGTCGATCGAGTCCCGGGATGCGGGGCCGAGCCAGGTCTGCCCTGCGCTGAGTCCCGTCTGCAGATCGAGGCCGAACGCATTGAGTTCGTTATGGAAGTGGTCGGCCAGACGCTGGAACCAGGCCTGCAGGCCGGAGGCGTCGAGATCCGACAGCAGCACGACGAACTCATCCCCGGCGAACCGCGCCGCCAGATCGGCGCGACGGGTCAGCTCTTTCAGCGACTGTGCCAGCGCCAGCAGGACCTGATCGCCCACGCCATGCCCGTAGCGGTCGTTGACGCCCTTGAAGGAGTCGATGTCGAGCAGAATGAGGGCGACGGCATGCTGCCTTTCGGCCAGACCCTGCGCCTGCGGGAAACGCATTTCGAACGCGCGGCGGTTGGGCAGCCCTGTCAGCGGATCGGTCAGACTCAGATGTTCCAGCCGCGCGCGCTGCTCCTGCAGGTGCAGTGCGATCAGATTGATGTCGGCAGCCGCCGCCTCGAATTCGACGTAGTGCGGCAGGATCGTCGGAACCGGTTCGTCGCGCGCCAGCGCGGTCAGGGCATCGCGGGTGGAAACAATATCGCTCAGCATCGCGCGACGCACACGAAGCAGGCTCATTGCCAGCAGCAGCAATACGGCGCCCAGCGTCACCAGCCCGGCCAGCACCTGCATCTTGCCGCTGCGGGTCAACAGCTGCACCGGCGACTGGGCAATCAGGGTCCAGCCGGTGGCGGGAATCTCCAGCCGGATTTCCATCCGTTTTCCGCTGACCTCGCCCTGACGCGCAATGGTATTGCCCGCCGCGTCGAGCACGATCAGCGCATGCCCCGGATGGATGCTGTCATCGATCACGCGCTGCAACTGGCTCAGCCGCACGCTCAGGAAAACGCCGCCGAGAATGCCGCCGTCCGTTTCGTGTACTTCCGCCACCAGATCGAAGTGCTCCGCACCCTTCACCTCGCGATGCAGCAGGGGCCGGATGTCCCTAAGGGTATCCGCTCGCTGCATGTCCTGCTGGCAGCGCGGACCCACGCGCAGCGACAAGGCATCGCCCAGTACTTCGCCCTGCGGATTGACCAGCGCCATCCCCAGCAGGTCCGGCAGCAGCCGCTGCCGGGAAACCGCCCAGGCCTGCTGTTCCTCGACCGTGCCGACGCGCATCAGATCGATCAGCTCAGGATCCCGCGCAGCCTTGTCGAGCATCGTGTGGTAATAGTCCAGCAGCCGGACCACGCTGATATGGGTTTGGGTGGCTTCGAGGTGCAGCAGGTTCTGCTGCTCCTGGCTGCCGGCCCGCAGGCTGAACCAGATGCTGAGCGCAATGCCGGAAGCGAACATGACCACCACCCCCAGCAGCAGCCATCCGATATGGCGCTGCAGGGAGGCAGGAGCGTGCATCGGTTGTGCGGATCCGGCCAAGCCTCAGCTCCTCGACAGGCTCCGCAGCGCCTGCCGGATGGCCTCGCCGACCGACAGATCGGGCGGCAGCACACGAATGGCCTCGGTCGTCTCGCGCTCGTTGTAGCCCAGCGCCAGCAGCGCCTGGCGCACGTCGTCCGACACGCCGGCGGACTCGGTGCTGGCAATCGCACCGGAAAACACCGGCTTGCCCTTCAGTTCGAGCAGCAGGCGCTCGGCGGTTTTCTTGCCGATGCCGGGCACCTTGACGATGCGGCCGATCTCCTGCGCCGCGATCGCCGCCGACAGATCGTTGACCGACAGGCCGGACAGCACCGACAGCGCGGTTTTGGCGCCGATGCCGGAGACTTTCAGCAGCTCGCGAAACGCCGCGCGTTCGATTTCGCTGCCGAAGCCATACAGCAGATGCGCATCCTCGCGGATCGCCAGATGGGTGAGCAGGCTGATCTTTTCGCCGATTGCGGGCAGGTTGTAGAAGGTGCTCATCGGCACGTCGATCTCGTAGCCGACACCGCTCACGTCCACCAGGACCTGGGGGGGCTGTTTGGCGGCGAGCGTGCCGGTAATGCGTCCAATCATTTTGCGTGACCGATCATGAATGTTCTGCGGATAGCAACAGGATAGCCGCAAGCAGCACAGGCTGCGCATGCGCGGCGAGCAGCGTCTTCCGGATGGCCGGGGCCAGATATTCGGGCATGGCGGCAAAACGCCGCAACTGGCGCCATGCCGCCACGGCAGGCAGCAGCGCCGCCAGCGCAATCAGCGCGACGTCCGGCAGCGTGCCGCCCCATACTCCGCCCAGCAGCGCCAGCGCCGCCAGCAGCAGCATCAGGCCATAGCCCCACGCCGCCACTGCGGGCTGCAGCCGCGCAACCCAGTGCAATTTGCCGCTGGCGCGGTCGGCCGCACGGTCGGGAAACTGATTGATGTAGAGCAGGCTGGCGACCAGCAGCGCATACGGCAGTCCTGCAATCCAGGGCAAGGGCGCAAAGGCGCTCCTTTGCACGGTGTCGGCGCCAGCGACGACGAGCAGAAAGCCCGCCGCCACGCTCAGCTCGCCCACCCGCGGCTGTTCAGCCGCAGCGGTGGCGCCGAATAGGCCCAGCCGATGGCGAGTCCGGCCAGACCGATCCAGAACAGTCCGTCTCCTGCGACACCGAGCAGCCACAGCCCGCCGGCAAGGGTGGCGGCAAACAGAGCCACGGCAAAACCCAGCGTCTGACGCGGCGTCAGCACGCCGTTCTGGATGAAGCGGCTGCCGCCGGTGTAGGGATAGATGCGTTGCGTGTTGCGCGCATCGCTGCCGTTCAGATGATCGCAATAATCGTTGAGCACGTTGATTCCCGCGTGCGCCAGCACAGCCAGCAGCAGCGTGATCGCTGCGCGCGCGCCGTCGAACGGCACGCCGTCCGCACGCGCGGTGGCGAACCCGAGCAGACAGCCGGCCAGGGTGATGCTGAGAAAGGCCGGACGCGTCGCCAGCAGGTAGCGCACGAGAGGATTCGCCAGACGCTCGCGCGAAGGTTCACGCGGCGATGGAGCAGGGGTCATACCAGACGTCCGCCCTTGACGCGATAACCCGCCGTGGAGTGCGCGCCCAGGCGGCTGCCATGCGCATGGGTGATGGCACAGGCGAGCGCGTCGGCGGCGTCGGCGGTGGGCGCCACTGGCAGGCTCAGCAGGCGCTTGACCATTTCCTGCACCTGCTCCTTGGCGGCCTTGCCGTGGCCGACCACGGCCTGCTTGATCTGCAGCGCCGTGTATTCCGCGACCATCAGTTCGCGCGACACCGCGGCGCAGATCGCGGCACCGCGCGCCTGTCCCAGCAGCAGCGTCGATTGCGGGTTGACGTTGACGAAGACGATTTCGACCGCACAGGTATCGGGCTGGTAGGTGGCGATCACTTCGTTCAGTCCGGCGAACAGCACCCCCAGCCGCTGCGGCAGGCTGCCCTCGCCGCTCTTGATCACGCCGCTGGCGACATAGGCCAGCTTCTGGCCGGTCTGTTCGATCACGCCGAAGCCGGTGAGGCGCAAGCCGGGATCGATGCCGAGGATGCGCAAAGAATCCGTTACTCCGGCAGCACGGCGTTGGTGTAGACCTCCTGCACGTCGTCGAGACTATCGAGCGCGTCCAGGATCTTCTGCATCTTCACCGCGTCGTCGCCGGTCAGTTCGGTCTCGGCTTCGGGACGCATGGTGATTTCGGCCACTGCCGGCTTGAAGCCTGCCTTCTCCAGCGCCTCCTTCACAGCCTCGAAGGCCTTGGGATCGGGCGAGGTCAGCACCTCGATCGAGCCATCCTCGTTGGGAATGATGTCTTCGGCGCCGGCGTCGAGCGCGACTTCCATCACCGCCTCCTCGCTCGCGCCCGGCTCCAGGATGATCTGGCCGCAGTGCTTGAACTGGAACGCGACGCAGCCGTCGGTGCCCATGTTGCCGCCGTGCTTGACGAAAGCGTGGCGGACATCGGCGACGGTACGCGTCTTGTTGTCGGTGAGGCAATCAACCATCACAGCGACGCCGCCGATGCCGTAGCCCTCGTAGCGGATTTCCTCGTAGTTGACGCCTTCGAGCTGGCCGGTGCCGCGCTTGATCGCGTTCTCGATGTTGTCCTTGGGCATCGACTCGGCCTTGCCCTTCTCGATCGCCAGGCGCAGGCGCGGGTTCATCGCGGGGTCGCCGCCGCCCATTTTGGCAGCCACGGTGATTTCCTTGATAAGCTTGGTGAAGATCTTGCCGCGCTTGGCATCCTGGCGTCCCTTGCGGTGCTGGATGTTGGCCCATTTCGAATGTCCTGCCATGTTGATTCCAACGCAAATTGAATAGCCGGAGATTTTACACCGTGGCACCCACTCTACGTTTCGGCATCGACCTCGGCGGCACCAAAATCGAGCTGATTGCGCTCGACACCGGCGGCCGGGAAATCCTGCGCCGCCGCGTGCCGACCCCGCAGGACGACTACCTCGCCACCGTGGCTGCGGTCGCCGCGCTGGTGCACCAGGCCGAGGCTGAACTCGGGCAGGCCGGCAGCATCGGCGTCGGCACCCCCGGC
>JADFDN010000058.1 GCA_018262815.1 Thiobacillus sp.
GTGGGACGAGGCAGAGAATCGCCTGCACGTGCAGAAGGCGCTTATGGAATATCTACTGTTGGGAAAAATCGAATCATGAACATCGCCTACTTCAAGGACATGGACTCGCTCTATGTCGAAATCAGCCCCGAAAACCCCGCGCAGGCGTGGGAGGCGCACGAGGGCATCGTGCTCAACCTGTCGGAGGACGGGCGCGTCGTCGGCATCGAGATCGAGAAGGCGAGCCAGGCGACCAACCTCGACATCCTGAAGATCGGCGGCTTCCCCGGTCAGATCGAGATCATCGACAAGAACCAATCCGGCTCCACCCACTGAACATTGAAACCATGAGCGACATCAAGAAAGTAGTACTCGCCTATTCCGGCGGCCTCGACACCTCGGTCATCCTGAAATGGCTGCAGGACACCTACCAGTGCGAGGTGGTGACCTTCACCGCCGACCTCGGCCAGGGCGAGGAACTGGAGCCGGCCCGCGCCAAGGCGCTGCAGTTCGGCATCAAGCCGGAGCAGATCTACATCGACGACCTGCGCGAGGAATTCGTGCGCGATTTCGTGTTTCCGATGTTCCGCGCCAATACCGTGTACGAGGGCGAGTACCTGCTCGGCACTTCGATCGCGCGGCCGCTGATCGCCAAGCGCCTGATCGAGATCGTCAACGAAACCGGGGCCGATGCGATCTGCCACGGCGCCACCGGCAAGGGCAACGACCAGGTGCGCTTCGAGCTCGGCGCCTATGCGCTGAAGCCCGACGTCAAGGTAATCGCGCCTTGGCGCGAGTGGGATCTTCTGAGCCGGGAGAAGCTGCTGGCCTATGCAGAAAAGCACGGCATTCCGATCGACATGAAGCATCGCCAGGGCGGCTCGCCGTACTCGATGGACGCCAACCTGCTGCACATCTCCTACGAAGGCCGCCACCTGGAAGACCCCAACGCGGAAGCCGAGGATGACATGTGGCGCTGGACGGTGTCGCCGGAAAAGGCGCCCGATGCGGCCGAATACATCGAGCTGACCTACGCGAAAGGCGACGTGGTCGCGATCAACGGCCAGGCCATGAAGGCACATGAAGTGCTGGCGAAGCTGAACGAGATCGGCGGCAGGCACGGCATCGGCCGGCTCGACCTGGTGGAGAACCGTTACGTCGGCATGAAGTCGCGCGGTTGTTACGAAACCCCCGGCGGCACCATCCTCCTGAAGGCGCACCGTGCGATCGAGTCGATCACGCTCGACCGCGAAGTCGCGCACCTGAAGGACGATCTGATGCCGCGCTACGCCAGCCTGATCTACAACGGCTACTGGTGGGCGCCCGAGCGTGTTGCGTTGCAGACGCTGATCGACCATACCCAGCAGCACGTCAACGGCACGGTGCGGCTGAAGCTCTACAAGGGCAACGTCATCGTCGCCGGCCGCGATTCGAAGACCGATTCGCTGTTCGACTCGACCATCGCCACCTTCGAGGACGACGCCGGCGCCTACGACCAGAAGGATGCAGGCGGCTTCATCAAGCTCAATGCGCTGCGCATGCGCATCGCAGCCAAACTCGACGCCCGGAGAAAATAAGCATGTCCCAGTTCGACAATGTATCGGTTGTTTCCAAGGCCAACGTCTACTTCGACGGCAAGTGCGTGTCGCACAGCATCACGCTCGCAGACGGCACCAAAAAATCGGTCGGCGTGATTCTGCCGGCCACGCTCACCTTCAACACCGGCGCGCCGGAAATCATGGAAACCGTGGCGGGCTCGTGTCGCGTCAAGCTGGCCGGCGAGAGCGAGTGGACGACCTACGGCGCCGGTCAGTCGTTCAAGGTGCCGGGCAATTCCAGCTTCGACATCGAAGTGGCGGGCGAGCCCTACCACTACGTCTGCCACTTCGGCTGATTGCGCGAGGCCATGACCACCGTCACCGTCGTCCGGAAGGAAGGCCGCATCGCCATCGCGGCCGACACGCTGACGAAGTGGGGCGGCGGCAAGGAGTCCGCCGACTACGTGGCGAACCATGAGAAGATCATCCGCGTCGGCGACAGTTATGTTGCGATCACCGGCTCGGCCACCTTCAAGCTGATCCTCGCGGACTATTTCGCCTCGCTGGACGAGACGCCGCAGCTGGAGTCGGTGGCAAGCATCTTCAGCGTGTGGAACACCCTGCACGGTGCGTTGAAGGAGCAGTACTACCTGCAGACCGGCGAGGACAAGGAGGAAGATCTCGAGTCCAGCCGCATGGACGTGCTGATCGCCAACCCCCACGGCATCTTCGGCGTGGCGGCGCATCGCACGGTGCAGGAATTCTCGAGGTTTTATGCCTACGGCAGCGGCAGTCCGTATGCGCTGGGGGCGATGTACGCCGCCTGGCGCGCGCCCTCGCTCGATGCCGAGGCAGTGGCGCGGCTGGGGGTGATGGCGGCGGCCGAGTTTCACGACGAG
Organism: Thiobacillus sp.; assembly: GCA_018262815.1. GTDB lineage: Bacteria > Pseudomonadota > Gammaproteobacteria > Burkholderiales > Thiobacillaceae > Thiobacillus. The sequence goes on from JADFDN010000058.1 coordinate 2,417, forward strand.
ACGGGGCTGCCGGTGCAGTCGTTTGTAATGGATATCGAGGAGTAAGCAGCATGCCGAGTTTTGACATCGTGTCCGAAGTCGACAAGCAGGAAGTCCGCAACGCGGTCGACCAGGTCAACAAGGAAGTGTCCACCCGTTTCGACTTCAAGGGGTCCGACGCACGCGTCGAGCAGGCCGATTATGTGCTGACGGTGCATGCCGACACCGAATTCCAGCTCGATCAGGTGCAGGACATCCTGGCGCAGAAGCTCGCCAAGCGCAGCGTCGACGTGAAATGCCTGGACATCGGCAGCGTCGAGAAGGTGTCGGGCAACAAGGTCAAGCGCAGCGTCACGGTGAAGACCGGGGTCGAGACCGAGCTGGCGAAGAAGATCGTCAAGTGCATCAAGGACAGCAAGCTCAAGGTGCAGGCCAGCATCCAGGGCGACACGGTGCGCGTCTCCGGCGCCAAGCGCGACGTGCTGCAGGACACCATCGCGCTGGTGCGCAAGTCCATCACCGATTTCCCGCTGCAGTACCAGAATTTCCGCGACTAGGCTTTCAGCCGCGCAATTCCACTCAGGTCATTAGGAGGCGAACATGGCCAAGGTTCTGGTTCCCCTGGCAGACGGCTGCGAAGAACTCGAAGCCGTCACCATCATCGACCTGCTACGCCGCGCCGGCATCGAAGTGGTGAGCGCCGGACTCAAGCCCGGCATCGTCCAGGCCAGCCGCGGCGTGCAGCTGGCGCCCGATGTGACGCTCGACGTGGCGCTGCAGGACGATTACGACATGGTGGTGCTGCCGGGCGGCATGCCCGGTGCGACGCACCTGAAGGAAGATGCACGCATCCTCGCCCTGCTGAAAAAAATGGCGGCCGACGGCAAGTACACCGCAGCCATCTGCGCCGCGCCGATGGTGCTGGCCGAGGCCGGCCTGCTCGACGGCAGGCAGGCGACCAGTTATCCCGGTTTTCTCGATGCGCTGCCCGGCGTCACCGTCAGCACGGCGGCCGTGGTGCAGGACGGCAAGGTACTGACCTCGCGCGGCCCCGGCACGGCAATGGATTTTGCGCTGACGCTGGTCGAGGCGCTCGCCGGCCGCGACAAGCGCCAGCAGGTCGAGGCCGCACTGGTCAGGTCATAGCCTGCCGCGCGGCCTCGTTGTTATCATTAGCGCCATCCATAGCAAGCCGATCCGGAGACCACCATGCAGATTCGCGAAATCCTCACCCTCAAGAGCGATGCCATCCACAGCATTGCGCCGACCGATTCGGTGGAAAGCGCCGTCGCCAAGCTGGTGAGCCTGGGCGTCGGTTCGCTGGTGGTGCTGAAGAACGGCGAGATGGTCGGACTCCTGACCGAGCGCGACGTGGTTCACGGCATGGTTAAGCAGGGCTGCGACCTCAAAGATGCCGAAGTCAGCACCATCATGGTCACCGAGCCGGTGGTGGCCAATGCCGACGATTCAGTGGACTACGCGCGCGACGTGATGACCAAGTCGCACATCGGCCACCTGCCGATTCTCGACGGCAACAAACTGCTCGGCATCATCTCCTTTCACGATGTGGCGCGCGCCTGCCTGAAGGAGGCCAACTTCGAGAACAGCCTCCTCAAACGCTACATCAAGCACTGGCCCGAATAAGGTCCGCACAGGCCGCCCTCTCCCGAACGCGGGAGGGGGAATCGTGTTGCCCAACTCCACTAGCGGATCGATTCGATGTCGATCGTCTTGCTCATGATCTGCGGGATGATCAGGGCATAGCCCTGCTGCTGCCAGTGCGCCAGTTCGGTGATGGCATTGGGCACCACCTCGATGAAATCCTGGAAATCCTCCACCGCGTAGCCATAGTCCTCCGCGGCCTGGCCGCATACCTTGAACGACACGCCGAAATCCGCGTAATACCGCATGCGGTCGACCGCTTCCTGGTATTTCGCCTCGTTCCTTTTCGCCACCGTCACGATTTCGGTGCCGTGGATGACCACCACCACGCTCAGGTCTTCGGGCGAATAGTTGTAGGGCGCCGCCTGCAGGGGATTCATCAGCGAGCGTACCCAGTAGAGCGCACTGCCGATTTTCTGCGGGTCGTCCAGATAGAACTCGAACATGACCTTGGCCGGCGCGTAGGGCGTCGCCGCCCATTTTCCCGCGGCCTGCGCAGCTGCGCTGAGCCCCAGGCACAGGCCTGCCACCGCAACCCATAGTGTCTTCATGGTTGCTCTCCTTTGATGCGGAACGAGTTTCTTTTATAGGCGCTGGGCGGCGTTCTGCTGCAGCCGGCGCAGCGTCTGGAACAGCTTGAGTCGTGCCGGGTCGATCTCCCCGGCCGCTGCGGCCTCTTGCAGCCGGCACCCGGGCTCGGTCTCGTGCCTGCAGTCGCGAAAGCGGCATTGCCCCAGAAAAGGACGGAATTCGACGAAGGCGTGCGCCAGGGCGTTCGCGTCCAGATGCTGCAGCGCGAATTCCTGCAGTCCGGGCGAGTCGATCACCGCCGAGTCGGCATCCAGCCGGTGCAGTCGGGTGTGGGTGGTGGTGTGGCGACCGCTGTCGAGCGCTTCCGAATACTCGGCGGTCAGCACGTCGGCATCCGGAAACAGCGCATTGATCAGCGTCGACTTGCCCATCCCGGACTGGCCGATCAGCAGCGTGGTGTGGCCCTGCAGGGCAGGACGCAGCGGCGCCACGTCGCTCAGCGCCGACAGCATGACCAGCGGGTAGCCGATCCGGGTGAGCAGGTCCAGGCGTTCGCGGGCGGCGGGCGTTTCAGGCAGATCGGCCTTGTTGAGGATCAGCAGACTGGCGATGCCCTGGTCCTCGGCAGCGAGGACGCAACGCTGCACCAGTTCCATGGAAAAACTCGGCCGCGCCGCCACCACCACGGCAAGCTGGGTGACATTGGCGGCGATGGCCTTGGTCTTGAATGCGTCCGATCGATAGAGCAGGCTGGTACGCGGCAGCACCGCCTCGATCACTCCGGCGTCGCCGTCGCGCCGGAGCTCGACCCGGTCGCCGCACACCACGCGCAGGTGGCGTCCCCTGACCTGACACGGCAGGCTGCCCTCGGGCGTCGCGACGATGAAGCGGCGGCTGAATGCGGCGACGACCTGGCCGGTCAGGGCGGCCATGCCTTAGATGTCAAACAGCATGTCGACTTTTGCTGCGCAGATGAAGTCATTCTCCGACAGGCCGCCGATCGCGTGCGTCCAGAATTCGACCTTGACGGTGTTGTAGCCCACCAGCAGGTAGGGATGGTGGTCTTCTCGGTGCGACACCCACATCACGGCGTTGGTGAAGGCCTGCGCCTGGTAATGGTCCTTGAACTTGAATTCCTTGACGATTTTCACGCCGTCGCGCTGCCAGCCCGACAGGCCTTTCAGCAACGGCGCAATCTGCGCATCGGTCAGTGGTGCGACGCCGCCCTCGCAGGGCGCGCATTTCTTGCGGACGAGTTCTTCGACGATAGTGGTCATGGCATGTCCTCGGTTGAATGAGCCCTTACTTGAACTTGTAATACTGCTGGTTGAGATAGGCGGCGACGTGCGCCTCGTCTTCCGGGAACCAGCCCGCACCGGTGTTGGCATTGCAGCCGGAGATGCGGGCCGCAAGCTGCTGCGCGTTTTTGGTCTTGCGGTCGGCACGGGTGTAGATCGCGCTGCCGTCGCCGCCGAACATGTTGGCATGGCAACTGATGCAGGCCTTGTCGTGCAGCACCTTGCCGGTTTTGGGGTCGCCCTTGGCAAACGGCACGGCGTGAACCCCGAGGGAAAACATTGCAGTCGTGAATAGAATGATCAGGGTTTTCATGGCCAGACTCCAGGTAAGAAGCATGGATTATGGCTGCAAGCCGACCCTTCTGCCACCCCGCGTTGCGCATGGTCTATGCGAAAATGCAGCCTGTTCAATTCAGGAAATTCACATGGCCCTCAATCCCACGCATCTCCTCTGGCTGGATATGGAAATGACCGGCCTGTCGCCCGACACCGATCGCATCATCGAACTCGCCATCGTCGTCACCGATGCCGACCTCAACACCGTGGCCGAAGGCCCCGTTCTGGTCGTCCACCAGCCCGACGAGGTGATGAATGCGATGGACAACTGGAACAAGGGCACGCACGGAAAATCGGGGCTGATCGACCGCGTCAAGGCGTCGCAGCTCGACGAGGCCGCGGCCGAAGCGCAGATGCTGGAATTCGTGAAGCAGCACGTCTCGGCCCGGACGTCGCCGATGTGCGGCAATTCCATCTGCCAGGATCGCCGCTTCATGGCGCGCTACATGCCGCAGCTGGAAGCCTACTTCCACTACCGCAACCTGGATGTCAGCACCCTGAAGGAACTGGCCAAGCGCTGGCGTCCCGGGCTGGCGGAAGGCTTCAAGAAATCCAGCAGGCACGAGGCGCTGGCGGACATCTACGAATCCATCGAAGAGATGAAGTACTACCGCGAGCATTTCATCCGCAACGAATAAAAAAAGGCGGCCCGAAGGCCGCCGCAGGAGGAGACAGGTCAGGAGGTATCAGAAGAACCAGGTCAGCTGGACGCTGGCCCGGTCACCGAGGTTGTCGGCGATGAGCTGCGCGTTGGTCCGCTGGGCGCCTGCCGGAATGGCCGACAGGTTGGGTACGTCCAGCTCCCGCCATTCGTAGTTCAGCGTCAGCCGCGTGTTTTTGTAGAAGAACCAGTTCGCAGCCAGCGTCGTGGTGGTGAACTGGCGTTCCAGCGCTGCGGTTTCGGTCATGCGGTTGAAGACGTCGTGCCGCAGGCTGGTTTCCCAGTTCTTGTGGAAGCGCCAGCCGCCCTCGAGATACCAGCCGTTGGCCTTTTCGTTGAGCCCGATCTGAACGGGTTGCCGCGGGAAAGGCGGGTTGGGGCCGCCGAAGATCATGCCGTCGCCGCGCAGGTATTCTGCCGTGGCACGCCAGGGGCCTTTCTGATACCGGGCGCCGATGCCCTCGCGAATGCGGTCGAAATCCTGCCCGCCGAATTCGCGCTCGCCGTTCTGGTGCCAGAGCCATACTGAAGCGTCCTCGCGATTGGGCCCCTTGCTCTTGCCGAACACGTAGGAAGCCTGCAGGCGGCCGGTGATGTCCTTGTTGCTGTCGTTGTCGGACAACGCCTCGATTTCGTTGCCGTTGGAAACCATCAGCGCATAGGAAAACTCCCACGGACCCTTGTTGAACCAGTCGTAGACCTGCACGCCCCAGTCGCGGAAACCCGAGCCGCCGCTGACGGTCGCGCCGTTCGATGCGCCTGTCGCATTAACCGCCCCCGTCGATCGGGCCTGGCTTTCGACCAGCAGATTGGTCGCGGCATTGCTGAAATATACGTACGGATAGGCCAGGTGCACGGCCACCAGCGCCTCCTCGCTGGTGGGAAGCTTGAAAAGGCCTGCGCGGATGCGTGCGCCCGGAATGTAGTTGAAGGTAATCGAGGCATCGGTCATCATCACGTCGCGCTGCGAAGTCACGGCATTCCTTCCAGCCTCGGCGAGCAGGAAGTAGTTGATCTTGCCGGGCAGGATGTTGCCTCGCGCGCCCAGGCGGGCACGAAAGAACTGGGCCTGGTCATTGTCTTCAAGATCGGGACCCACCCGGTTCGGCAGGGTGAGTTGGCCATTGAAGGGTGCGGCCGCGCCGAGCAAGCCCTGAATCGGATCGGCATCGATGGTGGTGTAGGTCGGCTGCAGAAATCCGAACAGCTTGAAGTGGCCGCTGTTGGGCGCTTCATTGCCCTGGATTTGAAGCCAGTTGGCGGCTTGGGCTGGCAGTGGCAGCAAGGCTGCCAGCAGCACGATCGTTTTTGTCTTCATTGTTGCTTCTCCCTGAGTGTGCGTTTATTCGGCGTAAAGCGGCCCTGAACTGGGGCCGATGGCCGCAATTCGGGGTGAACAACAGGTAACTCGATTCTGGGGCCCGAGGCCCCAGGCGGGCAGAAGCTTAGGGCTTCAGATAGACGTAGCCTTCCTGAGACTGCAGCTTGCCGATTTCGGCGACGCCGGACGGCACGACGGTGGCTTCCATGTTCACTGCGCTGGCGTCGAGTTTGCGAGCCTTCAGGGTGTTGTTGCAGACGCGGAAATCGACGCCTTTCGCTTTCAGGCCGGACACGATGGGCGCGAATTCCCCTTTGTCGTCCTTGGCGTCGTTGAGCAGGAAATCGATGCCCTTGCCGTGGGTCACCACGACGATCTTGGCATCCGGAGCGGCATTCAGATGGTTGTTCACGTTGTTCATGGCGACGCGCGCAACGGACGAATCGTTGACGTGGTACACCACTTTTTCTTGTGCGGCGCTGGCGGCCATCGGGGCGGTGGCAAGAAGCAGGGCGGCGAGCATGGGGGTGAAGGCGCGTTTCATAATATTGAGTCTCCTGTTTGGCTATATGAATAAGCTGACTTGATCCAAGTCGAGCCTAAGTATAAGACGTACCATCTGGGACGCTTATTCCATTCCCAGGCATAAAGTTTTCTGGAATAAAAGGACTACCGCTTACGTCTCACCCACATGACCATGATCAGTCGCTTACTGTTTGGCCCGTTTCGACCCAGCATCGAGGCACTGCGCCCCGCGCTCTATCGTATTGCCTATGCCTGGTGCCACGACGCGGCGCTGGCCGACGATCTGGTGCAGGAAACCCTGTCGCGGGCCTGGACGCGGCGTGCCCAGCTGCGCGACGAGGCGTCGCTGAAGTCATGGATGGTGTCGATCATGAATCGCTGCTGGATCGACCACCTGCGCAGCCGCCGCGACTTTGACGACGTCGAGTCGTGGGAAGACATGCTCGAGTCCGGCGCCGATTCGCCCGAGGCCTGCTGCAACCGCGAACAGGTCATCGCCTGCGTGCGGGCAGCGGTGGCCCGCCTGCCATTGGGTCAGCGGCAGGTGCTGACCCTGGTCGATCTGGAGGAGTTCGGCTATGCCGAGGTGGCCGGGATTCTGGATATTCCGGTCGGCACCGTGATGAGCCGCCTCGCGCGCGCGCGCGCCAGCCTGAAAAATCTGCTTGAACCCACGACGCAACAGACGCAACCGTCTGCCGCGCAGACGTTGCTGAGGAGAGTGAAATGAGTTCCGTTGTTTCGGATGAGACCCTGCATGCCTTCATCGACGGCGAGCTCGATGTGGGCGAGAGCGAGAAGCTCATCGCGCTGATGCGCCAGGATGCCGAATTGGGCCGGCGCGTGTGCGGCCTGCGCAGCCTGCAGAGCATGGTGCGGCTGGCCTATGCCGAACCGCCGATTGCGCGGGGCCGGACGCCCCATGCCGGATCGCGGCGGCAGGCCATGCAGCGCTGCGCCTTCGGCTGCCTGGTTCTGCTCGCCGGCCTGGGCGGAGGCTGGGCCTTGCGTGGCCTGGAAGCGGGCGCCGTGGCGGCGGCGCCTGCCGCGGTCCCGGGCGGCTATCAGGCGGTGAGCCTGGCGCAGGCGGCGGATCCGAACCGGGTGATATTGCATCTCGACGGCGCCGAGCCGGGCAGGATGAAGGCGGCGCTGGATCGGGCCGAGCAGTTGCTGGACGAAGCCGAGCGGCAGGGCCGGATCATGCAGCTCGAGGTGGTCGCCAACAGCCACGGCATCAATCTGATGCGGGCCGGGGTCAGCCCGTATGCGGCGCGCATTGCGCAGATGACGCAGCGCCACGCCAATCTGCATCTGGTGGCGTGCAGCCAGACCATCGCCCGGTTTACGGGGCAGGGTCAGAAAGTGGAGTTGCTGCCCGCTGCCAGGGCCGCGCCCACCGCCATCGGCGAAATCGTCACCCGGCTCCAGCAAGGCTGGACCTATGTCCGGGTTTGAGCGTGGGACGCTACGTGCCTGCCTGCTGCTGATCCTGCTGCTGCCTGGTGCAGCAGGTGCAGCCAACCCGATCAACCGGCTTGCCGGTCATCCTTCGCCCTATCTGGCGCTGCATGGCAGCGATCCGGTGGCCTGGCAGGAATGGAATGCCGACACCGTCGCCCGCGCCAGACGTGACAACAAGCTGCTGTTCGTGTCGGTGGGCTATTTCGCCTGCCACTGGTGTCACGTCATGCAGCGTGAAAGCTACAAAAACACGCAGATCGCCGCGCAACTCAACCGCGACTTCATCCCGGTCAAGGTCGATCGCGAACTCAACAGCGGGTTGGACGATGCGCTGCAGAATTTTTCGGCGCAACTCAGCGGCGTTTCGGGCTGGCCGCTGAATGCGTTCGTTACGCCAGAAGGCTATCCGGCGTTCGTCGTTCTGTATGCACCGCCGGACGGTTTTCGCAGCGTGCTGACCCAGCTCTCGGGACGCTGGACGACGGATGCCGCCGGCGTGCGTCGCCTGGCCCGTCAAGCCGCGCCGCCGCCTGCCATGCGGCCAGCCAGCGCGCCGTTGACCGCCGAGCGCAGCGCGCGCGCCTGGCAGCAGTTCGTGGCCAGTGCGTGGCAGGAAGCCGACAGCCTGCACGGCGGCTTCGGACAGGTCAGCAAGTTCCCGATGGCGCCCCAGCTGCACGCCTTGCTGGAAAGGCAGGCACAGCAGCCGGACGCAACGCTGGCCGAGTTTCTGCGCCTGACGTTCGACCAGATGGCCGCACGCGGACTGCGCGACCATGTCGGCGGCGGTTTTTTCCGCTACACCACGGACCCCGGCTGGGACACGCCGCATTTCGAAAAAATGCTGTACGACAACGCGCAGCTGGTCGTGCTCTACCTGCGCGCCGCGAGCGTGCTGCGCCAGCCGCGTTACCGCGACATTGCGCGCAGCACGCTCGCTTTCATGGAGGGCGAATTGCTCGACCCGAGCGGCGGTTTCTACAGCAGCACCTCGGCGGTGGACGACGCGGGGCGGGAGGGCGCGACCTATCTGTGGGAAGCTGACGAACTGAAAAAGCACCTGTCGCCCCGGATGTTTGCCGCAGCTCGCCGCGTGTGGCAGCTCGATGCCCCGCGCAGTTTCGCGGACGGCTATCTGCCCGCGGAATCCCGGGTGCCGACGGCAAAAGAACGGCGCCTGCTGGCCGACGCCGCACGCATCCTGCGGCCGCTGCGGCTGGCCCGCAGCCTGCCCAAAGACGACAAGCTGAATGCCGGCCTGAATGGCCTGGCGCTGTCGGCGTTCAGCCAGGCCATCCCGCTCGATCCGGCTTACCGAGCGCGTGCCGACCGCCTGCAGCGTTTTCTGCTGACGCGGCTGCTGCGCGACGGACGCCTGATGAAGGCGCGCGCGCGCGGCAAGACGCTGCCGGACGCCGAGCTCGAGGACTACGCCTACGTCGTGCAGGGCCTGCTGGATCATGCCGAGGCCACCGGCAACGCCGAATCGCGCGCGCGGGCACGGCAGCTCGCGCACCTCGCCTGGACATTGTTCTGGAGCGAGAAGGGCTGGAAGCATGAAGCGCAGCCGCTGCTTGCGACGCTGCAGCCCGAGCCGACGCTGGCCGACGGCGCGCTCTATTCGCCGTCCGACGTGCTGATCCTGGCAAGCCTGAGGTTGCGCGATCCCGCGCTGCAGCGGCAGGCCCGGGCTGCCGCGTCCTGGCATCTGCCGGCGATGGAACGGGATGCGTACGTCTATCCCACCCGTCTGCGCGTGTTGACGCAACTGCAGCCGGGCAGCTGATAGGCTTAGTTGAGCTCGGGTTCCGGTACGGTCTCGAGCGAGCGTTGCAAGGGACGCCGTCCGACCTGGATTTTCAGTTCCAGCGATTGCTGCTTGCGCGCCACCGTCAGCTTCGTCACGTCGCCCGGTTTCAGCGCGGCGATTAGGTTGAGCAAGGACGCCGAGTCGGACACCTTGCTGCCGTTGACTGCGAGCAGGATGTCGCCCGGGCGCACCCCGCCGGCGTCGGCCGGGCCGCCCTTCAGCACCCCGGCGATCAGCGCGCCTTCGGCTTTCTCCAGGCTGAAGGATTCGGCCAGTTCGGGCGTCATGTCCTGCACTTCGATGCCGACCCAGCCGCGCGTCACGCTGCCCGACTTGATGATCTGTTCCATCACCTGGCGCGCGATGCTGACCGGAATCGCGAAACCGATGCCCTGCGAACCGCCGGTGCGCGAATAGATCGCGCTGTTCACCCCGACCAGATGGCCGGCGGAATCGACCAGCGCGCCGCCCGAATTGCCCGGGTTGATGGCGGCGTCGGTCTGGATGAAGTTCTCGAAGGTGTTGATGCCCAGATGCGTGCGACCGAGCGCGCTGACGATGCCCGCGGTTACGGTCTGGCCGACGCCGAACGGATTGCCGACCGCCAGCACCCAGTCGCCGACCTGCAGGCTGTCGGCCTGGGCGAAGGTGATGGCGGGCAGGTTGTCGGCATCGATTTTCAGCACAGCGAGATCGGTCTCGGGGTCGGCGCCCACCACCTTCGCGGGCAGGGTCTGGCCGTTGGTCAGCGCGACCTCGATCTGGTCGGCGGCCTCGACCACGTGCTGATTGGTGAGGATGTAGCCGTTGGGGCTGACGATCACGCCCGAGCCGAGGTTGGACACCTCGCGCGGGCGCGGGTCGAGGCGGTCGCCGAAGAAATAGCGGAAGATCGGATCTTCCAGCGCCGGATGCGCAGGCGTGCGCACCTTTTGCTGGGTGAACACATTGACCACGCTCGGAATCACTTTTTGCGCGGCCGGCGCGAACGATTCGCTTGCAGCGAGACGGCTGACGGCCGGGTGCGGCGCCTGCTGGATGGTGAGGCCTTGCTGTTGCGGTTGCCAGCGCAGAAGGTCGGGCTTGAACAGAACGATGATGAACAACACGCCCAGCGCCACCGTGGTGGATTGAGCGAAAAGCAACCAGAGTTTGCGCATGTTGATTAAATTCAGTGACTTGGCGCGATTTTGCGTCCGGGCGATTATAGCCCAGCGCAGAGATCCCATTGTGCCATTGCCATGATGGGCTTCCGGTGAGGGCGGCAATTTGGTTAGAATGCCGGTTTTATCGCAACACGTTCAGGTTAGGTAAACATGAGCCAGGAAGTCGATGGGCAAAAAGTGGACACACGTAAACGAAAATTCCTGATCGCCGCGACCAGCGCCGTCGGGGGAGTCGCAGTTGCAGGGGTGGCCGTTCCGCTGGTGATGAGCATGCTGCCGAGCGCGCGCGCCAAGGCGGCGGGCGCACCGGTGGAAGTGGACATCAGCAAGGTCGAACCCGGCATGCTGCTGACCGTCGAATGGCGCGGCAAGCCGGTGTGGATCGTCAACCGCACGCCGGACATGCTCGAACTGATGGCCAAGCATGATGACCAGCTGGCCGATCCCAAGAGCGAGATGCCGCAGCAGCCCGACTACTGCAAGAACGCAAACCGCTCGATCAAGCCCGAATTTCTGGTCGCCGTGGGCATCTGCACCCACCTCGGCTGCTCGCCCACCTTCCGCAAGGAAGTCGGCGCCGCCGATCTCGGCGCCGACTGGCCGGGCGGCTTCTTCTGCCCCTGCCACGGTTCGCGCTTCGACCTCGCCGCGCGCGTGTACAAGGGCGTTCCGGCCCCGACCAATCTGGTGATACCGCCCCATCAATACCTCAGCGACGCCAAACTGCTGATCGGTGTAGACGCAAAAGGAGCCTAAATAAATGTCTGCCCTGCAAAAAATGATGGGTTGGGTCGACGACCGATTCCCGCTCACCGCCACCTACAAGGCGCACCTGTCCGAGTATTACGCGCCCAAGAACTTCAACTTCTGGTATTTCTTCGGTTCGCTGGCGCTCCTGGTGCTGGTGATCCAGATCGTCACCGGCATCTTCCTCACCATGAACTACAAGCCGGACGCGGAGCTCGCCTTCACGTCCGTCGAGTACATCATGCGCGACGTCGACTGGGGCTGGCTGATCCGCTACATGCACTCCACCGGCGCCTCGATGTTCTTCGTCGTCGTCTATCTGCACATGTTCCGCGGCCTGATGTACGGTTCCTACCGCAAACCGCGCGAACTGATCTGGATCTTCGGCGTGC
>JADFDN010000059.1 GCA_018262815.1 Thiobacillus sp.
AGCTTTGCGCAGCGGCAATAAGCATGCAACACCGCCACTCGATGCCTCCTATAGTCCTCGTCTGTTTCGCCCTGCAGCCTAGGTGTGACCAGAAAAATGTAGGCAAGACTAGGCTGATCGTTGGAGATGAACACGCGGGCTCGTCGCTGGTTTGGTTGTTCCGCTGCAGCTACCAGCATTTCCACCAGCGCTTCCGTTAGCAAGTGGCGCCTGAAACGCGATTCAGCGGCCATCAGGCGCAAAGCTTTTTCGGTCTCGTGATTAGGCTGGTCTATTTCTGGGTGAACAAGCCTCGGGTCGCCCAAGCGGATGAGCCGTTCCAGCATGTCGTCCCAGGCACGGCTACGTTCGTCTTGGAGTTTCTTTTCCTTGTATTCAGGCCTCTCAATAAGCCCAGAGTAGTGCGAGTCATCGTAGATCACCAGCCCAGCCTTGATGTCGCCGACCCCATCAGGCAGAAAGGCATGCTTGCTGTCATCCCCATTCGAGATGTAGGCAGCAATGAGTTGTTCCTCCCCAGCGGCATGAACCGTGATGGATGCATCGGATAGGAAAGCTTCGCGCGCCTTGAGATAGGCGACAAAGTCTGTGATGGTATCCATTTCGTCCATGACGACCTCGAGTGAAAACTCATCGAGGACATGGACAAACTGTTTCGAGCGCTCCAACACGCCAACGGTGAAAGGCGCTTGCTCATGGGCGCGCCCCTCAACATCCGTATTGATCTGCAAGGTGCCGAAGCTGCCGGGGAAGAATTTTGTACAGGCCTGCCGGCTCCCGCGCGTGACCGCTACGAGGTGATAGCGCGCACGGTCGGCTGACGGCAGGATGACGGGCAAGGGACGCGTGCATGCTGCGTCCAAAAAAATACGGTCAGGGAAGCGACGCAGCCAGCCCATTGCCCCATGCAGCTGCTTGGATGATTCGACTATCGCGCGCTTGAACCATCTTGGCCAGGCAATGCGCAAGTCCCGATCTTCCTGGAATTCGATGTGCTTATCGGAGAAAACGACGACATCGTCACCGAATACGACCAGCACATCGGCGAACTCTTTGGCGCTCCCCTTGCCGTCGCGCATGTCCTGGGCGGTGTGCAGGTTGGCGTGCGCCCAAAGGCTCAGGAACGATTTGCGACATAGGCGCATCAAGAGCCGCTCTGACTCATTCACCCCTTCAGCTGAAGAAAGGTCGAATATGCCTACTTTGTCATGTGCGGCCTGCCCTGCGTAGGAGTGTTCAGATTGAATCATGCCAACGCCATCAGCCTTGGGAAGCGGTTAGATTGCCACAGTTTTCCAAAAAGGCTCCCGACGCAACATGGCCGGCGGCCTGAACTTTCCCCCCCCGTGATTGTTCGCCGGTCGTTACGGCACAGTGACGGCATCTTTCATCCCCGAAAGGAAGAAACATGCCCCGACGCTTCAAGCCCGACCCCTACAACGGATTCAAGGATGATCGCGAGCGGCGCCGAGCGCTCAATGCCAGGGCACGTTACTTCGCCTTGGCTTGCGTGGCGCTGGCGCTGATCGATCCGCACGGCGTGTCTATCCTCGCCCAGTTGTTCGACCTGGCGCGCGCTGCCGCCGTTGTCATCTACTCTTCGCTTTACGCGCTTGCACGAGCCTAGGCAGATCGCCGCCTCGACGCAGGGGCTTCCCTGGCCCCTGCGAGAAAAAGAAACGGTCATCGGCGGCAAACACTTGCTTATCCGCGTACCCCATCAGCAGCGCATTGAAATAGGCAACAAACTCTCGCGGCAAAGTGCGCACGCCGCCTTCCCCTTCAAACGTCCCCACGGCGAGAAGATCGCGCGACACTGGGAATAGAACGGTCGTGCCCGTCAAACCATGCCCAACGGGTCGCATGAGTGTCGTAGGTTCCCCATCGCTGTGCATCAGGCATACAGGATTGTCTGTCGCGATGAATCCACCGGAATTTGGCGCAGCCACACACAGCGTCCATTTCCGATCTACCAGCGTGCGGAGCACTGGCTCGAACACCTTGAACTCGTAGCCAATATGGCGGGTAGTCGGAACGATCACTTTGTATTCACCGCGCTCGTGAAAGTCCTTGATCTGCTCGTAGGTCACGTCACTGTCGTGGGGTATATGTCCGGCCGCGCGGGCTTTCCTGGCTTGAGACTCCCACCGCTCGGGTGTTGCCAGGACCAAATCCATCGTCATGCGAGCCACTTGCTCGTGGAAGTCCCTAACGGTCTCGCGCATCCTTGGCGTGCGCACAGCAAATAGTGCCGCCAAGTTCAGCACATGCACCCAGGCGTCGAAATCATCCAGGGTGCGCGACTGCTCGATAATATCGAGGGCCTTGTCTGCCGCCGCCTCGAACACGCCGAGCCTGTTGTCGAGCTCGCCGGGGGGCAGGCCTTCGATTCGGTTGTAATCCCTCACCTTTGCAACGTTGGCAGGGGCCGTCGAAAAACTGCTCCCGTTCGAAAGGTCGCACACCCATAGATGTGATTTCTTGCTCCCATTGCGCGTGAAGCGCTTCAGGTAGCACTGCGAAATGTAGTGGTGTCCTCGAGCCTCTCCCATGGGCTTGATGGTAATCGACAATGGAACCTGCCCGAGAAGATGGATATTCAACTTTCAGTCATGGCTGGATCACTCCCAGTGCGATTGAATGACCCGAAATTGGCCGCCAATGACTTGTAAATGCTTGGCTCCAGCACTCTGACAGCGCTCAATACCATCGGATATACCCACCAAGGCACAAAAAAATCCCGGCACGTGGCCGGGACAGGTGGGGGGCTCATGGGTTTAACCCCCCTAGGAGCGCACCTTGGTATTCAGTACGTCATCTCGATCTCCGCGAGCGTGGTGAGCAGCTCGGGCGCCGTCATGTCCAGGCATTCCAGCGCGTCGTGCGGCAGCCCTTCCAGCAGCCGGCGGTCTTCCTCGCTGACTTCGCTCGCCTCGATCCGGCCGGCCAGGGCCAGAAGCTTGTCCGAGTGCCAGCGGTAATTCGACAGCCCCGGGAATCCCGCCTCGCCGTATCGCGGCCGATCGTCGGGCAGTGCCTCGCGCAGGACGGAGAGGAGCCGACGCATCGCCAGCTGCTGGCCGTCATCAACCGGGTGGCGGGCCCGCATCGCGGCTTCCAGCTTCGCCAAGCGCTGTTCAATCGTTGCCATTGATCCTTCCTTCCATAGCCCTTTCCAGAGCAGCGAGTCGCCTTGCATGCTCGCAGGCCTCGATCATCTTGCGCATCTCGGCCAGGACCATCACATAGCGATACCCTTCCTGCGAGTCGACCAACCTGCCCCGCATTTCGCGGTAGACCCGCTGCATCTCCCGACGAATCCCGTCCATATCGTTGATATTCATACGGGGTGGGGGTATGACCGTGAGCCCAGGCTGCTTGCCGCTTCCCGCCCGGTCATTTGTGGAATCAGGCCGTTTTGCCATGGCTCAACCTCCATCCCCACGCAGATTGATCAGCTGAATCTCGCGGATCAGGATCTCCAGCAGCAGGCCGCCGCCGAACTGCGTCACCCAGTCGTTGATCGCCTTCAGCTGCTCTTCCGGGCTCGCATCCCCCGGGATGGGGTTCGGCTTCGCGTGACGCAGGTAGAGCGGCTTGATGCGCTCCATGGCAACATCGGAGACGTCTGGATCAACGCCGGCCGCGCCCAGCTCGCGGCGCAACAGCGCCTCGAACACCCGCCACTGGCGCTGCATGGAGTCGGGCAGCTGGAAAACGTTATCGGTGCTCATTTGTGGCCGTTCCTGTATGCGTTCCTGATAGCTTCCATCAAAACGGGCTGATTGTTCATGAACAAGTCCCTGACCCCTTGCGTGTCGTGCGACGTGATGTGCACGTGGATTTCGGGATTGCGTTGGCCTCCGCCATCCGCCATGTCTCGGATCACGTCCGCCTGTTTCGCGGGGAGAACCATCTCACGGGCATGCAGTTGCGTGATGGGGTTCACGCCGGCCGGAATGTCGTAGCCGCCGGCTGCTGAGGCGGTAGGGGCCATCATTGATGCGAACCCCATGGAGGCTGCCGACATGGCGGCGCCGAAGAATGGTGCAGTCAGGTTGATCGGGTAAGGTGCTGCCGCCATCGATGCCACGCCACCCGCGCCGGCCTTGGCTGCGCTCTCAGAAATCTCAGACAGCGCGGTTTTCTTGCCGAAGATCAGCATCGCAATCTTGCTCGCGATCCACTTCGCGAGCACCTGCGCGATAACGCCCGCGATGGTCGAGAGCACCGACTGCCAGATCGACTTGAGACCTTGGGCAAGCGTCATCTGCCCCATCAGCATTTTCTGGAAAGCGTTCTGCATGCCGCTCTGGAGACCATTGATCGCCTGCAAGGCATACTGACTCCGCTCGAGCTCGCCGGCATTCTTGATCTCCGTCATGATGGCCTGGTGCTGTCGCTCCGCCGCCTCGATCTCGGCCTTGAGCTGGGCGAAGGCCACCGGGTCTTCCGATGGGTCGATCATGGCCAGGCGCTCGTTCATGGCCTGCAGGATGATCTCGTTCCGCCGCTGCTCGAACCCGATTTGCTGCTGCAGCAGTTCCTCATGGGTCATGACGCCCATCTCGACGGCATGGTGGGCGGCTGCCTCATCGGCGTCGACCACTGCCAGGCGCGCGTCGACGGCGTTGCGCATCCAGATCAGATCCACCTGCTGCCGCTGATCCATCGCGCGCTTGTAGGCTTCCGCCGCGGTCTTGGCGGCTGCCTCGACGCCTGCCGCGATTTCCCCGTTCAGCGCGTTGATGGCCTCCTGCTGCTCCCGGATCATCTCGGCGACGCCCCTGTCGCTGGTGATGTAAGACCCCGAGCCCAGCGCGTCGATCGGGCCGTCTGCCTTGGCGCCACTGCCCTTGCGCGATCCGCCGCCGGAGCTGGGCGGGGCTTCGTAGTCGCTGCCCCCTTGATCGGGTGTCGCCGAGGCTTCCCACTTCTGGCGGAACTTCCCGAGGAAAGAGTCGCCGGTGCCGTTCCACAGGTCTTTCAGCTTCTGCGTCTCGCGCACTGCGTCGGCGGCGCGCTCCCGGAACACGTTCATCGCGCCGGAGAAGTCACCGCGCATCGCCAGTGCTGCAGCAGCCGCCACGGCGCCGATGTCGGACCCGACCGAGACGAAGGCTTGCTTCACCATCCGCGCCAGGTCGACCACGCCCAGGAGAGTTTCCATTGCCACCCGGGCGACCGCCACCAGTTGCGGACCGATCGCCACGATCGAGGCCTTGAACTCGGTCATCACCGGGATCAGCGCCTGACCGATGGTCATCTGCACGCCCTTCATGGTCAGGGCGGCGTCATCGCTGGCCTGATCGTATTCGCGCCAGGCCTCGACGTTATCCTGCCCGACAACGATGCCGAGGCTGCGCATCTTTTCCTCGGTCTCGCGGGCGGAGTCTCGCGTCACCATCAGCAGCTTGGAGCTGCCAGACACGGCACGCCCGAAAACTTCCTGCGCGGCCGCGTTACGGTCAGTGCCCTCCCGGTAGGAGTTCACCACGGCGATGGCATCGTGCATGAGGTCGTTCATGTTGCGCAGCTTGCCGTTCGCGTCACGGGTAACCAGGCCCATGCGATTCAGGTCTTCCTCGTTCTCGCGCAGATTCATGGTGAGCCCACGGCTGGCAGCAGCAAGCTCCTCCTGCGACGCGCCGACGTCATCGAGCACCGCCGACCACACGCTGGCCTGGCTCGCCGAGACGCCCATCGCCCGCCCTAGGTCCATCGAGGATTCGGTGAACTTGGCCGCGTCTTCTGCTGCCGTTTTCAGGCCGATGCTGGCGAAGGCTGCAGCGGCGACCCCGACCACCATGGTCAGACGCGACTGAATGAAAGACGCAACGCCTGCCATGCTGTCGCCGGTATCTTTAAGGCTTACCTCCATTCGCTGCGCGCCATCCTCGACAGACTTGGCGGCCTGTTCCATGCCACGCTTCAGCTCATCGACTTTGGCTGTCACGCGAACATCAATTGTTTTATCGCTCATAGCACTCTCCCGAAAATTGGTTCTTCACCACTTTCATCGCTTCGCCTGAACAGCGCGATCGATGGCAGCGCTTATCTCTGCCTCGATGACGCCCTCTTTCTTCAATTCGGCCAAGGCCGAGCGCAAGAACGATCGAGGCGGGAGATCATCTGGATTCACTTCCGGCTTGCTAGCCGTGAGTCCAGCCTTGAACCCGTCACGATGTTGCTTCAGCTCGGCCTTGACCGACCGCCCGTACTCATGGAACTTGCCGTACTCGACGTTCGTGCCGACGATCCCGTTGATCTCGTCGGCGCTGGCCTCGACGCGCTGCGTGATCGACCGACGCAGACGGCCGGTGCGTACGTTCAGCGCTTGCCCGCTGAGTTTCTGCGCCTTCACCCGGGTCAGCAGCTTGAGCGCGATGCGGCCGATCCCCTTCTGGAGTTCACCGCGCGCGGCTGCGTCGAAGCGGCGCAGGTCGGCGATGACTTCGCGGTCGCCGGTTACAGACTTGTCAGCCATCGGTGTTCTCCTTCGAGGCTTCGAGCGCCTTCCGCTTCACCCCGCCAATATCGAACACACACGCCATGATCTCCTGCATGTTTTCGAGGTCGATCAGGCCGGCGACGTCTTCGCGCTTCATCTCCGGATAGTTGCGCTGCAGCGCGGCGTGCGCGGCGTCGATGACGCCGCTGATGTACTCGGGGGTGATGCTGCGTTCGCCCATCGTTTCGAGGCGCCCTTGCAGCTTCTCCATAGCCCCGAGAGACAGGGGCGGAATGATCAGGACGCGCCCGTCGAAGTTGAAGGGGATGCCCTGGTGCTTGGTGGATTCGGGTTTCATCGGCATCATCCTCACGCGTCGTTTCTGCTACGTTGGGTTTGCGCCACAAGATCGATGTTCACGGCCGCCGGCACGCTCGCATTGGTCAAAGCGCCCGCAGATGCGAACCACCCGTTTTGCACCAGGTAATTCAGCCATCCGGCATACACCCCGGTCGGGAAGTCGGCCTCGAAGTAGCGATTCATGAAGATCGGTGCAGGCGCCAAGCCCCCTATGCCGCTTTCGTGGATAAGGTGGGACTGAATCTCACACCGGACCCTGGGCTGAGCTCCGGTGAAGGCGTTCGGGCTCGATTCGGTATCAGCGCCCATTCCCGTAGGCATCGTGAAAGAGCCCGTAGACGGGTCGATCTGGTCTCTGAATTTCAGGCCGTCGATGTGGTTGGTTACGCTTGGGCTCCCAGGGGTTACACATCCAACAATTTCGCCGTTAACCACGCCAAGATTGTTGGTAGGCGGGCCGACGACAAAGGCACGCGCGGGAATGCGGCCGGTCATGATGCGGTTGATGAGTTTGGGGGTTGCGCGGTAGAGGGCCATTTCGTTCTCCTTTCAGTTCAGACTCGGGTCGCCGCGGCAATCTCAGCCAGCAGCGCTTGCTTGTGGGCCCGCCGGGCTTCCGGGTCGGGGTGGGGCTGGTTCTTGCAGTAAATGGCCTTGAGCTCTTCTTCTTGCCAGCCGACCACAATCCCGAACTGCTGCAGTCGCCGCTCTTCGAGAAGCTCGCGGGTTGCGATGGCCTTGTCCTGTGCCGCTGTCAATTCGGCCGCCAGGCGGTTGGCCTCGGCGACGTCGGCGTGCAGCTGATCAAGCAGCTTCTCGTTCTGCTGCGCATTGAGCGCCGCCAGCGCCTCCCGCTGCTTGTCCGCGGCCTGCTGAGCCAAGGCCCACAGCTTCTCGACCAGCAGCTCGCTCGCGCGGATCTTGTGCTTGAGGTCGGGCGCCGCATCGGTCAGGGCCTTGCGTGCCACGTCGAGTGCGGCCTGCGTGGCTTCCAGATCGCTTTGCTCACCAAGCTGCTGCGCTACGTCGGCATTCACGTGAGCCTGCTCGGCAGAGGCGACGTTCGATTCCAGCGCCGCAAGCGCGTCTTTGAGTCGGTCGCGCTCACGTTCGGCCGCGAGGTTCTTGTCATGCGCCTCCCGGGCCTTCTGCGCGGCCTGCCGGTGGTCGGCGATGGCTTGCTCCATGGGTGTCATGCGTTTCTCCTTTGGGTGGTGGGTTGGATTTCCGGCATCGCAGCTGCCGAATGGCTGTCGTGTTCCCTGGCGTGGCGCCGCAGCGCCCACAGCAGGTTCAACAAGTCGAGGGGGTGGGTGATTTCCAGTGCTCTCGCCGCATCAAGGGCAGCAGCCTCGGGGCTCATGCCAGGGCGCCAGTAGCACCAGGGCGGCACGTCTTCGATGCGGCCGCGTCGGAGGATGGCTTGCGCGCGCTTAGTCATCGAAGCCTCCTGTCCGTCTGGCCGGCCGGGTGTTCTGCGCTGAATAGGCCGCGGCGCGAGCTGCGCGCAGGGCGTCCGGATCGGCATCGCTGAACCGCGAGAACTCACCTTCGAAGCGAAGCATCACGGTGCCGAGCGGACCCATGCGCTGCTTGCGGATTAGCACCTCGGCGAATCCCTTGTGCGGGCTGTCGGCGTCGTAGTAGTCGGGGCGGTGCACCATCAGCACCACGTCGGCGTCCTGCTCGATCGCGCCCGACTCGCGCAGGTCGGACAGCACCGGGCGCTTGTCCGTCCGGTTCTCCAGGCCGCGGTTCAGCTGCGACAGCAGGATCACCGGGGCGCCCAGCTCGCGGGCCATCAGCTTGAGCGCCCGGGTCAGGCCGCCGAGCTGTTCGCTTCGCGTGTTGCCGTCGCCGGCCATCAGCTGCAGGTAGTCGATCACCACCAGGTCAAGCCGGCCGTAGCGATGCTTGATCTTGCGCGCCCGGGCCCGCATCCGCGCCGGTGTGTTCTCGGGTGCGTCATCGATCACCAGGCGCTTGCCGGTCAGGCGACGTAGTGCCACCGACAGGCGGTCGAAGTCTTCCTTCCGCATGTCGCCGTTGCGGACGGCCGTGGTCGAGATCCCGCCGAAGCGACAGACCGAACGTTCGACCAGCTGGGGCGCGCCCATCTCGAGCGAGAACACCAGCGCCACGCCACTATCGCCCGCGACGTTCTCGGCGATGTTCACGGCCAGCGTTGTTTTCCCCATGCTCGGGCGCCCGGCGACGATGATCAGATCACCCGGCTGCAGGCCACAGGTCAGGCGATCGAGCTCGGCGTAACCCGAGGCGATGCCGGAAAACTCGCCAGCCTTGTGGAAACGCTCATCGATCCCGCGCAGCACCGCCGGCAGCAAATCGTCGACCTCCTGCGGCTCGCTGCTGGTGCCGCGCCCGTCGCCCAGCGCCATGATCAGCGCCTGGGCTTCCTGGATGGCCTCGCTGGAGTCGCCGCCCTGAGCCGCCGCCATGTCCGCGATGTGGTGACCAGCAGCGAGCAGATCGCGCCGGATTCGCTTCTCGATCACGATTGCTGCATACCGCGCAATATTCGCCGCTGAGGGTGTTTCGGATGCCAAGGCGACCACGTATGCCAACCCGACCCTTTCAGCTTCACCACGGGCCGCTATCGCGGTCGCAAGGGTCACCGAGTCGACCGGCTCCCCCCGATCGAACATCACGCGCATGGTTTCGAAGACGATGCGATGGTCGGCAAGGTAGAAATCCGCGGGCGTGAGCAGGTCGGCGATGCGGTCCCACGCGCCGTTGTCGATCAGCAAGCCTCCGAGCACAGCCTGTTCGGATTCGACGGAGTGCGGGGGCTGGATGGCCGATGCCGGAATTCCGATGTCGGGTAGCGTGCGGGCGTTCATGCTGCCGCCTCGCGCTGGTGGTACTTCCCTTCGATGATCTTCACCAGGTTGGCAGGGGTCACGATCCACTCGAGATCAATCTCGAATGGCGGCCGTCCCGCTGCAGTCGTCTGGCCCGTCAGGAATTCGCTGTCAGCTATGTAGCCGAAGAACCGCTCCCACCAGCCAAGCGACTGCCGCTTGATGTCCTCACGCCAGCGAGCGCGCAACTTGGCACGCCTGGCCTCATTCCAGACTCGAACCTGCCTGCCCATAGGCAGGATGCGGTGATACAGATCGATGATTTCTTGATGCGGGCAGGTGTCAGCCGGCTTGCCGGCGACAACCGGTGCGCCAGCACCGGAACCCTGGAAGGGGGAATCAGGAATCAGGTTAAGGGAATCAGAGAAGAGGGAATCAGCCGGGCAAGTTCTGTTCTTGTCTGGTGCTTGCACAGTGCTTGCACCGTGCATGTCTGGTGCAGGTATGGTGCTCGCCTGTTCCTTGCAGTGCGGGTTCTGGTGTTTCCCGAAGTTCACCACCTGGATGAAACGCCCGCCGGCTGCGGTATAGCGCAGGATGAACCCGGCTTCGTGCAGTTCGGTAAGAAGGTCGTCGACGCTTCCATCGTCGTAGGGCAGCAACTCGGCGCGGATCCGTTTCGGCCGGTCTTCCATGCGGCCTTCCCGATCGGCGAGACACCACAGGCCGGCGAACAGCAGGCGGGCGAGCGGCGTGCACTCGGCCAGCGCCTCATTCTTGAAGAAACCGGGCTTGATGCCACGGGCACGCATCAGGCAGCCTTCCCGCCAAGAAGCGCGAGGAGCTCCCGCTTGCACTCGCGCTTCGCTTCCGCGACTTCCTCGGGCGAGGATGAGGGGCGCTTGATGACCTCAGAGAGGAGCGACGCCTGCAGGAGGTGCGGGTTTTCCAGCTTGTCGCCGTGGTTGCGCCTCGCTGACTGATAGGCGCTGAGCAGTTCGGGTGGGCGGCGCATGTCAGGCGGCCTTCTGTGCGATCGCCTGGCGGACCTCTCCTGCTTTCCACCTGGTCGTGTTTCCGCCCAGCTGGTACGGCTTCGGCAGCCGCCCACTGTTCGACCACCGCCAGATCGTCAGGCGATGGACTTGAAAAAGTGACGCGAGGTGGATGTCGGTGACAAACGCGCTATCGGGCAGCGCATCGAAATTGATCGGGGTGTCGTTGCTTTCGTCTGCCATGCTCTTCTCCTGTTTGGAAAGCCCACCCCGTTGCGGGGCGGTGCATGGCTAAGCAAATTAATCAGAAAAATTCAGAGGTGTGCAACTTTCTGAAATTCGGAAGACCTCGAACGTATTTGGATGAAAACGCAGAGCGCAGAAATGAAGTTTCCCGAAAAAAAGCGCCCGCGGAATGCGGGCGCTTGTTGAAAAGAGTTGAAATCCGGCAAGGTCAGACGGGTAGCTTCAACACCAGGGTTGCTTCCAAGTCATGGTCAGGCTGATCTCTCACGAACGCAGCCTAGCTCGTTCATCGATCCATGCCCTGATCTCCGATTCCAACCACCCCGAGGCAAACCCAAGTTTGATCGGTTTCGGGAATGCTCCAGCTGCGATCATCTTGTAGATCGCTGACTTCTTGATCCCCACCCGGTCAATCACTTGGGGCAAGCGAATGATTCTGTCGTTTGGATCCATGATTTCCCTCCCCAATCAGCTCCTGTTCTCTGAGTTGTCGGGACAAGACTTTGCGCTGCACCCCGAACTCACTTGCCATCAGGAGCTCGCTCACTTTCTCAGCAATTTCCATGGCCACGTCGTGTGAGTAGCCCCCGGCGAGCAGCTCAGTGCGCCCGTCGTCGAAATAGATCACTGGAACCCACAATGGATAGGTGCCAAGGGTGGCTTGAGTGGGCGCTATCGCCGTAATGGCGCGATCGATAGAATGGCATGCAGCCATGGTGCAATCTCCTTACAGGTTGCGTTGTGGTTAGGGCTGGTGGGGTGCTGCGAACACCCTACCAGCCCGCTTTGCCTGAAACCGTCAGGCGGCGGGTTTCTTGTTCATCGGAATCACGTCTGCCCCATTTTCCAGTGCATCACACGTATCGGCCCATGCCTGCATCATCCGGCGACGTTCGGGAAGGTGCTGGCTACGGGCGTAGGCAGCAACGGTGCCATTCGCTTCCTTGTGGTCCAACTGGCGCTCCATCGCCTCCACGCTCCAGCCTTGCTCGCTCAGGATCGACCGTGCCGACGCCCGGAAACCATGCACACACTGTTTGCCCTGATAGCCCATGTTGTTGAGCATCTTGCCGACAGTGTTCTCGCTGATAACCTCGCCCTCGCCGTAGCCCTTGGCTTTCGGAAACAGATACGGTGTGTGCCCGGTCAGGTCGCGCAGTTCTTCCAGTAGCGCGATGGTCTGATTCGACAGCGGCACGGTGTGCGCCGGCAGGCTCTTTCCCACCTTCATCCGCTTGGCTGGCACCTTCCACTCACGCGCATCGAAGTCGAACTCCTCCCAGCGAGCAAAGCGGAATTCCTGAGCGCGCACGAAGGTCAGCAGCGCAAAGTAGGCGGCGTGCCTGGTCACAGGGTCAAAGCCGGTCGCTGCTCGCAGGTCTCGCAGGAACTCCCCGAACTCGCGACGCTCGGTAATCGCCGGCCGGTGGGTGGTCGCCGGCTTCTGCATGGCGCCCAGCAGATGCGCTGCAGGGTTGTCTTCTGCCCTGCCCGTCGCGATGGCATAGCGGAACACCTGTCCGCACATTTCCCGTATGCGGCTGGCAGTGTAGGCGATGCCCTGAGACTCGATCTTGCGCAGCATCGCCAGCAGTTGCGAGGCCTTGACCTCGGCGACGCTCAGATGGCCGATCTCGGGGAAGACGTGGGCGTCCAGATGCGTCATGGCCTTGTCAGCCGTTACCTTCGCCCATTTCTTCGATTTCCCAGCATGCCACTCACGCGCCACGGCCTCGAAGCTGTTGGAGCTGGCCAGCTTCTCGGCGTGTTTGTTTTCCTTCCTGGCCACGCTCGGGTCAACCCCATCTGCCAGCAGTCTGCGTGCGTCAGAATGCTTCTCACGGGCTCGCGCCAGGCTTACATCGGGGTACGTGCCCAGTGCGAGCGTCTTGAATTTACCGCCGAACCGGTAGTTGTAACGCCAATACCGACCAGTGGCGCTGACCAGAAGGCACAACCCGCCACCATCGGCCAGCTTATAGGGCTTGTCAGATGGTTTGGCCTTCTTGATTGCTGTATCGGTCAGGGGCATTTGGTACCGTTTCTGAGGGTATCCGGTTTGAGGGCATTGGAGATACCCGCGGAGATACCCTCGTTTTGTGGGTATTTCCATGCTACACACGGCTACGGCAAATCACAACAAAAAACCCGCTATCCGTTACCAGATGCGGGTTTTAGCTACGACGTGCTACGGGTAATTATTGAATAGTGGTGCCGCTTGTCGGATTTGAACTGACGACCTACCGCTTACAAGGCGGTTGCTCTACCCCTGAGCTAAAGCGGCGACGGGCGACATTATAGCGATGCCGCGCGATCGATTGAGCGCTTACTTGACGACTTTGAGCGAGGGCTTGCCCCTCGGCGGCGCGGGCGGCGCATCGTCCGGCGCGGGCGGCGGCGTCTGCTCCGGCTCGCCGGATGCGTCGACCGGCTCGAAATGCAGCCCCTGGCCGTTCTCGCGCGCGAAGATCGCGGCGACCCGATCCACCGGCACGGAAATCTCGTGCGAGACGCCGCCGAAGCGCGCGGAGAACTGGATCCAGTCGTTTTCCAGCGTGAGATTGCGGGTGGCGCCTGCGCTGATGTTCAGCACGATCTGGCCATCCTTGACGAAGCCGGGCGGCACGCGGGTGCGGCCATCCACCGCGACCAGCAGCTGCGGCGTGTAGCCCGCATCCGCGCACCACTCGTACAGTGCGCGGATCAGGTACGGCTTGGTTGAAATCTCGGCCACCTGTCTACCCGGTCTCTTCGCCGCTTACTTGCGCAGCGCCTTTTCGGTGGGCGTCAGCGCGTTGATGAAGGCGGGACGGCTGAACAGGCGCTCGCGGTACTTGAGCACCGGGGCGGCCACTTTCGGCAGCTCGATGCCGTAGTGCTCGAGGCGCCACAGCAGCGGGGCGATCGCCACGTCGAGCATGGAGAACTCGTCGTTCATCAAGTACTTCTGCTTGGTGAGAATGGGCGTGAGCTGCGACAGGCTGTCGCGGATTTCCTGGCGCGCCTTGTCCGAACCCTTGCCGAGACTGTGCTCCAGCGTGTTGACGTGGGTGAACAGGTCGTGCTCGAAGTTGAACAGCACCAGCCGTGCGCGGGCGCGCATCACCGGGTCCGGCGGCATCAGCTGCGGATGCGGGAAGCGCTCGTCGATGTATTCGTTGATGATGTTGGATTCGGTCAGAACCAGATCGCGTTCGACCAGCACCGGCATCTTGCCGCTCGGGCTGATGCTGGCGATTTCTTCCGGCTTGTTGTGCATGTCCACATCGATGACTTCAAAGTCCATGTCCTTTTCGAACAGGACGATGCGACAGCGATGGCTGTACGGATCGGTACTA
>JADFDN010000005.1 GCA_018262815.1 Thiobacillus sp.
GGGGCCGGGCTCGAATTGATTTCGGAGCAAAGCACACTTCATCATCGCTTAAGCTTGAAATTAAGAGGCAGGTCTTGCCCCTTGCCGCAAAAGACAAGACCGGACCTCGCGACAGTTCTTAGGAGACACGTTTCTTGACAGATAAGCAGATACAACCACATAGGGTGACCAAGCCAATACAGCTTTTGGCTGCTTGGCTTGTGGGTCTGATTGTTACCAACACCATATTCCTTGCAGCGGCAACCAATCTAGAAATCGATAGTTGGGAACGTGGCGCACTCGTGGTGTCATCTATCGTAAACGTGCCACTATTTCTGCTGGCGTTATTTGTTTTACAAACACGATTCCGTGCCGAGCTTCAGGAGGACACCTTCTATTCCGAGTACCTGAGCAAGAAGACAGCGGCCGTGGTGCGAATTGACAAGAATGCTTCGCAAGACGCGAGAATTGACATACTTGAACGCCAGTTGTCGCGATTAACAGAATCTCGTACAGGTTCAGCGCCGCTAGGACCGGATGTCAATCACAGTCAAATCGATTGGGCGGAGTGGCCCGTCGCTCTCAATATTCTCCATCCACAGTTCCAAGCGATACGCGAAACCCTAAGGGCAGCAAACATCCCGCTGGCTGATATCTTCGGAAATAAACCAAACTCCGTCCCTCCGGAAAAATGGATCATTGCCCTTAGCCATCATCTGCCATTCACGCACAAGGCGAGACTGCTTGAGGTTCTGCTTCCATACGGTTTTGATGGCATACAGTTCTGGGAGCCCCAAAGGGAGGTCGAAGAGAACGAGGACGTCTACATTGGGAGCTATGGAGTTGGAACCTACGCTCGCGTTACACCGGAACTTCTCGATCTCGTTCGGAAGAAGATCGACGCTATCGACTTAACCCACTACTACAACAAGCACAAGTCCAAGTTGCCAGAGGCCTGAAGTTAAAGCGGCAATAAATGCGGTCAGACACCTTTACCCAAGGTGGAACGTAAAAACACAACTTCGGGGTCAGATCTTGCATTCACACATGAGGCTGAATCAGGTCGTCTGCATAAGGTGAGAATCGAAGGGGTCACCGTTTTCAGTCGTTCACTTCACCCACGCCGTCCCGCGGCCCCGCAGTAGAATATGGGCTCCGAATCAATGAGAGTCCTCGAAATGAAATACCCGATGCTGGCCGTTTTGACGGCGTTTTCGATGTCCGCGTATGCGGCGCCTGCCGAATGGGCAGGATGCTACGCCGGTTTGAATGCCGGTTACGGGACCGGGAACAACCAGTGGACGACGACGTTTTTCAACGGCGCCGCGTATAACGACGACGCCGGGTCGGCGCGGTCGCGGGGTGCGATCGGCGGGGCTCAGTTTGGGTGCGACATGCAGCGCGCGAACTGGGTGGGGGGCGTGCAGGGCATGCTCGACGCCGCCGACATGAACGGCGACCATCATTACGCGAACGGTACGGCACAGGATACGGTGACCTATGAAACGAAGGCCCTCGGCACGCTGGCCGCGCGCGTGGGCTTTCTGGTCTCGCCCAAGACACTGGTCTACGCCAAGGCGGGCTGGGCGTGGGCGCGCAACACTTACGAAGATAACGCTCCCGACGGGACGCCCCCGGCGAGGTTCGATAAAACGCAGACGAGAGACGGCTGGCTCGCGGGCCTGGGCGTCGAATATCGGCTCACGCCTTCGGTCTCGTTGCTCGCCGAATACAATCGCATCGACCTCGGCAAGCAATCCGTCCATCTCGATCAAAAAGTCGGCACCGGCATCAACGACTACCGGGCGAATATCGATCAGGATCTGTCGAGCTGGCTGCTCGGCGTCAATTACCGCTTCTGACGCGACAGTACAACAGGGAACACAAGGGTCAGGACCACAACAGGGTCAGGTCTTGCAACGATCCAGGGTCATGCAACGATCCAGGGTCAGGTCTTGCAAAACCACATTTCGCCACGCCCAAGTGCACACCGCAAGACGGGTTGCCGGGTTCACGCCTGCATGCTTGGCCCACCACTTGCACTGGCTGATTTCGGGGGCAAGGTGGATCTTCGGGGCTTTGATGAAGGCGGTGTCTGAGCTGCAGGCCGCACGTGTATACTTTTCGAGTCCAGCCGGGATCGCTTGATGCGGCTGAAGAATAAAGAAAAACGATTGGGAGTCGATGATGGTCGCGCGCAGCATGCAACGGTTTCAGGCAGCCCTCCGGGTTGGGTTGGTCATGGTGGGGGTGTCCGGCTTGGCGGGATGCGTTGGTTTGGAGGGCTTTCTTGCCGATGTGGTGGTTGTCCACGTGGAGGGCTCGCGTGCCATCAGTGAATCGAGCGGCCAGCACCACAATGGCCCACCCTTGATCGAGCGGATGTTCATCGAGCGCCAGGCGACGGTGAATGGCGAGACCATCACCTACTACGTCGATCGATCCGATCCAGCCAAGATCTATATCGTGCACGCCCGTGAGCGGGACTGCCACAAGAGCAACGAACCCTGCGAGGACATTTGGCACTTCCGCCCGCCCGAGGAGTCTTTGCGCCAGCAGTTGCTGGCGATCGAAGCGGCCCGGCAGCCCGCAGTGAGCGAATCGAAGGCGCCGTCGCCAACCCCCAACGTGCTGCCGGACGTGCGCACCACCGTGCCGACCGTGCCTCCGGTGCCATTGCCGCAGGATTGATCGAAATTGGGATCAGTAGGATTTGCGCAGGGTGAGCGTCAGGCTCTGGTCGTCGATGCCCTGGCGGCCGACGACCCGGGCATAACCCAGTCCGCCCATCCACCCCGTCCCCTGCAGCACATCCAGGCCAAGGCCCCATTGCAATTGGTCAGCGTCGTTTTCGCTCGGGGTTCGCTGCACATCGCGGCTGTATTTCAGGCTGACATAGGGCCATAGTTTTCCGTCGACCCAAACGCTGGCCTTCGTGGACGCGTGCCACTGGGTCGAGCTCGTCTTGTGTGCCGGCGTTTCCACCTGTTGTCCGGGCCAGCGTTCCACAAAACTGCCGATGCGGCCGGAATCGTAGGACAGTCGCAGGCTGTTGCTGAGAAAGATGGGTTGGAGCGGAACCATCAGCGTGATGCCGGCTGACGCCGAGGTCAGCTTGGAGCGGAAACGACCCTGCAACTCCTGTCCTTCGGTCACCCGGTTCTGCGAGGTTCTGATCTGTCCCAGGCCCACAGAAACGGGGAAAGTCAGGAAGGGGAGCGGGGCATAGGCGCCGTAAAGGCTGGCGAGCAGGCCGTTGCCCCTGCGGCGGGTGTCGTCCTGCGGCAACTCGCTGCGCTGGACCAGCTGAGTCAGCGCCAGACCGGCAGTCCAGCGGGGCGCGACCCGCTGGTCATACCCCAGGGTCAGGCTGTTGGTTCGTGCGCTTTGCTGCAAGCCGGCACGTTCATCCTTGAAGTCATGAAAGGTGTCGGATGCCCAGACACCATGACGCTTTGGATTGCTGGCAGCCTGCTGCAAAAGCTTCTGGCGGTCGGTGATGCTGACAGGCTCGGCATGGAGCGGCAGGCAAGCTGACAAGGCAAGAAAACCAGCCATCAGGCCTTGCCGCCCATATCTGCGCGATGGTCCGATATGCTGTGTAGACACGCTGGTTCCCCGGGTTGCTGGTTTATTCGTAGAGGGTGCTTTTCCTCCGATACTGGATGCTCACGACACCTGAAACAGATGCCGGATCCGGCGCGGAGGCGGGGAGATTCTAACTCACGAACGATTGCCCTTTCCGGTTTTCAAGCCGAGGCCGAGCGGGTCATTGGGGGCAAGAGCAGGCCATTGGCGTCAGGCCCTGTAAAACCACATTTCTCCTCTGCTCTGCGCCCCAAGCCCGACCCTCCCGGAAGCACTACCAGAAATTTTCGATCCTGCTCCCTTTGCTCACGCGACCAGATCAGATGTCGTTGTCCGGGCTGTCACAATCTGGTTGCGCCCGCAGCGTTTGGCTTCATAGAGCGCGATGTCCGATGTGCGGATCAGCTCGGCGGGCGAGGAGACGGAAGCCAGCTCGGACGAAGACACGCCGAAACTCAGGGTGACATGGCCGGCCACGGGCGAGGCGTCGTGCGGAAGATTCAAGGCCAGGATGCGCTCGCGTATCTGCTCGGCCACGGCTATCGCGCCGCTCAAATTCGTCTGCGGCAACAGGAATGCAAACTCTTCGCCGCCGATTCGGGCCACCACATCGCCGGGGCGGGACAGCGTGCGGTGCATGGCCTGCGCAACGTCCACCAGGCACAGATCGCCGGCCGGGTGCCCATAGTGGTCGTTGTATTCCTTGAAGTGATCGATATCGACCATGATGAGCGACAACGGCTCATGGTCGCGTTTCGCTCGTGCCCATTCCTTGCTGAGCTCTTCCTCGAACAGCCGCCTGTTCGGGATGCCGGTGAGGCTGTCCAGACGGACCAGATATTCCAGCGCCTGCGCCACCTCGGTTGACGAGAACAGCTCGCGGCGCAGTTTTTCCGAGTCGCGAAACAGGCGCTGGACCTGGGCGGACGTGGCGAGCATGGCGAGACCGAAGATGACCATCATCAGGCCCATGACGAGATGGATCTGATCGCCCACCCACATCATGCGGATGCTGATGGGTGCCACGACCGGAATGGCGAAGCACCAATAGGCGTGGCTCACGGACGACAGCAGCGGAACGGCTCCGGCCATCATTCCCCCCAGCACGAAAGCGAGAACGACCTGGTGCGGGAAGGAACTGGGATGAAACAGGAGAATTCCGGACAGCCCCCACACCACTCCGGCAGCGCATGCGCCCGCCAGGAAATACCTCGTCCAGTACGCATGATCGGACTCGCTTCTGGGCGAGGCGTTTCTGAACGCCCGCAAACTGAGGTATCGCGCCCCCGTGACCGCGATGAGCAAGCCTGACCAGGCCAGCAGGACGGGCGTGGGCACGACGTTCCACAGAACCGCGGCAAGAATGAGTCCGATTGCCAGGTTGACGATCAGCGAGATGGGGAGCAGACGAAAACTCTGCACGATCTGTGGCACCAGGATGCCCGGATCCCGGGGGGCTGAAGAAGGTCGGACAGGACTATCCAAGGGCGAGCTCCCTTGACGGGGTTTGCGGACGCAGTTCGCCTGCGCGTTCATCCAATATAGGCCAGGCTGCGCGGATCATGGTTCTGCATCTTCGCGCTGGCC
Organism: Thiobacillus sp.; assembly: GCA_018262815.1. GTDB lineage: Bacteria > Pseudomonadota > Gammaproteobacteria > Burkholderiales > Thiobacillaceae > Thiobacillus. The sequence continues at coordinate 5,155 of JADFDN010000005.1, forward strand.
CTGGCAGCCTTTTCAAGCGGTGCACGCTTTCAGCGATTATCGCCTGTGCCATAATCCGCCTCGCGGAGCAGCGAATAAAAAAATAATCGAATACAACACATTGGGGGAGTCCGATGAAAAAACTGTTGTCTGCGCCGTTGTTCGTCTTGTTGTTCCTGTTCATTCCTTCTGCATTCTCGCAATCCAACCCGGCCGCTGTCCCGAGCGAGCAGGAAGCGGCGTTGACGGCTGCGACCGAGGCGGCGCGAGATGCGCTTCGTCCGGGACCGGCTGATGTGCCGCTATCGGGCCAGGCCGTACTCAGGCTGCCCCCCAATTTTGGCTACGTACCGCCAGCTGAGGCTGGACGATATCTGGAGGCGCTGGGCAACCCGACGACAGGTGGGGTTGCCGGTCTCGTGGTGCCGATCGAGAACCAGAAGGGCGACTGGTTCGTGGTCATTGGTTACATGCCTTCTGGCTATATCAAGGACGACGACGCAAAGGAATGGGATGCCGATGAGCTGCTAGAGTCACTGCGTGCCGGAACGGAGGAAGACAACAAGCAGCGAGCACAAATGGGGATTCCCGGACTGGAAATTATTGGCTGGGTGGAGCCGCCGAAATATGACGGGAGCACGCGACGTTTGGTCTGGTCTATCGCAGCGCGCAATCAGGGCCAGTCGGCGGGCACGGACAATGGCATCAACTACAACACTTACGCACTGGGGCGCGAAGGGTATTTCAGTCTGAACCTGGTCACTGCGCAAAGTACGGTGATGCAGGACAAACCGGCGGTCCATGCATTACTGTCTGCGCTGCAATTCGATGAAGGAAAACGATACACCGATTTCAATTCAGACACCGATAAGGTGGCCGAGTATGGCTTGGCAGCACTGGTAGCCGGTGCGGCCGCAAAGAAGGTGGGCCTGTTCGCTGCGATCGCAATCTTCCTTGCAAAATTCTGGAAGCTGCTATTGATCGGTGCCGTGGGCGTGGGAATGGCAGGCAAAAAGTGGTTCAACAAGAAAGATTCGAGCTAAAGCGAGCTCAAGGGTCAGCTTCGCAGCGCATTTAATCGAGCTACAGGAAAATACGACCATGACCAAAAAAGAATCTGCCCTCGCCTCGGAAAATCCCCGGGTGACCGATCTGCTCCATCAACTGCGCCGAGCCTCAACCCCCGAGGCGCAGCGCGATGTGATGGTTAAGACCATCCTTGCCGGCCGCAACAATGAGATCAGCGTGGCAGAAGGCAAGGTGTTGAGTCTTGAGTTCGTCAGAATCAACGCCGAAGCGCAGGCGCGCTTGAAGGAAGAGCGTGCACGATTGAAGCATAGGTTGAAAGGAACACGATGAAATCCGTACTGGCATCAATGATCGCCCTGCTGGTTCTTGCAGTGGCGGGCTGTGCGTCCTGGTTTCCCCAGACCGGGGTGAAGCATGCGGGCAGCATGGTGGACTATCTGTATCCCGATGCGAAGGAGCCGCCGCAGATGAAGCCGTCGGTCACCACCCTGCGGCCGCCGGTGCGGGTGGGCATTGCCTTCGTTCCGGGCGAGGGCCTGGCGGCCGGTCTTCCGGAGGCTGAAAGGACGCGTTTGCTGGAGCGGGTGAAGGCGGCTTTTGCGAAGTATGACTACATCGGCGCGATCGAGGTCATTCCCACGCAGTATCTGCGCCCCAAGGGCGGCTTCGCCAATCTCGACCAACTGGCGCGCATGTTCAATGTGGAGTTGGTGGCGCTGGTTTCGTACGATCAGATCCAGTTCAACGATACGAATGCGCTGTCCTTCCTGTACTGGACCATCATCGGTGCCTACATCGTCCACGGCGACCAGTACGATATCCAGACCATGGTTGATGCGGCGGTGTTTGACGTGAGCAGCCGCAAGCTGTTGTTCCGCGCGCCTGGCACCAGCCAGATCAAGGGCAGTGCTTCGATGGTGGGCTTTACGGAGCAGGCGCGTGCGGCTCGGCTTTCAGGCTACAACAATGCCGTCGATGATCTGATCCCGCGCCTTCAGGCCGAGTTGCAGGGCTTCAAGGAGCGCATCAAGAACGACGCCAACTTCAAGGTCGAGAACAAGCCGGGCTACACCGGCGGCGGCGACATGGGCTGGCTGGGCATGCTGTTTGCGCTGGTGCTGGGCGGGGTGGCATACCGGTTCAGGCGCAAGGCATGAACGCGTTGCGCGTGTCGATTGCGCTGGCCGCAGTCTGCTGCGCGGTAGCGTGGGTGCCGGATTGGCTCGCAGCCGGGCTGACCTATGATCGCCACGCGTTGCAGGGAGGCCAGTTCTGGCGGGCCTGGACAGGACATCTGGTTCACTTTGGCTGGCCGCACGCTTTAGCCGATGGCATGGTGCTGCTCGTGGCAATGACAATCGTGGCGCATTTCAGGGGATGGTGCGTGACCGCGCTGGCGTGGCTGGCGGGCGCGCCGCTTGTTTCACTGGGTTTGTTGGCGACCCTGCCTGAGCTGCAGGTGTACCGCGGCGCTTCCGCCATGGCGACGATGATGGGCACGGCCGCAGCCTGCATGCTCTGGCGTGCAGAGCCTCGCTCGCGGGGCATGATCGCCCTGTTGGCGACGGGTGTCACGATCAAGCTGTGGCTGGACGCAAACGGCGCGATGCCGGCTTACACCACGCTGCCGGAGGGCATTCGGGTGGTGTGGCAGGCACATGCATTAGGGGCGATCCTGGGCGTTGCATTTGCCGGGGCGACGGCGGACAGGAAAGTGAAGGGGCTCCAATTACGAGGTCCTGAAACGCTGACGCAGTGAATCAAGGGGCCGGGCGCGAATGGACGTCACGCGCTCGACGGGGCCCGGGTCTCGCGACGTTCGAATTCCGTTCTTCGCGAGATGCCGGTTAAACTTTCTGTTCTGCGGCCTTCTGGCCAATCCAGGGGAATAACCGACCATGTCCCAGCAGCATCCCATCATCGCGGTGACCGGCTCGTCCGGTGCCGGTCTGTCCACGATACGCCACGCGTTCAAGTTCATTTTCCAGCGCCTGAACATCAAGCCCGCGATCGTTCATGGCGACGGTTTCCGGCGTTATACCGATCGGCAGTTCGCGGCCTTGCTCGAGGAAGCGCGGGCGAGCGGCCGCAACATTTCCTGGTTCGGGCCGGAGTGCAATCATTTCCCGGAGCTGGAATCGTTTTTCAGGACCTATGGCGAATGCGGCAGCGGGGTGGTGCGCCAGTATGCGCACACGGCCGAGCACGGCGAGGAACTGGGCGTGCAGGCGGGCGAGTTCACGCCCTGGGCGCCGCTGCAGCCGGGCAGCGATCTGTTGTTCTACGAGGGGCAGCATGGCGGCCTGATGGCCAATACGTGGACGCGCCGCAAGGTCGACTCGCGCCACTTTCCGCCGGAAATCGACCGGCGCACGGGACGCCAGGGCATCGACGTGGCCCAGCATGTGGACCTGCTGATCGGCGTGGCGCCTGCAATCAACCTGGAGTGGATACAGAAGATCCACCGCGACTGCAAAATGGGCACCTGCACGCCCGAGGAATCGGTGGAAACCATCCTGCGTCGCATGGACGACTACATCCATTACATCGTTCCGCAGTTCGGCCTGACCGACATCAATATCCAGCGCATGCCGCTGGTGGATACCTCCGACCCGTTCATTGCGCGCGACGTGCCGCTGGCCGACGAGTCGCTGTGCGTCATCCATTTCCGCGATCGCGAGCGCCATGATTTTCCCGAGTTGCTCAGGCGCATTCCCGGCGCGTTCATGTCGCGCCCGACTACGATGGTGGTTCCCAACAAGGACTTGCGCCTGGCCCTCGGCGTGATTTGCGGTCCGATTCTGTCCAGGTTCATGGAGGCGCGCAGCGCGGCAGCGTAGTCTGAACCGAAGACGTACGGGCTTGGATCGATGTCGCCGGACATTAGAGGCGGTCGGCTATCTATGCCTTTCTGAGCGATTTGCGATCCGAATGCTTGCCGTAAGGGGTGCGGAGCAGCGCGTCCCGGTAGGCGTCCGCGTTCGGGATGCGCGGCCAGGTCGCATCGAGGAGCGCGAGCCATTCTTCCTCGTCCATGAAGGGCGCAATCTCCAATAAAAACGGCAGGGCTTGCGCGTCCTCCGTCTGGTCGAGAAAGGCCTTGGCGTCTGCATACGGCAGTGTATCGAGGTGTCCAATCATGGTCGCGGGCTTGCTGCGAAACCGTGGTAGTCGGGGCTGCGGCGGGATTCAGGCCAGATAGGCTTTCGCTTCCTCGCCCGGATTGGGCAGACCCGCGATACGCCATGCCTGGCGCGGGGAACGGAACACCTGATGCAGGCAATCCGCGTCCAGGCCGTTGAGGTGGCAGATATGGCTCAGGGCCGTGACCGCGCCGAATTTCTGGAATTCGTCGCGCAAGGTCAGTAACAGTCCTTGCTGCAAGTCATCCATTGCTCCCATGCCTTCGGAATTCGCGATGCGCTGAGCCATCGCGAGATCCCATTGCTCGGGATGGATAAAGAAACCATCCTTGTCAAAAAGCAAACTGAGGTCTTCCACGGCGGTCGGGTTCATGCTCTTGTCCTGTGTGCAGGGCGGCTGATGTCAGCGCCACCCGGTCGATCAATGCCGGTTGCGCGGCCAGATGGCCAGTCGAATATGGCAGTTGAATGATGCCGATCGCGGCGGCGATTGGCAGCGGGAGGTCGTCCGACTTCCTTGTAAGCCGTGTCTGAAAATGCCGAAGCCAGGCTTGCCTTGCTGCGCGACATCGGCGAAATGCATTTCGTCCGGCCTGTCTGGAATCGGCGCGCATTTGCAAATCAAGAAGGACTCCAGGGATCAGTTCAGGTTTCGCGACGTGCGTCGTCTTCACCATGGCGCCGACTCGGCGCTGTACTAAGATGGATCAGGCAGGTTGGCACGAGCGCCCGGCCTGTCGTACATGCAACTGCAGGACGACAATTGACAAAAGCGGAGCCCGGTAACGACATACACGAAAGGGAGAAATCATGAGATTTACGCGCACATCGATTGTTTGCAGTGGCGTGGCCACGATCGGGTTATTGCTCGCTTGGCCGGGCCATGCCGAAAACTATCTGATCCTGGGCGATTCCAGCATGCCGGGCAGCGTCTCGGGGTTCGCTGCCGCGGAAAAGAAAATCAACGTGGGCGAATTCGATACCACGTATCAGCTGTTTTCGACCGGGACTCAGGATCATGGCTCCGATAGCCGCACGGTGACGACGTACGCAGGGATCAAGGGCGTCACCTGGAGCGAGGACAAGGACAAGCCCTGCCGGATCGAGGTTGATGCGAAGGAGCTGGCCAGCGGGCTGGTATACGGCGATTCCAGGACGCCTGCCGTCGCCAGGGATGGCAGTTTCGAAATATGCAGCGGCAAGGCGGGCAACGAGAAGGCGGTCCGGTTCTCCAAGGCCAGCTACTATGTCCGCGGCGTGCAGGTTTGCACGACCGACAAGAAAGACAGCGATGACAACCGCCTGAAGGGAATCCGGCTCTATATCGCGGATGTCAAACCGGACGGATCGGTGACCTTCCTCAACAACTACGAGCAGGACAAGCACACCAATTGCGCAACGTGGCGCAGCACGGTGAGCTGCCCGGCCGGGTCCATTGCGTCCGGTTTGAACGTTCATCACCGTGATGGCTATTTCACCGGGCTCGGTCTCAAGTGCAGGAAGGTCGAGGTAAGCAGCCAGCCGCACAAGTCGTGAACGAGGCCGCGGCAAGCGGGTCTTGCATCCGCGCATGACTTCAGGAGGCGAGGGGCCCGTGCGGCGAAGGACAATCGGGGACGGCTCGATCTGTCCCCGATTCGTTGCCGCACTGAACTGCGTTTCTTTGGGCTGGCGCTGAAAGGGCACACATGCGAGCGCGTTTCATCGTGATCTACACGCTGATCACCGATTCATTCTGGTTTCTGCCGGCCCTGATGGCCCTGCTGTCGGCTGCGGCGGCGGTCGGCATGGTCCGGGCCGATGCCGTGCTGGGCGAGGACTGGGTCAGGGACATTTCGTGGATCTGGTCGGGCAGCGCCGAGGGCGCGCGCAGCGTGCTCTCGGTGATTGCCGGGTCGATCATGACCGTGGTGTCGATCGTCTATTCGCTCACGATCACCTCGCTCGCCCAAACCTCTTCGCATTTCGGCCCGCGCGTGCTGCGCAATTTCACGTCGGACCGTGGCAACCAGTTCGTGCTCGGGACCTTCATCGCGACCTTCGTCTACTGCCTGATCGTGCTGCGCACCGTCAACGCGGAACCCGGCAGCCGGTTCGTGCCCTTCCTGTCGGTCAATCTGGGCTTCGTGTTCGCGCTCGCGTCGCTCGGCGTCCTGATCTACTTCATCCACCACATTTCGCAGAGCATCCAGGCGGAAAACCTGATTTCGGGCGTCGGCGTCGCATTCCAGGACGCCGTTCCCCAGCTCTTTCCCAAATCGATGGGCAAGGCGACGGGCGACACGGCGCTGCCCAAGCCGGCGGCGTGGGACAGCGCGCACGCGGTCGAATCGGAAACCAACGGCTACGTGCTCGGCATCGATACCGAACGGATGATGCAACTCGCCGGCGAGCATGACTTGCTGCTCAAGCTGGAAAAGCGGCCCGGCGACTTCGTCACCTGTGCCTCGGCCCTGCTGCATGTGCTGCCCGCGCAACGTGCGTCCGAAGCCGTTTCCGGTGAACTCGTCAAGTGCTACAGCTGGGGCAACCACCGCTCGCCCCACCAGGACGTGCTCTACTCGATCCAGCAGCTGGTCGAGATCGCCGCCCATGCCCTGTCGCCGGGAATCAACGAACCGTTTACCGCGCTGACCTGCATCGACTGGCTCGGCGCTTCGCTGCGAAGCGTGGCTGCGGCCGACATGCCATCGCCGCACCGCCACGACGAAGACGGCCGGCTCCGGGTCATCTCGCCGACGACGTCATTCGACGAGATCGTGCGCGCGTCGTTCGACCAGATCCGCATCTACGGCTGCGCCAATGTCATGGTCGTCAGGCATCTGCTGTCCACGCTTGCGGAATTGGCGCCTCATCTGCGCCGTGCTGACGACTGCGATTCCCTCAAGGCCTATGTCGAACTGATCAGCGCAGACGCAGACCGCCAGCTCGGCAACGCCGACGACCGCGCGCGCATCGAACAGGCCCGCCTGCAAGCCGCAGGCCGGCTGACCGCCATGCGGGCGCGCATCGGCTGAGCTTAGGCAAAAGATATTCGCGATAAATGGGGCGGGACTGGCCTGCCCCTTCGAACGACAAGCAAGGCCATCGTCCCCCAAGGTATGGGCTCAAGGCATGATCTACACTGAAATCCGTTACATCTGTGCGAAGGGGGATGTCATGCGATCGATGCCTTGCCTTTTCCTGAGTGCCCTGCTGGCCGGCTGCGCGCTGCCGACGACCACCACGACGGTGACAGCCCCGTCCGCAACCTACACCTGCAGCGGCGACACCGGCTGCTGCTGCAATGCGCCGATCCAGCATGCCAATCCGGCGGCGGGCCGCTGGCCGGACTGCGCGGCGGGCTACGAATGCGTGGCGATGCAGCCGGGCGGGGTCATCCACCCGAACCCGGCAGTGGGCCGGATCGACGTCAATTTGTGCCGCTCGCGGCTCGCCACGCCGGCCGTCGTCCCGCAGATCGCCTCGACACAGCCGGCTTATTGCCGGACGGATCTGGCGCCCTGAGCCGCTGCGTCTGCCGACCCGGGCGCAGCGACTGGAACGCGGGGCAGAGCGCGAAGATCAGGTCTGGCTTAACACATGGCCGTGGGTGGTCAGACCGCCCCGCAGCCATCGCACCCCCGTGCTACCATCCCGCCGCCATGCGACTCCCCCAACTCCGACAACGTCTTCGTGACCTCGGCGCCGCGCCGTGCCATGAGGGGCGCGTGCTGCGGGCGTGGGCGCAGGGGCGCTCGCTCGACAACAAGCGGCGCCGCGCCGAGGATTTCCTGCCGCTGGCGGTGCGCAAGGAACTGCCCGATCTCTTCGATGAATTGCGCGGCCTGGCGCGGGTGCACTCCGAGCACCCCGGCGAGGACGGTTCGGCCCGCCTGCTGGTGGAACTGGCCGACGGGCAGACAGTGGAGGCCGTGCTGCTGCCGCGCGACGGCGTGTGCGTGTCGACCCAGGTCGGCTGTGCGGTGGGCTGCGTGTTCTGCATGACCGGCCGCGCCGGCCTGCTGCGCCAGCTCACGAGCGCGGAAATCGTCGCGCAGGTGGTGCTGGCGCGCAGCCGCCGCCCGGTGAAGAAGGTGGTGTTCATGGGCATGGGCGAGCCGGCCCACAATCTGGACAACGTGCTGGAGGCCATCGATCTGCTCGGCGTGGAAGGCGGCATCGGCCACAAGAACCTGGTGTTTTCCACCGTCGGCGACCGCCGCGTGTTCGAGCGCCTGCCGCAGTCGACGGTGAAGCCGGCACTGGCGCTCTCGCTGCACACGACGGATCATCAATTGCGCCGGCGTCTGCTGCCGAAGGCGCCGGACATCGCGCCGGCCGAACTGGTCGAGCTGGGCGAAGCCTACGCGCGCCGCACCGGCTACCCGATCCAGTATCAATGGACGCTGCTCGAAGGCATCAACGACAGCGAGGCCGAGCTGGAAGGCATTGCCCGCCTGCTGGCCGGCAAATACGCGGTGATGAACCTGATTCCCTACAACAGCGTCGAGGGCGTCGACGGCTTCGATTTTCGCCGCCCGAGCTGGGTGCGCGCGGCGGAGATGGCGCGCCGCCTGCACGTGCGCGGCATCCTCACCAAGCTGCGGCACTCGGCGGGGCAGGATGTGGAGGGCGGTTGCGGGCAGTTGCGGGCGCGGGTGGTGTGCGGGGCCGTCGGGTCGTCGTCCGCCGGCTTGCCTTGAACCGAAGGCTCCGTAGTCGATTGCTTTCTTGAGCGCCTGGGACAAGTTCACCCTTGTCATTCCGGCGCAAACCGGAATCCAGTTAAACCAAGTGCCTGGACCCCGGCTTTCGCCGGAGTGACGACTTGTTCTGGGCATACTTGACGTTGACCCGCAAGGAAGAGAACGAGATCGCCATGAATCCGAAGATCGTGATCCGGAGCGAAACCGCTGCCGATGTGGACGCGATAAGCGAAGTGACCATCGCCGCGTTCAAGACCCTGGCGATCAGCAATCACACGGAGCAGGACATCATCGCGGCATTGCGTGCCGCCGGGGCTCTCACGCTGTCGCTCGTCGCAGAAGTGGAGGGGCGGGTGATCGGGCATATCGCCTTCTCGCCGGTGAGCATCTCGGATGGCACGCGGAACTGGTATGGCCTTGGACCGGTTTCGGTGTTGCCGGCGTACCAGCGCCAGGGCGTCGGCAAAGCCCTGATCGGGGAAGGACTGGCACGGCTGAGAGCGATGGATGCGCAAGGATGCTGTCTGGTGGGGCATCCGGATTACTACCGGAAATTCGGCTTCGTCCACCTGCCGGGGCTGGTGCTCGAAGGCGTGCCGCAGGAAGTCTTCTTCGCGCTGTCCTTCGACGGGAAAGCCCCGCAGGGCAGCGTCGTGTTCCATGAGGGATTCAAGGCGGAGAGCCCGGCGGGCAAGCCACCGGTTTCCCGCTAGGCCTTCGTGTCTCCCTGCGATTCCTATACTGGGAGCCGATCAGGGCGCATGGGCAAGGAGAACGGACATGGCCAGATGGATATTCGAACCCGGGCATTCCGCCGCGGCGTTCGCGGTGCGGCACATGATGGTTTCGACCATGCGCGGCCTGTTCAAGAACGTGCGGGGCCGTATCGACTTCGACCCGGACTATCCCGCGGGGGTCGCCGCGGTCGAGGCGACGATCGATGCGGCGGGCATCTGGACGGGGGACGATGCGCGCGATGCGCATCTGCGCGATGCGGACTTCCTGAATGTGGCGGCATACCCGGACATCGTCTTTCGCAGTAGCGGGGTGCGCTGCACCGGCGAAACCGATTTTCAGGTGACAGGGGACCTCGTCCTCCATGGCGTGACCCGACCTGTGGTGCTCGCCACCCGCTGTCTGGGCCGCTGGCCATGCCCTTACTGGGAGGGCGACCGGGACCTGGGGCCGACGCTGCGCATCGGCTTCGTCGCCACCACGACGATCAACCGCCATGACTTCGGCGTGAGCTGGAACGCACCGCTGGACCGCGGCGGCAGGGTCGTCGGCGACGAGCTTGCGATCACGCTGGACGTCGAGGCCATACTCGAATCCGACATGCAGCGGATCGCCGGCATGCTGCAGGCGCGTTAGGCAGCGGACCGTGAGGTCATGCCTGATGCGTCATTCAGGCATGACCGTGCTGTTTGGTGGGGGCCACCGGCTCGTCGGTGGCGGGCTCCACCAGCTCGGCCAGCGCGAGGAGAATATCCCGCGTCGGATCGGTACCGGGTCCCTGCATGCCTTCTTCTTCGGCGACCGCAATCTCGGCGGCGTCGTACAGCCCGGAGCGCAGCAGCTCGATTTTCTCTTTCCGCGTGAGGGCGGGATGGTGAAGAATGTCCTGCGGGCTGGCCGTGGGCAGCGTGGGATCGGACAGCGGCCGGTCTTGCCGCGACGCTTCGTTCTGGATCATTTGGCAACTCCTTTCGTGTTGGCTGGACGGGTTTGGCCTCGCACCCCTGACGGGGCGGCCGACCAACTGAAAATGCGACTCGCATGCCGCGGCGTTTGTTCCGACTGGACTGCCGCTTCAGCGATTTCTGACACGGGAACAGGGCGCCGGCCCTGCGCGGGCTGGGGGCGCGTGGGTCGGCTTGTCGTCCTACACGCGAATCGGCGCCGGCGGACAGGCCGTCACCGGGGGTGTTGGCATCCTGATACCCGGCGTCGGCGTTCGCCGGACCTGTGCGTCCCTGTCCCGTGAGAGTCACCGTATGAAACTGTCCATGCAGCACCTTCAGCATTACCAGCAGCTCGCCCGCCTGCTGTGGAAATACGGCCGTGCCGATGTCGTGGTGGGCGTCGGCATGGAGGATGCGATCGAAGGGGACGAGTCGGCGCCGCCGCATCCGGGCGGCGCCTCGCCGGAGGAACTGGCCGACGACCTGGAGGCGATGGGCCCGACCTACGTCAAGCTCGGCCAGGTGTTGTCGAGCCGGCCGGATCTGGTTCCCGCGCCCTACATTGCCGCGCTGTCGCGCCTGCACGACGGGGTAAAGCCGTTCCCCTTCGACGAAGTCGAACAGATTGTGACGGACGAACTGGGCGTGCGGCTGTCGAAGGCGTTCTCGAGTTTCGACCACGTGCCGCTGGCGGCCGCTTCGCTGGGCCAGGTGCATGCGGCCACGCTGCGCGACGGCCGCCAGGTGGTCGTCAAGGTCCAGCGCCCCGGGATCGAAAAGCAGATCGCCGAGGACATGGAGGTGCTGGGGGAGATCGCGGAATGGCTGGACGCCCATACCGAGTTCGGTCGCCGGCACCGCCTGCAATTGATCATCGAGGAGTTCCGGCTGGTCCTGAAGCAAGAGCTCGATTACGAACTCGAAGCCAACCATCTGCGGACCATGGCGAAGAACCTGGCGGGATTCAGGCGGATCTTCGTGCCGCAGCCGATCGCCAGCTATTCCACGCGCCGGGTGCTGACGATGGAGCATGTGCGGGGGCGCAAGCTGACGGCGCTGGGGCCGCTCACCAGTCTGGAGATGCCGGGCGCTGAACTCGCGGAGGAGTTGTTCAGCGCCTATCTTAAACAGGTGCTGGTGGACGGACTGTTCCATGCCGATCCGCATCCGGGCAATGTGTTTCTCACCAGCGATCAGCGCATTGCGCTGCTCGACTTCGGCATGGTGGGCACCACGACGCCGGAGATGCAGGAGAAGCTGTTGAAGATCCTGATCGCCGTCAGCGAGGGCCAAAGCGAGGACGCCGCCTCGGTGGTGATCGGCATGAGCCAGGTGGCCGAGGATTTCGACGAGGCCAGCCTGCGAAGGCGCATCGGGCAACTGGTGATCGAACAGCGCGATCTGGCGCTGGGAAACCTCAACGTCGGCAGGACGCTGCTCGAGGTCAGCGAATCGGCGGCGCGCGACGGCCTCTATGTGCCGAGCGAGCTCACACTGCTCGGCAAGACCCTGATGCAGCTGGACCAGATCGGCAAGATCCTCGATCCGCAGTTCGATCCCAACGCGGCGATACGCCGCAATGCGTCGGAAATCCTCGCCCAGCGGATGCGCAAGCAGGCGAGCCAGGGGAGCATGCTGAACTCGATCCTCGAGCTGCGCGATTTCGCGACGGCCTTGCCGTCGCGGCTCAACAAGATCATGGATGGCGTCGCCAATTCGGAGCTGGAGCTGAAAGTCCGCGCAGTCGACGCCGGCCTGGTGATGGAAGGCCTGCAGAAAATCGCCAACCGCATCGCGGCCGGCGTCATTCTCGCGGCCCTGATCGTCGGTGCCTCGCTGCTGATGCAGGTGCAGACACGGTTTCAGCTTTGGGGCTACCCCGGCCTGGCCATCCTCTGCTTCGTGGCGGCGGCAGCCGGCGGGTTCTGGCTGGTGATCGGCATCTTCATCCAGGACCACAAGGACAGGAAAAGAACGCGGCAATAATGCGGGCAGACACATGACTGAGTTGAAATCCTTTCGCGCGGCCGCTCTGGGCACCTTGTTCGCGGCGCTCTCGGGCGCACCGCTCCATGCGGCGCCCTTGCCGCTGTCCGCCCGCGGCGAGATCGATGGCCTGCTGTCGCGACTTGCTGCCTCGGACTGCCAGTTCAAGCGCAACGGCAGCTGGCATTCCGCAGCGGAAGCGCAGTCGCATCTGCGCCGCAAGCTGGACTACCTGATGGACCGCGGCGCGGTCGCCAGCGCGGAGCAGTTCATCGAGCGCGCGGCCAGCCGCAGCAGCATGAGCGGCCAGGCCTATCAGGTGAGGTGCGGCAGCCATGCCCCGGTGGCGAGCGCGGCCTGGCTGCGTGCCCAGCTGCAGGACCTGCGTGCCGGGAAATGACAATCCCGGGGCATCGGCCGGCCTTGCCCTGAAAAACCTATAATCGCCTGACCCGAAGTAAACTCGGGCCATTCGCGCTGACCTTCTCCTATGGACCATCTGGCCCCGCCCTTATGAAGCCCTGTCTGATCCTGCTAGCCGTCTTGTTCGCCGTGCCGGCTTCTGCCGGCGTCTACAAATGGACGGACGCGCAAGGCCGCGTCCATTACAGCGATTCGCCGCCTGCCGCGGCCAGGACCACCCAGATCAAGCTGCAGACCTATACCGGCCCGGTCCAGGTTAGCCAGGCCGTCGGAGCGGACAGCGGCGTGACGATCTACACGACCGAGTGGTGCGGGGTATGTCAGCGCGCCAAGGCATTTTTCAGGCAGAACGGGGTGCCGTTCCGCGAGTGGGACGTGGAAAAAACGGAGTATGGCGCGATCAAGTTCAGGCAGCTGGGCGGCAGCGGTGTACCGGTGATCACCGTCGGTTCGGAGAAGATGATGGGCTTCGATGCCAACCGCTTCATGAGCTTGTGGAAGAGCGCGCAAAGCAGGCAATGACCCGCCGCGAGCCCGGATCGAAAGGGTGGGCGCGCAGCCGTTGAATCGACAAAAATCGCGGCGCTCATGCCGAGCGCTTTCGGGAATGCCTGAGGGGCGAACGGTCGAGACACGCGCGTGGCAATGTTTCGTTGTAATCTGCACCCGGTTCACCCGAAACACCCCCGGTTCCTGTCGTCCATCAGGAGGAAGTCATGCTCAAGACACTCGTTCCATCACTCATCGCTCTGACGCTGGCAGGCTCGGCGTTGGCATCCGACGTCACCTATCGCAAGGACATTCGCCCGCTGTGGGAAGCCAAATGCTCGGCGTGCCACGGTGCGAAATCGCCCTACCTCGGCGAATTCCTGGAGAACACCGACAAGTACAAGAAAATGATGAAGGGCCCGCGCATGGATACCTATGCGGACCTGATCTTTTTTGTGGGCTGGCCGGATACCGGGGCGATCATGCGCCGGCTCGACGACGGCAAGAACACCAAGGACGGCAAGCCGGGCAACATGTATCAGTATCTCGGCGCGACGGATGACGAACGGAAGAAGAACTTCGAGCTTTTCAAGGCGTGGGTCGGCGAAGAGGCCTGGACTCACAAGCGCTGGGACAAGAAGGGGGACATGCCCGGCGTGACGAAGGAGGAGTTGTCGAAGATGAAGCTCAAGTATTGAACGAATCCTGGAGCCGTCGCCGGCGGCCGGCTTCAGGAGCGACCCGTCCCCGATACGGCGCGAACCTGTCTCAGGACGGCGACAGCGTGTCAGCAAAGGCATGGTTGACATCGCGGTGGCGGGCCTCGTCTGCGCGGACGGCCAGGATGACCTCGCGGAGCCGGGCGTCGGGCATCAGCTTCCAGTAATCGATGGCGATCCGGGGTGCCGGGACGTTGGCACAGGCGCCCGAATCCACACGCGCAAGGTACTCGGTATAGCTCTGGACGGCTTCTTCCTCGAGGTAAGCCGCAACCCGATGCGCGGTCTTGGGCGAGATCAGATACATCAGAAAGAAGAAATTGAAGAAGGCGCCCTGGGCGAGCACCACCAGCACACGCTCCAGCCGCGTCGGCCGTGCAATATGAATGAAGGTCATCAGATGCATGCGTTCATTCTCGGCTTCGTCCAGCAGCGCATGAATCCAGCCATGATCGCTTTCCATCCTGCGCAGCGCGCGCAAATGCTGCAGCGTTCCCCCCACCATGCCCGGTACCGCCGCAATGGTCTCGAGCACCACGGCGCGATGGCCGTATCGGCGCGCAAAAAATGCGTCGGCGAACACGCGCATGAACTGGACGAAGCCCCATGCAATCCGGTCGCGACGGTCTCGCGGCGCGACGTGCCGGGCAGGCGGAGAGGGGGTGAGCAGGTCTGGATTCATGCGGGATGCAATGCCGGCGCGGCGATGGAAGCTGTCCTGAACCACTGGACAACCCGGCACACGGCGCAGTTCCTCGGCCCGTCCGGCCCCGGCATGCGCGCCAGAACGGATACGCGGAATATCCGATTGTGTATGCCGGAGATTGGCCTAAAAAGATAAGTCCTGAGCCGGCGGCGATTCCTGTTCGGCTCTTTCCGGACGACTCCAGAGGACCCCAATCATGCGAAACATAC
The DNA here is from genome assembly GCA_018262815.1 of Thiobacillus sp. Lineage (GTDB taxonomy): Bacteria > Pseudomonadota > Gammaproteobacteria > Burkholderiales > Thiobacillaceae > Thiobacillus. The sequence continues at coordinate 20,208 of JADFDN010000005.1, forward strand.
ATATCGATTACCGTGGATCGGACCACGGCTTCCAGGCCGCCAGCCTGCTGGCGAAAGATGCCGCGAAGGAAAACCGGATGAAGGATCCGACCATCGTGGCCTGGCATCAAAGCAGTACGCTGGGGGAAACGCCGCACTACGAAGGCGCCAACCCGGAGACCTGGTGGGAAAAATACGGCGAGGGCAACGGCGGCAGCCTGGAAGTCAGCGTGGGGGACGACTACCAGTTCATCATGATGGATGCGCGGGGCTACGAAACGGTCGGCGAGCTGCCGCTGCGCAACCTGACTGACAGCGAGGGCAATCAGTATCTGTGCTACACGCCGCTTCAGGGCAAGGACTCCGCGGTGCCCCGGCAGGACGCCTGCGCGCTGCTGGACGGCTGGCTGGCCGACCAGTACTGAGCGGGCCCGGTGCTGAACGGGGGATCGACACCCGGCTGCCCGAAAGGCGGTAAGCCGGGCGGGGCCACCGCGCGCAACGCTCAGGCGTCGAATATTTCGTAATCGATCGGCTTGAAGCTGAAATTGTTGGACTGCTCGGCGGAGCAGGCTGTCAGGCCGACGATCAAGTCCATTTGCGCGACGAAATCCACGTAGTCTCCCGCCTTGCTTCGCGGCGGCCTGACTGCGATCTCGCCGGTTTCGCCGTTGACGTCGACGTTCATGAAGATGTTGAACGTGACCGGGATCTGGTCGGGCGTGATGCCGAAAGGCGCAAGGGCCTCTGACAGGTTGCCGTGGCAGCCGCGATGCGGATGCTCGTGGCCGTAGATGATGCGGAAGGTGTCGGCGGAGCAGGGCGTCAGCAGGAAATCGTGGCGCCGCACGCGATCCTCGCCGATCCGGAACATCGGCGTGCTGCGGTTGGAGTACAGGATGTCGCCCGTCGTCAGGAATAGCCGGGAGGCGTAATCCAGGGTGCGGCCCGAGGACAGGTATTCCTGCCTGTCGTCCCGGTTGAACGCGATCAGGTCGGAGACCTGCTCGCCCCGGGGGTCGGTGACCCGGAGCCGCTGCCCGGCGCGGAGTTCGAATGCCACGCCCGAGCGGGGGGGGATTTCAGCGCGCATGGAACGGGCACCTCCATTGATCGTCCACGGCGCGCCCGCTGTACTGACGGGCCTCGGAGCTGCTGCCGAACTGTTTGAGCATGGGGTTGCGGGTTCCTTCCAGTTGGGTGTCGCGTTGGATGATGGTGTCGCGGATCGGCACGTACTTGCCCTCGCTTCGCAGGCGTTCGAATTGATCGTGAAGATTGAACACCAGCGCAGGGCGGGCAAAGCGGCGTGCGGTCCGGCTCGCGCCAGGATGCAGGCCTACGACATAGTATCCGCGTCCGCCCAGGCTGAAGCTGAAATCCGCTGACGCCGGGTCCTTGCTGACCCGCGGATCCCATCCGAAGTGGACCGCGTCTGCATCATGCAGGCGTTGCAGATACCGCCACAGCGCGGCTTCGAATGAAGCTTCCGTCTGCGTCCCGGGCTGGCGGAACAGGACGACCGCACTCCGGAACAGGGTCGAATCACTGTCGTAATCCTGGCTGAAACGCTGCAGGAAAACCAGGACCGAATCGGACGGCGCGCCCCGCAGATCGCTCTCGATCCGATACTGGATCTGTCCCCGGTTCAATGCCGATTTCGCGCCTACGCACGGAAATGCGTCGGCGGCAATGAACGCTTCGAAGCGGTCGATCAGCTCCTCATCCGGAGTCGCTGCAACGGGTGCGCGTGATTGCCGTGATTGCATGGGCATAACCGCCTTCCTTCACTGGATTGTTGGATAGTCCAAGCCTAAATTGCACGGCGGCTGCGAAGAGTCGTCCTTGGACGACGCGGCGTGTAGGAAACGACTGAAGTGCAGCGTAGCGTTCAGATGATCCGCGTTACACGGTCATCCTGCGGCATTCGTCGGCACAGCGTCGACACGCCTCGGCGCATTCCTGGCAATGCGCATGCTGATGTTGAGCGCATTCCTTGGCGCACGCTTCGCAGACCTGGGCGCACAAGCCGCAGAGCGCGCCGGCAAATTCGCTGCCCCGCGCCATGTAGGCAGCGCTGAGCCGGCAGATTTCGGCGCAGTCGATGTCCAACGCGATGCAGCGTGCCATGGGCTTCGGGTCGGGTTCGTGCAGGCATGCCGTGGCACAGTGATCGCAGGCGGCGGCGCATTCGTTGCAGGCCTCGATGCAGCTTGCAAATTGGGTATGGGACATGGGGCGCACTCCTTTCTGATGTTCAGCCCGCGTTCACGGCACATGCCGGATGCGGCCTGGGTGGGCAATGTGGCTTGCGTCCGAAGGCGGTTTCCGGTCTTCACTCCATTCGAAGAGCCGGTCGCGATCGACAGGTGACATGCTGGCCGGAGTCGGCTGCCTGCAGTATCGGAACCGCGCGCGTTCGCGCGTCAGACGGGATGAAGTCGGGGAATCGGCGCGCGCCTGCCATGGGCAGAACAGGAATCGCTAAACCGGCTTGGCGACCATCAGGTAGAACACCGCGATAAACGCGAACAGTGCGGGAAAGCCCAGCGCCACCCAGAGGCGGAAATGGCGCCAGTATTCGGGCGGCAGATCGGTCCCTTGCACGGCGGCACGATGGGCGCTATCGCGCATCCGGATCTGCAGCGCCACCACCGGCAGCCAGCACGCCACGGCGACCAGATACAGCACGATGGACCATGCGAGCCAGCCGCTGCGCAGCGTGATGCCGGCCAGGTGCGCGAGATAGAAGCCGCTCAGCGGCTGCAGGACGATGGTGGGCGCGGTGAAGATCCAGTCCGCGATGACCACGTAGCGGGTGACGAAAGCGACGGTGTGCGGCTGCCGCCCCAGGCTCGCGAACAGCAGATAGAAAGCTGAGCCGATGCCGGTGCCGAACAGCAGCGTGGACGACAGGATATGCAGCCATTTCACGATCAGGTATTCCATCCCTCATTCCTCCAGCTGGTACAGCAACCAGATCGCCGCCAGCATCGGCAGGTTCTTCAGGAGGGGACCGTAGGGGTGCGCCCAGAACTCGGGCAGATACGCCGTGATGATCACGGTGTAGACGCCGATGAGCGCGATCTGGATCAGCCACAGCAGCCGGCGCCGGCGCAGCGCGAGGGTCGCCGCGCCCAGCGCGAAATCCAGGCCGGCGGCGCCAATCAGCATCGCCGGGGCGAGCGTTGCCGGCACGCCGGTACGGTGCAGAAGTTCGAGACTGTCCGCGACGGGATAGACCCACAGCGAAACGACGCCGGTGACGATCCATACCAGCGCAATCGATACGCGCAGCAAGGGCAGCAGGACGGCCAGGCGCGCCTGGACGCGTTCCCCGGATGCGGCGTCGGGCCGGATGAACTGCGCCGGTGTGCGCGGCGCGCGTCCCAGCAGGGACGCGAATGGCGCGGCATCCGCGGTGTTGCCGCGGTTCAGCATCGACAGGCTGTCGGGGTCGGCCAGGCTGCCGGGAAGATGCGAGGCCAGGCGGACCGCAGCCTGTGCCAGCGGCATCGGGATGACGATGAAGCGCGCCTTCCCCAGCCCCATTTGCTGCCGCAGCGCAGCGAGGTAGTCGCGCAGAGACAGCGCCCGCGGCCCCACAGCTGCGATGCGTGCGGGCGGGTGAGCCGAGTCGAGCACGGCCCGCACCGCATCGGTCAGGTCGTCGATATGGACGGGCTGGAGCGGCTGCCCGCCATGGCCCGGCAGCGGGATCAGCGGCAAGGCGGCCCACTGCTGCAGCATCCTGGCGCTCGCCCCGCCAGGTCCGTACACCAGTGAAGGCTGGATCACCGTCGCCGTGACGGGCAGGCTCAGCAAGACGTCGTCCGCGCGCTTCTTGCTGAGGTGGTAGCGCGTGCGCGCGTCGGCATCGGCGCCCAGTGCGGAGATCTGGATGACGCGCGAAACGCCGGCACGCGCCGCAGCTTGAAACAAGGCGATCGGCGCATGTTCATGCAGGGACTCGAAACGCTGGCCGGCCGTTTCCCGCAGGATGCCTGCCGCATTGATGACCGCGTCGACATCCGCAAGGCGGGGCAACCAGACCTCTGGTGTGTGGTCGCGGTTGAAGTCGGCCTCGACCCACTGCACCGAGGGCGCGGCCGGCGGCGGGGATGAACGGTGAACGGCGCGCACCGTGTGGCCTGCCGCCACGAGGGCGTCGAGCAGGTGACGGCCGAGAAAACCGGTGGCGCCGGTCAGCAGGATCAACATGGCAGGCATTCGGTCTAAGCTGTATCAATGGATATCCCACCCTATCAGGAGGTTCCCATGCGCCTGTCCCGTACCCGGACGAACGACACCAGCTGCCTGCGCCGCGGGCTGGCTACAGGATCGGTCGCGGCGATCGCTTCGGCCATTGCGCTGATCCTGCGCAGCAGGAAGGACGCCAAAACCGCATTCAGCGCGCAGAATGCGGTCAGCCATTGGGTATGGGGCGAAGAAGCGAAACACCGGCATGGCCTCAGTCTGCGCCATACCGGGGTGGGCTATGGCATCCATCATGCCGCGGCCGTGTTCTGGGGCGTGATCTATGAACGCACGGTGCGTTCAACGCCTTTGCCGCCCCGCGAGGAACTGCTGCGGGCCACGGCCTTCGCCGCCGTCGCCAATTTTGTCGACTACCGGCTGACGCCGCACCGGTTCAAGCCGGGTTTCGAGCATCATCTTTCGAAGACGTCCCTGGTGTTCGTCTACGGCGCATTCGCCGTGGGACTCGCGGCCGGGCATCTCCTGCAGCGCTCGGTTCGCAGCGCCTATTCCCGCTAGGCGCTGGCGGAGTCGCTCGGGCGTGCGCGCATACGACGAGCGCGGGCCGGCTTACTGCCGGGCAGGCTCCTCGGCTGCCGGGGCCATGTCACGGGCCAATTCCTCGGTCCAGGCAAGCGATTGCAGCTGGGCGACGTTGACCTCTTCCGGGCTGGACGCGATGTCGTCGGCGTAGCGGGCGATCTGCTCGAAGTCGCTGCGCTCCGACGCTTCGGCGAGCTTGAGGAAGGGCGCGTAGGGGCCGCTGTGGTCGACCAGCGCCTGAACGATGGGCTCGGGCATCGGCAGCTGTTCGAGCAGGCGGACGAGCGGAATTTCCATCAGCGGTTCGGCAAGGGAAAACAGCCCGGTGATGAAGAGCTCGTCCTGGGCCTGCCGGCTGAGCCTGAACTGGCCGAGCAGTTCGCAGATGCGTCCGCGCGTGACGGCGGTCCGCGCCGCCAGCGCATTGGTGGGCGTCGCATTGGCGGTGACCAGGAGCAGCGCCAGCCAGCGATACAGCGTCTGCAGCCCGATCAGCGTCAGCGCCTGGCGCACGGTATGCACCTGCTGCCGCAGGCCCGAGGCGGCGGAGTTGGCGTAGCGCAGCAGACGCAGGGTGAGGGCGGCGTTGCGGCGCAGCGGCTCTTCGATGTCGGCGAGATCCTCGCAGGTGCGGACTTTGTTCATCAGGTCGAGTACGGCGAGCTGACCGGGCTGGATGGTTCTGCTGGCGAGGTTTTCCGGGCGGGCGAAATAATAGCCCTGGAAATACTGGATGCCGCTGTTGCGGCAGAGCTCGAACATTTCGCGGGTTTCGACTTTTTCGGCGATGAACTGGCCGCTGAAGCTGTTGCGGATGTGCGCGACGATTTCCAGGGTCTTTTCGGGATGCTGTTCGAGCACGTCGAGCTTCACGAAATCGACCATCGGCAGCAGCGGACGGTATTCATCGAGGCAGACGAAATCGTCCAGGGCGAAGCGGTAGCCGAGCTGCCGCAGTTCCTGGATGCGGGCGATCAGCACCGGCGAGACGGGGACGGTCTCGAGGATTTCATAGACGACATGATGAGGCGGGAGCAGGCTGACGAAGTCGCTCATCAGGGTCGCTTCGTCCAGGTTGATGAAAGCGAGCTTGCCCTGCAGCAGCCATTCGGGACCGAGGCACAGGGTGTTGCTGATGACCTCGACGCCGGCCTGCAGCTGGCTGCTGATCTGGGCCGAGACGGCGGCCATGGATTGCCGGAACAGGAGTTCGTAGGCGAACAGGCCATGGTCGGCATCGACGATGGGCTGACGTGCGAGAAAGGTTTCCTTGCCCATGCAGGGCTCCTCGAAAATTTGTTATGTCGTTGTCGGCGCGAGCATATCAGCTCGATTGCCCTGCGGGTCTGCCGGGCTTCATTCCAGAAGCAGGGTGACGCGATCCCTGCCCCCGGACTTGGACAGGTACATGGCCTCGTCTGCGCGCGACAGCACTTCGGGCATGCTTTCGCCCGGCTGGGCGGTGGTCACGCCGAAGCTGGCCGTCACAGTCAGGTCGGAATCGTCGAAGCGGATGCTCCGGGTCGCTTCGCGCAGACGCTCCGCCAGGGCCACGGCCTCCTCGCTGCCGGTGTTGGGAAGCAGCAGCACGAACTCCTCGCCGCCGTAGCGCGCCATGAAATCGGTGGTGCGCAGCGTGTCCTTGAGCCGGGCGGCAAAGGTCTTGAGCACGGTGTCGCCCATCGCATGCCCATACAGATCGTTCACGCGCTTGAACCAGTCGATGTCGGTCATGACGACCGCCAGGGGCTGATGGTAGCGCGCCTGGCGGGCCAGCTCGATCGCGAGCCTTTCGTCCAGATGGCGCCGGTTGGCAACCCCGGTGAGCGGATCGGTCAGCATCATCCGGCGGATGTGCGTCTCGCTTTTCTGCAGCTTCAGGTAGGCGGTTTCGCGATCCTTGACGAAGTAATACAGCATCATTCCGATCAGGATGAAGCCGCAGCCGGTATTCATCAGGAAGTAGAGAGTGTTGAGTCCGGCCGGCATCGGCCGCGCATGGGCGGCAAAGGTCGGGTCCAGCGCTGCGGAGAGCAGGAGCAGCGCAATGAAGGCCAGCATCCAGCGGGTCGCCGCCTTCAGGTCGATGAAAAACAGCGCGGCCAGCGGCGCGAAAAAAGCCCAGATCATCACCACGCTGCCGTTGGCGAAGCCGCCCAGGCTCCACATCAGCAGGAAGGGCAGCAGCAGGATCAGCAACTGCTGGCTGAAGCAGAAAAAGCCGAAGTGCTTGGTCCTGAAAAAGTGCAGGGTGCTGCTGAGCGAAATGACGGTATAGGTGAGCGGGATGGCGCCCGACAGGGGATAGCCGCTGTACAGGTAGAGGCCGCCCCAGAAGATGGCGAGGAACGCAATGCTGCTGGAGACGAAGGTCATCACCGTCTTTTTCAGGCGCAGGTCCTTCGAGTCGCTGGCGGCGACCCCCAGGGTGAGCCAGCGGCGGAGCAAGCCTCGGTGCGATATCTCTGTCATGCTGCGGCGGTCTGTGGGGTGCGGAGAGGGTTCCTCTTGTGTAATCGGCAAGGGAGACAGAAATTGAATAACATGAAATCACCAGCCTTCGGGAAGATGGTCGTAAGCGCTTTGTGGGCCTGCGATGCATTTGAAGGCGCCGGCAGGCGTTGGATTCTTTTCCAGAGTGCGGGAATCCCGACACGTCCATGGAGCCGGACGGGGGAAACTGCGCCGCAGGGCGACGATGCATGCGTCGGCGCCTGTCGGAGGTGCAAGGAGTGTGCCTGGAAAATTCCGGGCAGACAGGCTATTCGGGCACGGGCGCCGGATCGTCGTTGCGCTCCAGGGACTCCAGAGGCTTGCCAATGGCAAACCCCTGGGCATAGTCCATCCCGATATCGCGCAGCACTGTCTCGCGCTTGTATGTTCTGAGGCCGCTGTCTGCCATCAGCTGTCGACAGCCGGCATCAAACTGCCGCAAGCTTTCTTGTGCCTTGATTCGAATGGGGTCGTTTTCTTGCCGTCCCACACTCAGTGATGTAAAGCGCATAAACATAACAAAATCAGATAGGACGCACACCCTGTTCATGGGGAGGTCTTTTGGCAGTAAAGGTGTTCTCGTCTGACAGGCGAGAGTTGGGCTTTCAGGGTGAAATGCCACGTTGTCGGATGGAAGGGCGGGTGCATGTCATGGGAAAAAGGCTGGTGAGTTCGGGGTCGCCACTCCCGGATGGCAGAAGGTTTAGCGAACGGCTGTACCGGATCCGGGATATCCATATCGAGGTGGAGTCCATCCTGCAAAGCCTGGCGGCATTGCAGGAGGACACCCCCTGCGCCCGCTGCGCGAGCGTCTGCTGCCGGGAAGCGATGTGCCGGGAAAGCATGGACAGCGATTTCCTGCGATTCGTGCTGGGATCCGTGGCCGATGGCTATCGGGCGGATACGGGCTGGTATGTGGCGGGTTCGGGATGCCGCCTCGGTTATGGCAGGCCGCTGGTGTGCTACGAGTTCTTTTGCGAAAGCTTCGATGCGCAGGACCGGGACTCGCCCAAACAGCTGTCGCGTGCGCTGAAGACGCTCTACGCCAACGCCTTTGCCGGACAGCATATGCTCGTCGTCGAAGACATCAGCCGGATCACCCCGCACCGGCTGGATCTCATCCATGCCCGGCTGGAACACCTGCGGGATCGGGCGAACGCGGCGCTGCGGCTGGCCCTCGGCAGGAAGCTGGGACTGCAGGCGACGACGTGTGCGGCCGGTTGATGCGGGGATCGCTTCAACATGCGATGACCATGCCGTATCGGCGGACGACGCATCAGTCAGCGCAAGGGGACGGTGAGGAACATCGCGGTGGTGTGGACCTCATTCAGATTGCCGATCTTCGGGAAGTGGGTCAGATTGAGCGTGACGTTCTCGAGACGCACGGAAAACAGCGGGACCGGCGCGATGAAGGCGTCGCCCTGGTTGTAGGTGTCGCTATGGAACGCTGTGAGGGCCATGCCAAGATTGAAGCGCCTGTTCGTGTCGAGCGGCCACAACAGGCCGGCTGCGGCATACACTGCCGTATTGCGTCCGGAATCGTAGTAGGCTCCGGCGTCGAGGATGGCATCGGCCTTGAGCCAGGAGCCCAGCCCGTAACGGACTCCAAGCCCGGGATTGAATTCGTTGTCCCAGTCATTTTGTTCGGCCAGTTCACGGTCCCAGTGATAGGACAGGCCGTAGACATTGATTCCCCAGTCGCCCGCTTGGGCCGCGATTGCGGTCGATGATGCGACAAGCAGGACAACGAGGTTCGGCAGACGCAAAAGCCTTGACTTGCACTTCATGGGATGGGTCCTCCTGACGATCCGTTTCCCATCATAGTCCGGTTGGTTCGGGCGTACAGATGGGGTCGGTAATAGAGTCGGCTGGAACAAGCAAATCGGGAGGAATGAATGGGGGCGACATCTTTTCATGTACTGTAAGCCAATCATGAAAACTTGCCTCAGCTGTGCCGTTTTGTTGGCTACGACCGTGTTGTCGGCCTGCACAACTCCGCATCCGCCCCTCCCGACGGTCCGGGCCGTCGACTTGGACCGCTACACCGGCACCTGGTACGAGATTGCCCGGCTGCCGAACCGGTTTCAGTCGATGTGCGTGTCGGATACGCGGGCGGTGTATCGCGCGGAGGGCGAAACCGTGTCAGTGGTGAATCGATGCCGCACCGCCGACGGCAGCACCGAACAGGCCGACGGGATCGCGAGGGAGGTCGAAGGCAGCGGGGGCGCGAAGCTGCGGGTGAGTTTCTTCCGTCCCTTTTACGGTGACTACTGGATTCTGGAACTCGACCCGGATTACCGCTGGGTGCTGGTCGGCGAACCGGGCCGCAACTATGCCTGGATTCTGGCGCGGCAGACGACGCTCGACGAGGCGACCCTGGAGCACCTGCTGGCACGGGCCGCGGCCCTAGGATTCGACCGCAATGGGTTCGTCCGGACGCCGCATGATTCCGCACCGCACGCGGAAGTAAACCTCAGAGGGGAATGACCATGGCCACACCCGACACGCACAACATTGCCGTGTTCTGCGATTTTGAAAACGTGGCCATCGGCCTGAAAGAGGGCAACTATCCGGATTTCAAGATCCGTCCGGTTCTTGAACGCATGCTGCTCAAGGGCAGCATCGTGGTGAAGAAGGCCTACTGCGACTGGGACCGCTACAAGGAATACAAGCGGGACATGCACGAGGCGGCGTTCGAGCTGATCGAGATTCCGCATGTGCGGCAGTCGGGCAAGAATTCGGCGGACATCCGCATGGTGGTGGATGCGCTCGACCTCTGCTACACCAAGACGCATATCGACACCTTCGTGATCCTCAGCGGGGATTCGGATTTTTCGCCGCTGATTTCCAAGCTGAAGGAAAACGGCAAGAGCGTGATCGGCATCGGCGTGCGCGGCTCCGCTTCGTCGCTGCTGATCGGCAACTGCGACGAATTCATTTTTTACGAAGATCTGGTTCCCGCCAAGGCTGCGCCGGCCAAGGCCTCAGCCAGGAAGGCCCCCGCCGGGAAACCCGGGGCGGCGGCCCAGCCTGTCAAGGAGGCGGCGGACAAGGATGCAAACGGCAGCGCGGCCAGGCCGGCCCCGAGCCGACGGCGCGCCCGGCCGGCCATGGAAAAAACGGCGGCAGGCGTCGAGAGCGGGGCCGCGGCCAGTGCCGAGCCGAACGCCGAGGACAGGAAGAACCAGGCGATCGAGCTGGTGGTGGGCACGGTGGATCAGCTGGTGGCGGAGCGCGGGGGCGAAGGCTCCATTTCGGCGTCGCTGATCAAGAGCACCATCAAGCGGATCCGTCCCGGCTTCAGCGAATCGGAATACGGTTACGGCGCATTCGGAAAAATCCTCGACGATGCGCACAAGAACGGCGCCCTGGTGGTGGACAAGAAGGAGGGCGGCGCGGTCTTCGTCAGCCTGCCGCCCTCCCGAACCTGAGGCGGGCTGCGCGCGCAGGGATTCATTCCGCCATGCCTTTCGGTATGATCGGCCGCTGACTGCCCGTCCCGTCCAAGCCCGATCCGCCATGAACAAGCTCCTGCTGCTCGCCGTCCTCGCCGTCGCTGCCTACTTCACGCTTGTCCCCGACGCGCCCGACCGCCGCGGGGCAGAAGCCCGCCCCGCCTTGGCCGCGGTGGCCGACAGCCGCAGCGATGCCGTTATCGAAGAGGCGTTCGTCAACCGCCTGAGCGACCGGCAGGTCGAAGGGCAGGGAACGGTGGTGAAGACGCTGGCGGATGACACCAACGGCAGCCGGCATCAGCGCTTCATCGTGCGTCTGGAGTCGGGACGGACGCTGCTGGTTTCGCACAATATCGATCTGGCGCCGCGTATCGACGCGCTGCGCGCGGGCGACACCGTCGCCTTTTACGGCGAGTATGAATGGAACCCGAAAGGCGGCGTGATCCACTGGACCCACCACGATCCGCAGGGCCGTCATCCCGCCGGCTGGATCAGGCATGCCGGACAGACCTATCAGTGACGCAGACGGCGCCATGGCAAGCAGGCGCTCGCTGATCCGCTCCGGTGCCGCCCCGCTGCTGTCGCTGGCGATGCTGGCCGGCTGCAGCGTCACGCAGCCGGTGGCCGAGACGACCGCGCGCGCCGTGGTGACGCAGCTGCCGGGGAGCTTCGACCAGATGGACGCCCGGCGCGCCTGCCGCGAGCATGCGGCGGCGGTGCACGGGCAGGCGAGCGAAGCGGCGCGGACGGCGGCGCTGGATCGCGAGATCGAGGATTACCAGATCATGGTGGAGGCGTCGCTGGTCTACCGGGCCGAGACGCTGCAACTGGTCGAGCGGATCAAGGCGACGATGGAGCGGCGCGAGCCGATCGCGGGCAGCGATCTGGCCGAGCTGAATGCGGGTCTGGCGGAGCATCTCGCGCTGCGCAAGGACTTGTACCGGATCGCCGAGGCACACGAGTGCTGGCTCGATGCGAATGGGCCGGCAGGGGACATGACGCCGGCGCAGCGGCTCAAGGGCATCATGATTTCGCTGTCCGCCGCACTGGTGCTCTACGACAACTATCTGCTCGCCATGTCGCTTTACCAGGAAGAGCCGCGCTTGCGGATGCTGCTCAACAACAAGGATGTCGGCTACGGCATCGACTACGGCGAGCTCAACCGGGTGTCGATGGCGTTCGCCTCCGAGGAAATCCGCAACCGGGTGCGGCGCGGCATTGCCTGGTACGAGGACCGGATCGAGCGCGTGCGCGATCAGCTGGCGCAGGACCGGCACCTGCTGTTCCTCGACCAGCTCATCACCCAGAGCCCGTCCTACAGCATGACCCGGCGCTTCTCGCCGCTGGCGTATCTGGGGCACAAGATCGGGTTCTACGTCCCTTTCAGCGTCGAGGTGCTGCTGCGGCTCAAGGACGAAGGACTGAACCTGACCAGCATGATCTTCGGCAATACGGTGGGGCTGGTAGAGAGCCGGCGCGGCAAGCTCCACGGTCGCGACGAGGTGGCGGCGGAGCTGGCGGGGGATCTGCGGGCGGGCGATCTGCTGGTCGAGCGCACGCCGTTCCGCCTCACCAATTCCTTCATACCCGGCCGCTGGGGACACGCTGCGATGTGGGTCGGCACGGAAGCGGAGCTGCAGGCGCTGGGAATCTGGGACGACCCGGTGGTGCGGCCGCATCAGGAGGCGATCCGTGCCGGCCGGCAAGTGGTCGAGGCCTTGCGTTCGGGCGTCGAGCTGAATCCGCTGGACCAGTTTCTCAATGTCGACGACGTGGCCGTGCTGCGCCACGGCCATCCGGAACCGGCGGAGAAGGCCGCGGCGATCCTGCAGGCGCTGCGCCAGATGGGCAAGCGCTACGACTTCAATTTCGATGTGGAAACCCGCGACCGCCTCAGCTGCGCCGAACTCCTGTATCACGCCTATGGCCGCGTCGATTGGCCGACGCGCAGGCAGCTGGGACGCGCGGTCATCATCCCGGACGACATCGCGGCGCGCGCGCTCGGCGACGGTCCGCTCGCCGTGGTGAGCCTGTATGACGACGGCGCGCGGGTGGCCGGGGATCCTGGGCAGGCGCTGGCAAGATTGATGAAATGACCGGCTTGCGCCGGCATGCTGCGGTTTGCAGTGGCGCGTCCGACGCTGATCCCCGACACCCGGACCCGCTGCGTGTCCGTTTCCGGCCGCGCGGCACGCAGCAGTCGAAGCCTGGTTTTTTCTGCCGCGCCCCTATTCGCCGGGACCGAACCAGAAGGACGTGTCCTTTGCCAGGAACTCGCCGTGCGGCATGTAGTGCGAGCCATCGCAGGAAAAGGTCGCGCTCACCATGCCGTTGAAAATGTTGATCGACGCCACCCGCAGGTAGATCGTCGGATCGGTCAGGCGCAAGGCCTGAAGCGTGGCCAGGATGCGGCCGATGTCGTCCGTCGCGATCACGGCATCGGCCGGATGGGCGCGCGGCGGATAGACGAGGCAGATGTCCGGGTCGCTCAGGGCCTCATGGTCCAGGATGCGGTAACGGTACGGATCGTCCAGCGTCCAGATTGTGGCCAGGCTGTTGGAAAAATGGATCTGGCATTGAAACACGCCGCGCTCGGTGAGCAGTTCCTCGAGAATGGACAGCGCCTGCTCCAGATTGCGATCCATCGGGCTTTCCACACGGCTTTGCTGAAACACGGTTCCGCGGATCGCCGGATCGCCTTTCACCTGGCGCCAGTCGGCCGGCTCTTCGTAGAGTTCGGACGTCACCGGCAGATTGCGCAGATCGAAGTTGGCCCCGAGATAACCCACGGTCAGGCCATCCCGATACACCACCTGGAGCGCCGTGAGCGACAGGTGATGTTCGTTCTCTCCGATGTAGGCGTCCGAGAGCAAAAAGCCCCAGATCGGCACCGCTTCCTGCATGTAGGGGCGCTGCGAGCGATCGCTCCCCACCTGCTCGGGCACGATGCCCGTTGGGCCGACGCTGTTGCAGATCTGGATCCCGTCCATGCCCACGCAGTACAGGAAGGAACAATGCGGAATGCTGGCGAAGTTCGCTGCGAGGACGGCATCCAGCGCATCGCAATCGCCCCATGCCGGCGCGAGCCGCCCGGCCAGTTGCCCGAGCGGCTCGCGCAGCATGCGCGCCAGCTCTTCGCGCTGCTGGTGGATGCTGTCTTTCCAAGACGGTTTCATGCCGCGGACTCACATGCCAGGAAAATCAACTCGCCTGGAACGAAGGCGGTCGGGTCCGTCCCTGTACTCGTGTGGGATCAGGTCTGCCCGGTCCAGATGGCGCACCACCCCTCGGGGCTGATCGTGCCTTCGACCACTTTGCAGGTGTTCGACTCGGCGACGAAGTGGATGCAGTTGGCGCACTTCTGGGTACCCTTGGGTTCGGCCTGGTATTGCACGCTTGCCTGGGTAGCCTTCGCCGGCTCTGCGGGCGTGGTGGCGGACGTTTCGGGCATCGGGGCCGACTGGGCGGGTTCCGGGCCGGGGGAGGGCGGGGTGTCGGAGCCCGCCGTGGCCGGCTCCGGCTTCGAGTCGCAGCCGATCAGCGCGGCCGGAAGCAGCAGGCCGAACCCGGCCGCCAGCGCGCCCCGCAGCACGATTCTGCGGGACAGGACGTCGGCTTCCGCGAGGCCCGCATCGGGGTCGTGCGCGCCGGGTGCGGGATGTTTCCGGCTGTTCGTGAAAATGTTTCTGTTCATGTCGATCTCTCCTTCAAGAAGGCGGGACGGATGTCCCGCCGGGGAAAATTCCGGCCCCACGCGTTGGAGCGGCCGGTTCCGCTGGACTTGATGTCCACCATAGCAAACCTCAGCTCGCCAGCCTGATGGGTTCGAAGCTCCCGCCGGGCGCCGCCTGCGGGGGGAAAGACAGCCGTTTCACTTCGTTGCCCTTGTCGTTGCGATAAATCAGCTGGCGGGTGGCGAAGTCGTATTCCGGATGCCGCGGATCGCTCCAGTGATTGAGGAAGTGCACGTAGAACGCCGAGAACAGGCCCTGCGTCGGCTGGTCCCGCAGGAGCGCGAAGACGTATTCCGGCTGGTTCTTCAGTTCGTGTCCGTCGTGGCAATACTGCACCCATACGTATTCGCCGGTGACGATCAGGTTCCAGAAGGGCGGATCCTCGTAGAACTTGAGCGTGACCTGCTTGCCTGCGGCCGCCAGCGCAGCCAGCCGTTCGATCGTGGCGGCGGTTTCATGGCAATAGGTTTCGAGCAGCGGAGCCGGATCGCCGAGCGATTGCAGGCGCCTGAGGGCCCCCGTGCCGTAGGGGTTCATCA
This sequence comes from Thiobacillus sp., assembly GCA_018262815.1. Lineage (GTDB taxonomy): Bacteria > Pseudomonadota > Gammaproteobacteria > Burkholderiales > Thiobacillaceae > Thiobacillus. The sequence goes on from JADFDN010000005.1 coordinate 35,208, forward strand.
GCATGACCCGCAATTCGTAGCTGTGGTCGATCACGTTCTTCAGCTTGCGCCGCTGCGACACGAAGGTGTCGTAGCCGGTGACCGACATCACCGAGACGTCGCGGGTGCCGGTGATGCGTTCGAGCAGCTTGCGGTCGGACCAGCGCGAGCGCCAGTTGCTTTCTTCGCGCACGTGCACCAGAGAAACCAGACGGTTCATCCGGTGGCTTAGGCGACCCTGCCGTGCGCCGAGGAACAGGTTGAACAGCAGCACCAGCACGGCGGCGAAAATGATTTCATTGATCAGCAGCAGTTGCGAGTCGTCTTCCACCATCGGCCACCAGGTGAACAGGATGTACTGGGCGAGCATGGGCAGGGAAAACGCGACGCCGACTGCGAGCAGCGTGACGCCGATATGGCTGAAGATATGCCTGAGGGTGTGTATGAAGCTGAAGAAATGCGGGCTGCGTGCCATGAACGAGTCTCCAGAAAATCGAGGGAGCGAGGCTGACGCCCTTCAAATAAATCGCGTGAGCGCTCCGAAGCCGGGACGGCGTTCGGAGCCGGGCACGCTAGCAGGACGCGAGCCCCGCTGCGGCACTGACGGGTTTCGTTCGCGCCCCTCTACGCCTTGCGGCGCCCGGGACGCGAGGCGTGCTCAGCGTGCGCCCTTGGCGCTCGCCTTGCCGGCGGCCTCGAGTTCGGCGTCGGTCGATTGCGTCATGCCGGCGCCTTTCGCGTCCAGGCGCTCCGCTGCGCGGTCTGCGCCCCGGGTCGCGCCGCTTTGCCACTGTGCGTTGCTGTTGGCGCTGCCGGAAGTGCTCATGTGTGCCTCCGCGGCGCCGCCCGTCTGGGCCTTGGCGGGCGCCCCGACCTGGGCGCCCGCGCCGGCATTGACCCCGACGCCGACGCCCGCCGCGGTGGCGGCCGTGGCGAAGCCGATGCTGGCCACGCCGGCCATGAGAACGGTCACGAGTTGGGTACGGATCGGTTGGGCTTTCTTCATCATGTTCGATACTCCTGAATGGTAGAGGTTGGGACGAATAGCCTGCATGTTGACAAGCCAATGCCTCTACAGCACAGCGCATGCCAGGACACCATTTCATTATTTATCAATGGGTTAGTTGATGTGTCAGGGTGGGGCGGGAGCTGTGTTTCGTCGCCGGATGGCGACACGAAAGCGGACCGCATCTGCAAGCCGTTGTAAAAAAAAGCCAATTTCTGTCTTGTAACGGAGACAGGATGCGGAGCCCAGCACCGCACGCGCGGCCTTATCGCCAGCGGCGGGACGCGAGACGCAGCGGCAGGCTATCGGGCGGACTTAACGCCTGGTCTGAAATGAAAAAGGGTCATCCTGAGATGACCCTTTTTCACTGGTCCGCCTGCGGAGGGGGGGTATCCGCCGGCAGGGAGGTTTCGGCCGGCGGCGCTTCGGCGGCGGCTGCCTTTTTCTGTTCTTTCTCGGCCTTTTTTTTCTTCTTTTCCATTTCGCGCTGTCGCTTTTCGTACTGATAGTTCGGTTTCAATCCGGGGCTCCTTTCGATGGCTGAACCCGGACGATACCCGATCCGGGCGCAGAATGCGCCCGCCCGGCCGATACGCCGGGGCGGGCGGCGCGTTACAAACGGATACAGACGGTTACATCCTCGCGGGCGTCCGACATCGCAGCGTTACACCGGCCGCCCAGAATGCCTCGCATGCCGTGCCGTCTGCTGCCGGTTATTTCGACAACGTCTCTGAAGGAGCAAGCCATGAAATCGAATCAAGGTGGTTTTACCAAACGCGCCCTGCTGGTTGGCCTGATCGCGGGCAGCGGCATCCTGGCGGCCTCGGCCTTTGCGATGCCCGAACGGGATGCAGCCGGCAAGCCCGGCTGCGAAACCCGCCACGGGCAGAAAGCCGATGCGATGGGCGAACGCCGCGCTGCGCACCTGGCTGCATTGAAGGACAAGCTGAAGCTGGCCCCCGAACAGGAGGCGGCCTGGAATGCCTTTGCCAGCGCGGGCCAGCCGGGCATGAATCGCACGGGCGGTGACCGGCAGGCGATGCGCGCCGAGTTCGCCAGGCTGAGCACGCCCGAGCGTCTGGACAGGATGCAGGCGATGTCGGAAGCGCGCCGCGCCAGAATGGCCGAGCGTGCCGAGACGATCAAGGCCTTCTACGCCCAGCTGACGGCGGAGCAGAAGAAGGTGTTCGACGCCGAGGCGATGACCGGTCGCCATCGCGGTCATCACCATCGTCACCACGTCTGAGCGGCGGGGGATCATTGGTCGAGCGGGGACGGGCAACCGTCCCCGTTTTTTGTGGCAGGATTGAGGCCGTCGCCGTTGGCGAGGCAGATTGTATTTCGTGCGCGGACCGGCCATGCGAGCCTTGCGGGGTATCGAATGGCCCATCCGCCTTCAACCTGTTGCGGAGAACCTTCATGCGTTTCATCCGGATTCTGTGTGCGATCGGCTGCGTTGCGGGACTGGCCGGGCCCTCGCTGGCGGCGGACGCGCCGGCAGCGCGTGAGATCGTGAAGGTCGATCCGCGTGCGCGCTACAAGGTGGTGTACGACATCCATTCCGCCGCGATTGCGGCGGGCATCAGCAAGGGGCTGTATTACGCACGGGGGCTGATCGAGGCATACGGCAAGCAGGGCGTGACGCCGGCGCAGCTCGATATTCACCTGGTGCTGCACGGCGACGCTGCGCAGTTTCTGCTGATCGATTCCACTTACCAGAAGGCCGTCAACGACCCCTTCGCCGTCAATCTCAACGCCAAGATCACGCAGGACCTGCTGGACCTGGGCGTGAGCGTGGAAATCTGCCACAGCGTGATGCGGGCGAAGGGCTGGACGCCTGCCGACGTGCTGCCCGGGGTGACGATCGTGCACGACGGCTACACCCGGCTGGTCAAGCTGCAGAACGACGGCTACGCCTACCTAGGCGGGTTTTGAGATGCGCCGGTTTTCGTTCGCGTTCGAGTGCGGCGCATGAGTCGCTACCATGCCGTGCTTCTGGCCGTGTTTGCCGCGGTCTGGGTGTGGGCGGCGATCGAGCCCCGATACCCGGACGACTGGCTGCTGGAAAACTACCTGGTGTTCGTCTTCGTTCCGGTGATCGTGCTGGCCGGGCGTTATTTCAGGCTGTCGAATCTGTCCTATACGCTGATGACCCTCTTCATGCTGCTGCATGTGGTGGGATCGCATTACACCTATGCCGAGGTGCCGTTCGGCACGACGCTGCAGCACTGGTTCGGATCCGGGCGCAACATGTACGACCGGCTGGTGCATTTCTGTTTCGGGCTGCTGCTGGCCTATCCGCTGCGCGAGATCTTCATGCGGGTGGCCAAGGCGCGCGGCGTGTGGTCATACTGGTTTCCGCTGGAGCTGGTGCTGGCCTTCTCGGCGGCGTACGAGGTCATCGAATGGCGGGTGGCCGCCCGCGTCGATCCTTCCGCGGGCCTGGCCTTCCTGGGGGCGCAGGGCGATGTCTGGGATGCGCAGAAGGACATGGCGCTGGCCGTCGTCGGCGCGGCGATCACGCTGCTGGCGGTGGCCCTGATCCACTGGCGCTACGACCCGGAATTCGGCCGCGATCTGCGCGCCAGCCTGAAGATCGACCCGAACGACAAGCCCCTGGGCGAGCAGGCCTTGCGCGAGCTGCTCAGGCGCAGATCCAGATGAATCGAAGGACCACCCGTTTCCATTCCTGAACCCAAACCGAGGATGCCATCATGCGTACGCACCGTATTTTCCTTATTCCGGCCGCCGGCCTGACTGCTGCACTGCTTGCTTCCGCTGCCTGGGCAGCCGATGCGCCGATGCGCAAGTCGGGACTGTGGGAGATCAGGACCGAAACCGCTGCCGGCGGTCAGGGCATGCCCGGTCCGATGACGATGCAGATGTGCATCGAGCAGGGCCGGGACGACATGACCGCCGATCCGCGCGACGTGCGCAGGCGCTGTTCGAAGATGGAGACGAAGCGTACCGGCAACCGGGTGACGATCGATTCGGTGTGCGCGATGGACGGCCATACCGCCACCGGACGTACGGTCATCACGGGCAATCTGGCGACCGACTACCGGATGGAAAACACCACGCGCTTCGATCCGCCGATGCACGGCATGCAGACCCTGTCGTCGACCATGACGGGCAAATGGCTCGGCCCATGCAAGCCGGGCCAGAAACACGGAGCGGTGACGATGTCAGGGATGCCGGGGATGGGCCCCGGCGGCGCGTTCAAGATGGATCCTGAAACGATGAGGCGCATGCAGCAGCAATACGGACGCTGAACTGCACTGGCCTGCCCGCGGCACGCGTCTGCACGGGACTCGCCCGGCCGCCGCGGCAGGCAAGCGGCTACTTCTTGTTCAGTTTGTTCTTGTCCAGTTTGCTGAACTTCGAGCCTTCCAGCGTGAGGTTGTACATCAAGCCTTTCTGGCCGAAGATGAAACCGATAACCGGGTCCTTGATGTTGGTGGTGTCGACTGCCTTGCCGGCACCGATGTCCACCAGGGCGACGGAGCCGTCGACGCCCACTTTCCAGCCTTCGCTCGCACGGAACTTCTGCAGGGCGGATTCGCTGGTGAACAGGACGACGATGCTCTTGGCTTGCGCACCCAGCTGGAAGCCGACCGAGGCTGCGGCGGTACTGTAGTAATCGACGGTTTTGCCGTCTATACGCAGCGCGCCTTCGCCGTATTCGCCGCCGATGCCGATGCCCGCTTTGTAGACCTTGGGAAACACCAGGACGCCCTTGGCAATGCCGAGAAAGGCTTTGGCGCCTTCGATTTTCTGGAAGGCGGCCAGGGCCTTGTCGACTTCCTGGTCGATTTCGGCCGCGCTGGCGGCGTGCGACCGGGGCGCTGCCAGGAGCAGGAGCACCAGCGCAGTGAAGAACAGGGCGGAAGCGGACTTGTGTTGAATTGCCGTAAGGGGGGACATGGCCGTCTCCTTCGATCGGATCCGATCCGTTTCAGTGTAGTGCAAAACGAAAATGACCCAATCCCCGAGGGAACCAGGCGAGTGCCGTCGGGTCGTCTAGACTTCCAGGAGGACACATGCCCGATCCGGGTTTTCAGATTCTGCTCTGGCTGCTGGCGGCGCTCCTGATCGTACTCGGCTTTGCCGGGCTGATCCTGCCGGCGCTCCCCGGCATCCCGCTGGTGTTTGCCGGACTGCTGCTGTTGGCGTGGGCAGAGAACTTCGCCTACGTCGGCTGGATCACGCTCACGCTGCTGGGCGTGCTGGCATTGCTGAGCTACGGCGTGGATCTGCTGGCGGCGGCATTCGGCGCGAAAAGATTCGGAGCGTCGCCGCGGGCGGTGACCGGTGCGGCGCTGGGTGCGCTGGCCGGGCTGTTTTTCGGATTGCCCGGCATTGTGCTGGGGCCGTTTGTCGGCGCCGTCATCGGCGAGTTCAGCCGCCGCGCCTCGGCCCGCGCGGCGGCGCAGGCGGGGGTCGGCGCAACGCTGGGTCTGCTGTTCGGCGCCCTGCTGAAAATCGCACTGGCCTTCAGCATGGTGGGCGTGTTCGTGCTGGATCGCCTGCTTTGACGCGCGCGGCGCGATGCTGACGTATCCTGTGGTTTTGATTCGGTCCGGGAGAAACGCATGAAAATCCGTAGTGTCGTGGCGATGGGGCTGCTGCTGACGATTCTGGGCTGCAGCAAGCTCACGCTGGAGAACTACAGCAGGATCGCGGTGGGCATGCCGTACGACGACGTCACCCGGCTGATCGGTCCGCCCGATGAATGCGACGATGTGATGGGGGTGCGCAACTGCAGGTGGGGCGACGAAACACGTTCGGTCAATGTCAGCTTCGTGGCGGACAAGGTGCTGCTGTTTTCGTCCAGCAACCTGAAATGAATCCCTTTGCGGGGGATTGGTTTTCCCGGCTCGGTCCGCGCGCGGGATCGGGCCGTTTATAAAGCGCCTATATTCCAAAAGGAGACGCAACATGAAAGCAAAACTGACTGGGATGGCAATCGCCGCCGTCCTGACCCTGGCCCCGGCATCCTCCGTTCTGGCGGAAGCGCTGGCGCCCTATGGCACCGCCAAGGTCGACATGCACCCCATGCCGGTGACCCCGACGGTATTCGATGTCAATTACGAGGATCCGCAGAAGCTGAACATCCTGTACAACTTCGTCAAGAACACCAGGCGGGAAACCCGCGGCGATGTGGTCGTCGTCACGCACGGGCCGGAGCTGCGCGCGTTCGCCAAGGAAAACTACGAGAAATACCAGGGCATCGTCGACAAGATGGCGGAACTGGCGCAGGACGGCGTCCAGTTCAAGATGTGCAACAACGCGATGAAGGCGGCCGGCTACCGCGCCGAGGACATGCACGGCTTCATCACCGTGGTGCCGGCAGGCTTCCCGGAACTGGTTTACTGGCAGGGCAAGGGATATCAGTACGTCAACCCGCTGCCGCTGTCGGTGAAGGACGTCCGCTATCTGGACCAGCCGCAGCTTAAGAAATAAGGCGGTGCGGCAGGCCTGCGAGCCGGGCTGCCTGTCCGCATCCGGATCGCAGCGGGCGTTTCGGGTGCCGGGTTGCGGGTAAGCGACGGCCGCTCTCCGGCGGCTCAAGTTGAGGACGTATCCACCGATTCATCAGGTATCCGTTTCAGCTCGCGCATGTGCCAGCAATGAAATTTCGCCACACCGTCATGGGGGAATGATGCCGCAGCAACCCAAAAGCCTGGCCGCCTGGCTCGTTTTTCTGCGGCAGGCCGATATTCCCGTTCTGAAGCGCACCACGCGCGAGCTCGAGCGCCTGCGCGCCGACGAATCGCTGCTGGATGCCCGCAGCGTCGCCCATGTCGTGACCGACGATCCGCTGATGACGGTCAAGCTGCTGCGCTACATGCAGACGCACAAGCATCGCAACCAGACGTACGAACTGGTCGATGTGAAAGAGGCGCTGCTGATGATGGGGCTGGACACTTTTTTCCGCGAAGTGCCGGCCACGCCGATTTCCGAGCAGATGCTGCATGGCCATCTCGAGGCTCTGGTGCATCTGCTGCAGACGGTGCGGCGCGCCCAGCGCGCCGCGCATTACGCATACGACTGGGCACTGCGTCTGCACGATCTGCATGCGGAGGAGGTCCATGTGTCCACGCTGCTGACACATGTCGCGGAAATGCTGATGTGGTGTTTCAATCCCGCGCAGATGCTGGAAATCCACAAGCGGCAGGAAGCCGACAAGACGCTGCGCAGCGCGGACGTGCAGAAGCAGGTGCTGGGCTTCACCGGGCTGGAACTGCAGCGCCAGCTGACCGCCGAGTGGCAGCTTCCGGCATTGCTGATGAACCTGATGGATCCGGCGCAGGCGCACACGGTCCGGGTGCGCAATGTGATGCTGGCGGTCGACCTGGCCCGGCATTCCGCTCAGGGGTGGGACGATGCCGCGCTGCCGGACGATTACCGCGAAATCGGAAACTTGCTGCGGATGGAACCGGACAAGGTGAAGGCGCTGGTCAAGGCCGGACCTGCGTACGACCAAGCCTAGGCAGGGCGTCCGATCTGGCAGGCGGGGCGTTTACGCCAGCCTGGGAATGACGCTTTCTTCCAGTTTGCGTGCAAGCTGCGAAATGGCCACGCCGGCCGGGCAGTCGGGCGTGGCCTGCATCATCAGCTGGCGGCGCATCACGGCCTGGCGCACTTCGGGATCGACGGGAATCTCGCCCATGCTGACCAGGCGGAGGGGGCGGTCGGGTTCGGCCGGAACGAAGCGGTCGAGGACCTGCTGCAGCTGATGGGTGATGGCCTGGCCGGCACCGGGGCGGGCGGCCTGGTTGACGAGCACGCGCACGGTCTGCCGCTGCTGCTGTCCCACCAGGACCTTGATCGTGGCGTAGGCATCGGTGAGCGAGGTCGGCTCCGGCGTGGCGACCATCAGCACTTCGGATGCCAGCGAAACCGCGAACAGCACGACGTCCGAGATGCCGGCGCCGGTATCCAGCAGCACGACGTCGTAATGCGGCACCAGGCCGCTGACGATGCGCAGGAATTCGTCGCGTACCTCAGGCGTCAGGCGCGAATATTCGACCATGCCGGAACCCGCCAGCAATACGGAAAAGCCGCCCGGCGCCTGCAGGATGGCGTCTTCCAGTTTGGCCTTGCCGGTGAAGACGTCGTGCAGCGTGATCTTGGGATACAGGTTGAGCACCACGTCGAGGTTGGCCAGTCCGAGGTCGGCGTCCAGCACCAGCACCTTGTGGCCGCGTTTGGCCAGCGCCGCAGCGAGGTTGGCGGAGACGAAGGTCTTGCCGACCCCGCCCTTGCCGCTGGTGACTGCGATGACCTTGCCGAGCGGCTTCAGGGGGACCTTGGCTGCGGCCGGGTGGTCGGCGGGAGGCGTCAGTACATCATTCATGCGCGTACTCGATGAAGCGTGGCGCCGGCAGCGACGGAGGCGCCGGCGGTGGAGTTGTCGGGGCTTGCCGGTTCGTCGAGCAGAAGATGGCCGAACAGCAGACCTTTTTCCTCGGCGCTGACCGAGATTTCCTGCGGCAGTTCGAGAAACACCTGATTGCGGCCGTCGCTCTTCGCGCGATACAGCTGCTGGTCGGCGCGTTCGATCCACAGGTCTGCGGTGGAGCGGACCCATTCCGGCGCATAGGCGCCGCCGATGCTGATCGTGACCTGCAGGTTGAGTTGTTGCGTTGAAATCGACAGCGATTCGATCGCCCGACGAATGCGTTCGGCGACGGTGCGTCCGCAGGCCGGTCGGCAATTGGGCAGGATCATCGCGAATTCCTCGCCGCCATAGCGGACGACCGTGTCCATCGGCCGCACGCAGCGGGCCAGGCAGTCGGCAACGGCCTGCAGCACCTGGTCGCCGGCCAGGTGGCCGTGGGTGTCGTTGATGTTCTTGAAATGGTCGATGTCGAGCAGCAGCAGCAGGACCGATTCGCCGGAGCGCGCAACGATCTCGATCGAGCGCTCCAGTACGGCGCGGAAGTGCCTGCGGTTGCCCAGGCCCGTCAGCGGATCCTTGAGCGAAAGCTCGCTGAGGCCGTCGAGGAGCCTTTGCAGATAGCGAAGCGGCGGTTCGCCCGGTTGCGGCTGACTGTCCTGGCCGGCGTGTTCCAGCAACGCGCGCGCATCGTCCAGACGCAGGTCGTGCAAATCGATCAGCGAGGAAGGAATCAGTGAAGCCACAAGCGGGTTGGATACCTGGCGTTCGTTATCGAGCAAAGGGCAGCAGGCCCTTGCTGCTGTGTCGCCAAGTATGTGGGCATTTACGCCGTTGATCAAGCGCCGCGGCGCCGATCAAATGGGTCTGGGTCGGTTCGGACTGCGTCGTTGCCGGATGGCGTCCAGGCCGGCAGGGCGCGGTTGAATGCGGGTAGCGACGAAGCGCGTCCGGCCCCGTAATGGATGCAGCCGGCCGGTGCGGCTGCCAGGAGGCCGTGCCGCCGGTGCGGCGGCAACCCCGCTAGGCTACGCTGCCGAAGCTGCGGTCGCTGGCCATGAATGGGGCTTTCAGGCCGGCCAGACGGCAGCTTTGCGCGATGGGTCCGCCCGGGAACAGGGTATACAGATATTTCAGCCCGCCCTTCTGGTGGAAGTGCTCTTCCAGGGCATCGTGCAGATCACGCAGGTTGATGGTGGTGTCGTCGGCGTGGTGCGCGTAATAGTTCTGCAGGGCGCGTATGGTTTCCCAGTGGTCTTCGTTGAGTTCCAGCCCCTCTGCCTGTGCAGCCTTCCGGGTTTCCTCGCGGGTCCAGTCGAACGGGGCATGGGGGAAGTCGGGGTCGGTTGCCGGTTCGTTGATGAGCCGGTTGATATCGGTTGAAACGTGCAGCATGACGACTCTCCTTCAAGCTTCCGGGTGTCTATTAAAAGTAGGTCACGCCATCCTCGGATTCAAGCCTCGTTTTCCCGGGCGGGCCGACGCCGTGTCTTGATGCCGACGCGGCGCGACCCGCCGCCATGAAAAAGGCCGTGGCCCAGACGGGCCACGGCCTTGCTTCGCCTGCGGGGCGCACGCCCCGCACTGCCTAGCGGCGGCTGCCGCCGCGCGTCGAGGCGGAACCGCCGGACTGCGTGGTGGTGCTGTCCAGGTAGCGGTTCACCGTGTCGGCACCGGCGCCCTGGCGCACGAAGTCGGCAAACTCGGTTCCGCTGAGGTCGTCCTCGATGCGGGTGTTGTGGATGTCATTCGGCATGTTGGCCCAACCGGCACCGTTGGGGCTGTTGTGATCGGCCAGGGCGGAGGCCGAGAGCAGGGCAGCGAGGGAACCGAGGATGAGGGCGTGTGCGGTTTGCTTCATGAATCACTCCTGTGCAGTTTGAAATGTCCCCGTGCAGGTCGATGGCTTGCCCGGGGTGAGTGCATGGTAGGAAGCGGGCGTGTCGGGGTCGTGTCGCTGCCGTTCCAGAATGTGACAGCCTGTGACAGGTGCGCCTGACGGACTAAGCTGAAAGCGTCCGGGTGTTGCGAGGAGCCTGCCATGGCGAAACGGTCCTATCCGCTGTCGAAGGTGTACGGCCTGCTGGAGCCGGGGCCGGTGGTTCTGGTGACGACGGCCCGCAAGGGGCGCGCCAACATCATGACGATGTCGTGGCACACCATGATGGAATTCGAGCCGCCGCTGATCGGCTGCGTGATCAGCGGCCGCAATGCCTCCTTCGACACGCTGAAGGCCACGAGAGAATGCGTGATCAACATTCCGACGCTGGAACTGGCGAAACAGGTGGTCGGCATCGGCAACTGCTCCGGGCTCAAGGTCGACAAGTTCGCGAAATTCGGCCTCACCCCGACCGCAGCCTCCGAGGTGCAGGCGCCGCTGATCGCCGAATGCTATGCCAGCGTGGAATGCCGGGTGGCCGATACGCGGCTGGTGAACCGCTACAACTTTTTCATTCTCGAGGGGGTGCAGGCCTGGGTGGACAGCGCCGTCAGGAAACTGCAGACACTGCACCATCGCGGCAATGGCGTGTTCGCGGTGACCGGCGAGACGGTCAAACTGCGTTCGAGCATGAAGTAGGCGCCGGTGGCGGATTTTGCAGTTGGATTCCCGGCGCAAGTTGATACTCTGAAAGACGGGCCAGTTTCTTCAACCGGAAGGGGGCATCATGAGCATCGCAAAAACCATCGAAGTCACGGCAAGCTCCAAGAAAAGTTTCGAGGACGCGCTCAAGCAGGGGATCGCGAAGGCGGCCGAATCGCTCGAGAACATCACCGGCGCCTGGGTGATGGATCAGAGCGTGAAGGTGAACAAGGGCAAGGTTGTCGAATACACCGTACGGATGAAGCTGACGTTCGTGCTGAAATAGCCGTGGTTCCGAGCGTGACGCATCGCGATGCACTGCTGGCATCGTACGGGGCATCCGGGCGGGGCATGCGGCAGCGAGTTCGGAGGGAACCGGTTTGAGCAGACAGACTGACGATGGCGGCCATCACCGTCATCCCGTTCCGGTTCGTCTTGTATTTGCCGGTCTGGGTGCGCTATTTCTCTTGCTGGGGGGGTTCGGACTTTTTCTGCCGGTACTGCCGACGACGCCCTTCCTGCTGCTGGCGGCCGCCTGCTTCGCGCGTTCTTCCCGCCGCATTTTCAACTGGCTGCTGAATCACCCGCAGTTCGGGCCGCTGATTCGAGAATGGCGCGAGCATCGCAGCATTCCGTATCGCGCCAAGCGCGCCGCGCTGGGGCTGATCGCGCTGAGCTTCGCGGTTTCCATCGGGTTTGTCGTGCCGGGCTGGCCCGCGAAGCTGGCCATGGGCGTCGGCGGCCTGATCCTGATGGCGTGGATCGCGCGTATTCCCTCGCGCGATTCGCCAGCCGGCATGGGGTGATCCGGACGCGCAGCACTTTTATTCGTTCCCGGATTCAATTGCGGATGCGGAAACGCTGCCGCGCTCAGGGATAATCCGGCCGCATGAGCGTTGTCCCTTACTGGCGTCTGTCCGGTTTTTATTTCTTCTATTTCGCCTTCGTCGGCGCGATGTCGCCGTTCTGGGGACTGTATCTTCAGTCGCTGGCGTTCAACGCGGTCGAGATCGGCGTGCTGATGTCGCTGTTGCAGGTGATGCGGATTTTCGCGCCCAACATCTGGGGGCATATCGCCGACCGCACCGGCCGCCGCACCGCGATCGTGCAGATCGCGGCGCTGGGCAGCGTGATCGTGTTCGCCGGGGTGTTCTTCGGCAGCGGCTTCTGGTGGCTGTTCGCGGTGATGGCGGCGTTGAGTTTCTTCTGGAGCGCGTCGCTGCCGCTGGTGGAGGCGATGACGCTGTCGCATCTGGGTGAGCGCACCGATGCCTACGGACGCATCCGCCTGTGGGGATCGGTCGGCTTCATCATCGTGGTGGTGGGGCTGGGCTATGCGTTTGATTTCGTCTCCATCGCCTGGCTGCCGTGGGCAGTACTGCTGTTGATGCTGGGGATCGCCGCGTTCGCGCGGGTGATTCCCGAGGCCGATATCCTGCCCCATGCCGGCGATCACATCCCGGTCTGGGAGGTGCTGAAGCGGCCCGAGGTGGCCTCGCTGCTGGCCGCCTGCCTGCTGATGGCGGTGACGCACGGGCCGTACTACACCTTCTATTCCATTTATCTGGTCGATCACGGCTACGACAAGTCCACCGTGGGCTGGCTGTGGGCGCTCGGGGTGCTGTGCGAGATCGGAATTTTCCTGATCATCCCGCGCATCTTCGCCCGGGTGACGCCGCGCCGCCTGATCCTGGCGAGCTTTGCGCTGGCGGTGCTGCGTTTCCTGCTGATCGCCTGGGGGGTGGAGTCGGCCTGGCTGGTGTGGGGCGCGCAGACGTTGCATGCCTTCACCTTCGGCACCTACCATGCGGCGGCGGTGGCGCTGATCCACGCCCATTTCCGTGGGCGTCACCAGGCACGCGGGCAGGCGCTCTACACCAGCCTGTCCTACGGCGTCGGCGGCACCATCGGCGGGCTGGCGAGCGGGCTGACCTGGGAATCGCTGGGCCCGGCGTGGACCTTTACCCTGGCGGCCGTCAGCGCTGCGCTGGCCTGGGGGGTGTACGCCCTGTGGGGGAATACAAAATCCGTGCCCGCACCCGCCAAGCTATGAAATAATCAGCGTTTTACGCGCTGTTACGCCTTATTCCGCATGTCCGGTCAAACCTTATTCCAGAAATTGTGGGACGCCCACGTCGTCCACGTCGAGGCCGACGGCACCACGCTGCTCTATATCGACCGCCATCTGGTGCACGAAGTCACCAGTCCGCAGGCCTTCGAGGGGCTGAAGCTCGCCCACCGCACGCCGCGCCGCGTTGATGCGGCGATCGCCGTGCCCGATCACAACGTGCCGACCACCGACCGCAGCCAGGGCATCGCCGACCCGATCTCGCGCCTGCAGGTGGAGACGCTCGACGCCAACTGCGCCGAGTTCGGCATCACCGAATTCAGGATGGACGACATCCGTCAGGGCATCGTCCACGTCATCGGCCCGGAAGAGGGCCTGACCCTGCCGGGCATGACCGTGGTGTGCGGCGATTCGCACACCTCGACGCATGGCGCGTTCGGGGCCCTGGCCTTCGGCATCGGCACCTCGGAAGTCGAGCACGTGCTGGCCACGCAATGCCTGTGGCAGAAGCCGTCGAAGACGATGCTGGTTAGGGTCGAAGGCCAGCTCGGGACGGGCGTGACGGCGAAGGATATCGCGCTGGCGGTCATCGGCGAGATCGGCACCGCCGGCGGCACCGGCTACGCGCTGGAATTCGGCGGTTCGGCGATCCGTGCCCTGTCGATGGAAGGCCGCATGACGCTGTGCAACATGGCGATCGAGGCCGGCGCGCGCGCCGGCATGGTGGCGGTCGATGCGACCACGATCGATTACGTCAAGGGCCGCCCCTATTCGCCCAGGGGCGCCGCGTGGGACAAGGCGGTGGCGTGGTGGAACACGCTGCATTCGGACGCCGATGCAAAGTTCGATCGCGTGGTCGAACTCGACGCCGCGAAGATCGAACCGCAGGTCACCTGGGGCACGTCGCCCGAAATGGTGACGACCATCGGCGGCAGCGTGCCCGACCCGGCCAAGGCGCCGAGCGAGGTCAAACAGCACGACTGGACCCGTGCGCTCGAATACATGGGCCTGGCAGCCGGCACGCCGGTGACCGAGATTCCGGTGGACAAGGTTTTCATCGGCTCCTGCACCAATTCCCGCATCGAGGATCTGCGCGAGGCCGC